>NZ_JALQEB010000038.1:0-8410 GCF_023630905.1 Caballeronia sp. ATUFL_F1_KS4A | reverse complement strand
GTCAACGCCAATGTCAACGGCGGCTTCTCGTTCGCCAGCCCGCAGACCAACGTCGCGCCCGTCACGCAAGTCGATGCCTCGACGCACACGAACGTCGATCTGACCAACGTCACGAAGTCGATCGATGCGGTTGGCAGCGTGCTCGGCGGCGTGAAGCTGTAAGCCCTCACACAGCCATTCACGTCATCAGGAGAGACATCATGTTGAGAATCGAAAACCTCGCCGTCAGCAAGGAACTTGGTCGCGCTGAAATGGGCGCCATCGTCGGCGGCGCGAGCATCTTCCAGAACAACGGCATCAACGCCAACTCGATCACGGGCTTCGCGTTCGCGAGCCCGCAGATCAACGTGGCGCCGGTGACGCAGGTCGATGCATCGCAGTACACCAAGGTCGATCTGACCAACGTGACGAAGTCGCTCGACGCCATCGGCAGCCTGCTGCACGGCGTGAAAGCGTGAAGAACTGAAGCAGCACCGTCGACGGGAGAAGGAACAATTGTGCTTCCTTCTCCTTTCTTCACTACTTTGCGAGCGCAACTGCCTCGCGCTGCGCGATGAAATCCGCGGCAATGCTGTTATACGCAGCCGGAACGACATCGTGGATGTCACCGGCCTTCACCAGTTCACCGTGGTACAGAGCCCCGTCGTACTCGATATGAATCATGCTGTTCGGCGCGGGCTGCAGATAGCGATAGCCGCCCAACGATTGGATGGCCCCTCCGGTCCTGGCCTGGATCTCCTCCAGAGACGCAAACGGATCCTTCCCCTTTGTCAGGTTCGCCCACAAGTGCGTGGTCACGACCGTGTACGGCAACTGATAGATGATGGATCCCTTCGGCATCGGCGATTTGTCGGCGGCAAGCAGAAACGGCAGTCCGTTGACGGCCGGACCCTCGTCCTTGCGAATGGCATCCGAGATCGGCAGACCCGATACGTCGTCCAATTTGATCGTGATTCGCTCCAAGGCCGTCGACATGCCCCGCATGCCGAGCTCATAACCTTGCGATAGCTTCTGGAAGATCTTCGAGTTCGAACCGAAATGGATGTAGGGGCTCGATCGCGACGTGAACGCACCTTCCGCCGTGATATACAGCTGCGTCTCATAGTCTTGCGTATATGCGCCCGCTATCGTTGTGGTCTCTGCGATGAAGTTGTCGTCGCTATCACTGTCGACGTAGAACCGGGTTCTGCCCGAAGCGACGGGCGTGTAGCCTCCGCTGCCGGGATAGTTCGCATCGAACTGATAGAAGCCGCTGCCGCTGTCCTTCAAGAAGATGCTGTTGAAGAAGCTCGCGGCCGTACTGGATGATGTGGGCGCGTCCGATGAAGTCGATGCCGTATCCGCCGAATTCGACGATGTCCCTCCCGTCGCCCCGTTGCCGTTGTTCTCGACAGCCGAGAGTCCGCTGCCGCTTCCGCCTCCACATGCGGCGAGCGCGAGCAGCAGTCCGGCAGTGAGCGCCTTCGCCGTCGAATGAATCGACGCGAGCGTCAGACTCTTCTCGTTGGCCATGTTTTCTCCTTTGTTATTTGGGCCGCAGTGTCTTGACCATGCAATGCAGCCCGAGGTCGATCGCGCGTCAGAATTGCGCGGTCATCTGAAATCCGACCGTCACGCGCGATGTCTCGAGTGAAGACGGCTTGTAAATCGGCGTGCCCGCGAAGAAGTCATAGCTGAACCCAGCGTACTTCGACGGAATGCCGCCGCGAACGCCGATCACCGCGCCGACGAGCTGCGTGCCCGCGAGAAACTCGGTATTCGGGCCGAACACGCGACCGTAATCCACGCCGACGTAGAGCGACTGGCGCGTCTGTCCGATCGGCATCTGCAATTCGTTGCGCCAGTAGAAGCCTTTTTCTGCGGCCAACATTTGTTCGCCGTCGAAGCCGCGCACGGTGTAGCGGCTGCCGATCGTCAGGTCGTCGATGTAGTAAAGCTGATCGTTGGTGTATTGCCCGTGTACGGTCGTCACGTAGCGGAAGCTTTGCTTCGCAATGGCAAACGGCATCGACAGGTTCATATCCAGCACGGCCATCTTGAAGCGGTAGGTCGGTGCGCGCGTGGATATGGAGTAAGGATCCGGTTCCGGATCGGGTCTCGCGCCCAGACCACCGATGCCTTGGCGATATGCCAATGTCGCGTCGAACTGTGCACCGCCGAAGTAATGTCGATCGGTCAGTCCCAGTTCGAGGAAAGTATTGTTGCGTCGCTGTAGCTCAATCTCCGTGTCTTCGATGAAGCTCGCACCGAAGCGCTTCGAGAGTTGCATATAGCTGCTGAGCACGTCGCTCTGGCTGCGGCGCAGCACGCGCTGCAGTTTGAGCCCCGCGCTCTGCGAATTGCCGCTCGACACGAACGATTGGTTCACACCGGCGATCTGCTGATAGTAAGTGTTCGTGTTGCCATACAGCGTCGCGGTCCAATAGCCCCATGGGATCGAGTAGGAACCGTTGAAGCCGTGCGAGCCCAAAGTCTTGTCGTCGAAGTACAGGTCCTGATTCGCGCCTACGCTCAGGATGTCGTTCAGTCCAAGAAGATTGTCGATGCCCAGGCTGACGTTGCCTTGCCACTTGCCGGTTGCACGGCTGCCGGAGTTGTCGACAGAGGCGACGAACGTCCAAGGCTTGGCGCGCCTGACGGTGATGACGACATCGCTCTCACCGGGCGAGCTGGTCGGATCGACCTTCATGTCGACGTCCTGGCTCGCGACGCGCTTCATCTGCTCCAGGCCTTGCTCGAGATCGCGCAGGTTCAGCACGTCGCCGGGACGCGCCGGAAAAGCGGTCTTCCATGTGCCCGACGTGTTGGGATCGGCAAAGCGCAATTCGCGGATCACGCCGGGGATCAGAGCGAACTTGAGCGTGCCGGTCGACAGGTCCTGTTCGGGCAGCAGCACACGCGTCGTGATCAGTCCGCGGCTCAGGATTGCCTGCTGAAGCGCCTTGGTCAGTACGTTCACGCCGTCCTTGCCGATGCATTGACCTTTGTAGTGGTCGAGCCACTCGCGGGCGAACGCGAACGGATCGAGCGGCAGCGATGATGCGCCCTGCTTCCGAATCGGCTCGGGCAGCGTTTGCGGCACATCGAGCTCGAAGGCGTCGATGCGAAAGCACGGCGTCTCTGAAGGAAGCAACGGATATCGCTTCTCGTCAGGGATTTCCGAGCGCACGGCCGGCGCTCGAATCGCCGATTCGCGTTGCTGTGCCTCGCGTTGTTGCTGGATTTGCTGATCCTGTATCGCATTCGCGCGCGCGGCGGCGGCTTCGTCTGTGAATGGAATTTGCTGCGCATTTGCTGCGAGCGACATCAGGGCTGTGAACGGCAGAGCCGCAAGCCTTTTTCGGTAAATCATCAACTAACTTCTAGGTCTGAATGGAACAAAAAAACCGTCGCGGGCGGCGACAACATTCATACGCCAAACCCGAGCGACTTACCCGACCAAGGCCGAGCAGAACGCCGCTGCTTATGCGTGTGTCGGACGTGGAGAGAGCGTCGTCATCACCATGAACGACGCTCATGAGCGCCTGAACCCGGCCCGGTGAATGAGCCGTGCTCTGATTAACTACGATCCGTCCTTTTACTTTTTCTTCGCCTTCTTGGACGACCGACGGAAACTTCTTACTATCGCCGTCTCCGTCGTGGCCGTAAATAATCCTTTCCTGATCTTTCCATTCAATCAGAAAAAGATTGTGACTATCGTTGGACCATTTCAATACGGGTCAGATGTTGAGAGTCATTCCGTCGTGCTGTCGGCTGCGGTGCGGCCTCGCGCGTCACGCCGACGGCGACTATCCGTAGGTCAATCAGCAGGCGGAGATTCTGGCCGGCGAAGGCGGCTTTAACGTCAATGTGAAGGGCAACATCGATCTGAAAGGCGCGGTGATTGCAAGTGCCGCGGACGCATCGCAGAACAGCTTGAGTACACTGGCACGCCGACGTACAGCGACATCGAGGGCCGTGATCACGGATCTACGTGATCACGATCAAGCGCATACAACACGCGTTCTGCGCGCCGAAGCTCGCGCTGCCTCCGCTTGACGAATCGTGAACCCGCCGCCCGCGCTGCTCCGATGCGCGCTGCTCGTGGTCACATCCTGCACGCTGACGATGTTCAGATCACCAACGTCCGACACGCGCCGCGTTGCCGAGTCAGAATCCCTTTTTTGCTGATGCGCCAATGACCTGCATCGGTCTTGCGCTGCCCGCATTGACGCTCGTATTCCGCTGCGCCGCGAGCGTGCCACCGTTCGTCAGCGCGCCGGATGTAGCGACGATCACGTCGCGCTGAGAAACCCATCGACTTTCATCAAAAACAGCCCCGCAGCAGCCGGTCCGCGCGCCGATTTCCCACCCCAGTTATCATCGGTTCCACCTCTCGTCCGAGCGTGAAACCATGAGCACACTTCCCTACCGCAGCGCCCTCATCGTCGGTGCCGGGCCAGGCATCAGCGGCTCTCTTACGCGGCGTCTGCGCGCCGAAAACATTCCGGTTGTCATCGCGGCGCGCAATGTCGAAAAGCTCGCGGCGCTCGTCGATGAAACCGGCGCCATCGCGCTACCCGTCGATGCATCCGATGCCGGTCAGATCGAAACGCTCTTCGCCCAGACCGAAGCCCGCATCGGCGCGCCGGAAATCGTCATCTACAACGCGAGCGGGCGCGTGCGCGGACCCATCGCGGAACTCGATGCCGAAGAAGTCGCGCAGGCTGTCGCCGTCTCGGCGCTCGGCGCGTTTCACGCCGTCCAGCAGGCCGCGCGCCGCATGATTCCCGCCGGCAAAGGCGCGATCCTGCTGACGGGAGCGACGGCGGGCGTCAAGGGTTTCGCGCTGTCCGCGCCCTTCGCGATGGGCAAGTTCGCGTTGCGCGGCCTCGCACAAAGCGCCGCGCGCGAACTTGCGCCGAAGGGCATTCACGTCGCGCATTTCGTGATCGACGGCGGCGTGCGCGCCGAACATCGCGCCGATCCGCCCGACGCGCCGGACAGCACGCTCGATCCCGACGCCATCGCGCAAACCTATCTCGATGTGCTGCGCCAGCATCGCAGCGCGTGGACGTGGGAAATCGAGCTGCGGCCGTGGGCGGAGAAGTTCTGAAGCGTCACGCGCTCGCGGCGAGCTGGCCGATCCGCTCGGCCATCCCGCGGTCGACGGGCGTGTAGACGATCATGCCGAGATCCGGCCGGCCATCGACGGAAAACGCCGAATATTCCAGCTCGACCGATCCGAGCGCCGGATGCATCAGACGCTTGATGCCGCCGCCTTCTTCGTGGCTGTGGACGTCGTTGTCGCGCCAGAGCGCGTCGAATTCGGGACTCGCGTGCCGAAGCTCTTCGACGAGCTCGCCGACTTCCGACACCAGCCCCGCGCGCGCCACATCCGCCCGGAACGCGCCGACGACGAAGCGCGCGACGCTGTCCCAGTCGTGCTGCCGCGCGCGGACATCGGGATTGCGGAACAGGAATCGCAGGATATTGCGCCCGCCGGGCGGCAGCGTGCCGTAATCGGTCAGCACGACGGCCGCGGCGCGATTCCACGCGACGACATCCCACGTCGGCGTCTTGACGATGGCCGGGCTGGTCTGCAGCGAATCGAGCAGACGCTGAAGCCGCGGACTGACGCCATCAGCGGACCGGTAACGGACTTCCGGCGGCCGTCCCAGCCCGAGCATGAAGAGATGCTCGCGCTCGGCATCGGTGAGCAACAGCGCGCCGCAGATGCGCTCCAGCACATCGGCCGACGGCGCGCCGCCGCGTCCCTGCTCGAGCCACGTGTACCAGGTCGGACTAATGTTCGCGCGCTGGGCGACCTCTTCGCGGCGCAGGCCGGGCGTGCGGCGGCGTCCGGCGAAACCGAAGCTCGCCGGATCGAGACGCGTGCGCCGGCTGCGCAGAAAATCGCCGAGCGATCTGGCCGTATCCACGGATATGAAACCCTGTTAGTCGTTTTAATAGGATGACGTCACTACTTTAAAGGGATAAAAAAACGTCGGATAGTGAGCGCCATTCGACCAGGGAGCTTCACCATGCGAATTTTTCTGACGGGCGCGACCGGCTTCATCGGCTCGGCCTTGGTGCACGAATTGATCAACGCGGGTCATCGGGTGATCGGCATGACGCGCTCGGATGCGGGCGCGCGGGCGCTCGAAGATGCCGGCGCCGAAGTGCATCGCGGCACGCTGGAAGATCCGGAAAGCCTCGCGCGCGGCGCAGCGCTGGCGGATGCGGTCATCCACACGGCCTTCGATCACGACTTCTCGCGCTTCGTCGAGAACTGCGAAAAGGACAAGCGCGCGATCGCCGCGCTCGGATCGGCGCTCGCGGGCACGAATCGTCCGCTCGTCATCACGTCGGGCACCGGCATGGGCAGCGGCGAGCACGGCGAACCGGCGCGCGAGGACGTCTTCAACACGCGCCATCCGAATCCGCGCATCGCGTCCGAGCTGGCGGGGAACACGCTGCTCGATTCCGGCATCAACGTGTCGGTGGTGAGACTGCCGCAGGTTCACGATCCGTTGAAGCAGGGTCTCATCACGCCGCTCATCGGCATTGCGCGCGACAAGGGCGTCGTCGCTTATGTGGGCGATGGCGGCAATCGCTGGCCGGCGGGCCATGTCTCCGATGCCGCGCGGCTCTACCGGCTCGCCGTCGAGAAGGCGGAAAGCGGCGCGCGTTATCACGCGGTCGGCGAGGAAGGCATCGCGAGCCGCGCGATTGCCGAAGCGCTCGGACGCGGGCTGAAGCTGCCGGTCACGTCGATTTCTCCGGACGATGCAGCCGCGCATTTCGGCTGGATGGCGATGTTCGTCGGCCTGGACATGCCCGCGTCGAGCGCGCTGACGCAGGCGCGCCTCGGATGGAAACCGACAGGCCCGACGCTCATCGCCGATCTGGACGAAGCGCGCTACCCCTGACGCGTTTCGTTTGGCGCAAATGCCCCCGAAACTGTCATTTCCGACAATAGCCGGAACGCTCGGAATTGCCTAAAGTGATCGGCATTCGATCACCTTTCGCAACCGGAGCCGATATGATCCGCCCGACCCACGCCGCACTCGACCGCCCGATCTGGACCGCGCTGACCACGAAGCAGGCGCATCTCGGCCTCGGCGACACACTCGCGCGGCGTTTCCATCCGGATGTCGCGCCGTTCGGGGCCATCGCCTCCGATACACCCGATGCCTGGCGCGCGCTGCACGCGCTGCTGCAACCCGGCGAACACGTCGCGATGCTCTCGGCGGGTGCGCTCGCGGACATCGGCGCATTGCACGCGGAGCGCGTCGGCACCATCCATCAGATGATCGCGACGTCGCGTTTCACGCAAAGCATCGACGACCGCGACGTGATCGCGCTCGGCGCTGCCGATATCGACGCCATGCTCGCGCTCGTGCAACGCACGAAACCCGGTCCGTTCGGCAGGCGCACGCGCGAAATGGGCCGCTACATCGGGATTCGCGAGCAAGGCGAACTCATCGCGATGGCGGGCGAGCGCATGACCATCGACGGTCATGTGGAGATCAGCGCGGTGTGCGTCGATGAACGTTGCCGCGGACGCGGTCTGGCCGGACGGCTCATGAACATCCTGCGCAAGGAAATCGGCGAGCGCGGCGACACGCCGTTTCTGCATGTCTTCAGTCACAACGAAAGCGCCATCGCGCTGTATGAACGGCTCGGCTTCGAGCTGCGTCACGCGTTCACGTTGATGCGAATCTTGCGGCGAATGCGCAGGTGCCCGCATTCCAGCGCAATGTCGTAATTCTTCTATCCGCGCGAGCCGGCTTTCGATGGAATACGGGACAGTCACGCGTTCCCGCAGCAACCCGCTTCTCTCTTACATGGGTACCATCATGTTCAATCGCGCAGCCAGCACCGTTGAAAACGTCGATCCGGAACTCTGGGCGGCCATCACGAATGAAAACCGACGCCAGGAAGATCACATCGAGCTGATCGCGTCGGAGAACTACACGAGCCCGGCCGTGATGGCAGCGCAAGGCTCGCAGCTCACCAACAAGTACGCGGAAGGCTATCCGGGCAAGCGCTATTACGGCGGTTGCGAATATGTCGACGTGGCGGAGCAGCTCGCGATCGATCGCGTGAAGGAGCTTTTCGGCGCCGAAGCCGCGAACGTGCAGCCGAATTCCGGCTCGCAGGCCAATCAGGGCGTGTTCTTCGCGATGCTCAAGCCCGGCGACACCATCATGGGCCTGAGCCTCGCGCACGGCGGCCACCTTACGCACGGCTCGCCGGTCAACATGTCGGGCAAATGGTTCAACGTCGTGAGCTACGGTCTCAACGAAGCCGAAGACATCGACTACGAAGCGGCCGAGCAACTCGCGAACGAACACAAGCCGAAGCTGATCGTCGCGGGCGCGTCGGCGTTTGCGCTGAAGATCGATTTCGAGCGTCTTTCGAAGAT
>NZ_JALQEB010000037.1:0-420147 GCF_023630905.1 Caballeronia sp. ATUFL_F1_KS4A | reverse complement strand
CCTCCGGCCCACGGCCGAAGGCTCATGAAAGACCGAACACTAACGCTCGGCACTGTCCAAGAAATCCAAGCGGTTCACAGAGCCTACCATCGGGGAAAACGATGACCAAGATTCGAGGGGCATGCATCGCACTCGGCGCGACGTTCGTCATCACGAGCATTACTTTCTATCTCTCGACGGACTTCGACACTGCCCAAGCGGGAATGGACCGCGAGACCGTCGACTGTCTAACACGCGGACTCACGCGTGACGAGAAAGTCCGCATCGCCCGACTCACCACGGCGCACGACCGCGAAGGGCTTGATGCGATCTACGGCGATGTGCTCGCGCGCTGCGTCGTGCGCTCCGATCAGTGGGAGCGTCGCCCGCAACTGCTCACGAGCGCGCGCCAGATTCTTTCCCACGATCCCGAATTCAGACAGATGCTCAACGCGAGCACGATGGAACTGGCGACGCGCCGCTGATCGGCGCATCGATCACGCCGTCAGTCCGGTACCCGAGCCGATTTGGACTTCGGCGCGCGTGTTCGCGGCATGGGCGCTCAGCACGGCGATCTCACGCTGCGTGAAGTGCGTGACCGGCGCGATGGCCGCGAGCGCAGCGGTGATGACGATGGCGACGATGCTGATCGAGATGACGTTCATGTTCGGCTCCTTCGGTTGGCTGAGATGGACTAGCTGCTGTCGATGTGAGGCATTGTCGTCGCCGAGGGTTAGCGAAGAATGAGCTTGGCGCCGCGACGGGCATCCGGTTCGCCGGAGTAACATTCGCATTCATTCGACCATCGCGCATTCGGCATTCAAAATGCATTCGACCATCAGCACATCGACCGCCACGCTCGAGCTGCCCTTCAAGCGGCCTTTCGACTGGACGCGGATGCTGAAATTTATCGGCGGTCGCGCGTCGGCGGGCGTCGAGTCGGTCGAGGACGGCGTGTATCGGCGCGCGATCGAATGGCAAGGCGCCGAGGGCACCGTCGAAGTCCGGCCGCATGAACGCAGGCATCGGCTCGTCGTGAATGTCGAGGGTGCGGTGGCGCAGCACGCCGGCGACCTCGCCGCGCCGCTCGCGCGCATGTTCGATCTGCACGCCGATCCGCACAAAATCGCTCGCTGTCTCGCCGGCGATCCGGTGCTCGCCCCGCTCGTCGAAGCCGCGCCCGGCCTGCGCGTGCCGGGTGCGTGGTCCGGCTTCGAACTTGTGGTGCGGACCATCGTCGGGCAGCAGGTGAGCGTCAAAGGCGCGTCGACGATCATGAACCGCATCGTGCAGCGCGCGGGCAAAAAGATCGAAGGCCATCCGCATGAGGGCACCGCGTGGCGCTTTCCGACGCCCGCCGAACTCGCCGCAGCGGATCTGGAGAAGATCGGCATGCCGACCAAGCGCATCGAGACCGTGCAGCGTTTCGCGCACGCGGTCGCAACCGGCGCGCTTCCTCTCGATGAACCCGGCGCCGATCCCGAACGCGTGAAACGCGACATGCTCGCCATGCCAGGCATCGGGCCGTGGACCGTCGGCTATGTCGCGATGCGTGCGCTGCGCGATCCCGACGCCTGGCCCGAAGCCGATCTCGTCCTGATGCAGGCGATCGCGCGCCGCGACCCATCGCTTGTGAAGCCCGCCCAGCAGCGCGCGCGTACCGAACGCTGGCGGCCCTGGAGAGCGTATGCGGCGATGCATCTGTGGAACGGCGTGGCAATGGAAACAGGACTTGCACACGGCGGCTGAACTCTCGGGCATGCAATCGACCGCTGTTGCATCCTGCATTCGGCATCACGCATGCAAAGTGCAAACACGGCGTCGATCATTTCGCACTATTGTCTAAAAAATGAACTAATCTGCTTCGAGCGGCCGGGCCGCTGCCGAAGCCGCAAAGCCGTGTACGTGAAAAGCGCTGACGAACCGCCATCGGGAGACGCTCATGGACGCATCATCGCAAACGACGCCCGCGCCCGAACTGCCGACAGCGCCGCGCGTGCAGAAGATCGTTGTCGCGATACACGGCATCGGCAATCAGTTGCACAGTGACACGGTGCGCTCGGTCGCGAGCCAGTTCGGCGCGCGTTATGACCCGCCGCTTCCCGTGATGCCACTCGGCTACTTCGATATCGCGGGCGTCGGCGAAGTCGACGTGCGCCAGCTCGATCTGCCGCCGGGCGGTCCCTACACCGCGGAACAACGCGACTTCTATTCGGCGCTCGGTTTCGCGGAAGTGTATTGGGCCGACATTCCGCGCGAAGTCGTGAAGCAGGACGACACGCTCGAAGAGAGCAAGGCGTGGGGACTGTCGATCGTGAGTCGCGCGCAAGCGACCTACATGCTCAACGTCGATGAACGCAAGCTCGAACCCGCGGACTTTTCGCTCGCGTCGGGCGTCGTCGAAGAGATCGTCGAAACGGTGGCCGTCATGCAAAGCCTGCTCGCGGTGACGGAGAAAGCCGGCATTTTCAAGTTCGATCTCGCGCCGATGCTGCGCGATTATGTCGGCGACGTGCAGCTCGTCGCGGATTTCAGGCAGCATCGAGAGACCATCGTCTTTCGCTTTCATCGTGTGATGGAGCGGCTTGTCGCGCTCGCCACCGCGCGTTGTCAGTGTGCGCCCGAGGTGTATATCGTCGCGCATAGCGAAGGGACCGTGATCAGTTTTCTCGGCATCCTGCAGGCGCTATCGAGACCGACCGTCATCGACCCGAAGGACGGCAAGCAGATCATCGGTACTGACTGGGTGCAGAGTCTGCGTGGCTTCATGACCATCGGCTCGCCGATCGACAAGCACATCCTTTTATGGCCGAAGCTATGGGAAGGCATGGCGCTAAGGAGCGAACGCAAGGGCGATGCCGTCACGCAGATCGAGCGTCCAGGCGGCCCGATCACGCTGCCTTCACGCATCAGGTGGCGCAACTATTATGACTTCGGCGATCCCGTCGGCTTCGCACTCGATACGGCGCGCGCCTATCTCGGTCGTCATGGTTGTCTCGCATTCGAATTCGAGCCGGTGCATGACATTGGCTTTTCGCGCTACTGGCTGCCGGGGAAAGCGCACACCGATTACTGGACCGACGGCGATGTCTTCGGCCACTTCATCGAGAACGTCGTGCTCGACCGAAGCACCGCGAAAACCCCTCAAAACAGGCATTTTCGCGGCATCGTGAGCACGGCAATTCCTTATCTTCTGAGCTTCGCGCTGCATCTGCTCGCGGTGTTCTTCATCTATAAAGCTGTCACCGCAACTTCCGATTCGGGCGCGGGCGGCACGAGCACCGCGCCCGAATTCATCTATCTCACGCGCTCGGTGTTCGCGCTCGCCTGCCTTTTGATGGGAACGACGGTTGCCGCACGCCTTCCGCG
The DNA here is from genome assembly GCF_023630905.1 of Caballeronia sp. ATUFL_F1_KS4A. NCBI lineage: Bacteria > Pseudomonadati > Pseudomonadota > Betaproteobacteria > Burkholderiales > Burkholderiaceae > Caballeronia > Caballeronia sp. ATUFL_F1_KS4A. Next base: position 416,799 of record NZ_JALQEB010000037.1, on the reverse strand, counting down.
TCTCGTCAAGGCGCGAGGCACAAATCGCACGGCCGCATGGCTGCGTTGGCGCATCGTCGCGCTACTGTCGTTCGTCGCGGGTGCGCTGATCTTCTGGTTCGTGCTGTTGAGCGGCGTGGCGGCTTTTCTCGCGAGCCCGTTCGCCGATATCCTGCATCGCGATAGCGCCGATCCTGTCGTCGGCAAGGCGGTCTTCGTACTTGCGGGCCTCGTCTGCGCAATAAGCGGCTGGCTCGCGCCGCGCAAACCGCATTGGGGACGGCGTATTCTCGTCGCGCTCGGCACGTTGATGATGGTGCTGATCGTGGGCGTCAGACTATGGGGCGATCTCGCGGGCAAACCCTTGTGGCCCGTCGTGCTTGGTGGCGCTTTCTTTCTCTATGCGTGGTGGCTCGCGATCCTGATCTTCGATCTCGCATTCGTGTGGCATCGCTATGTGCGCAATTCCGTCGCGCTCGATACGTTGCGCGCGTGGCGCGAAGATCGATGCGACGCGCAGCCCAAGCCCATTATGTCGATGCGATCGAAGCCCTCGAAGCAGTGATGCGATCACCCATGCAGTAGGAGCTTCTGCACGCGCCAATTGAGCAACTCCGCGACGAACAAAGTGCCTTCTGAAGGACACGCCATTTCATGAATCCATCCGAACTGCTTCAATTGCTTGCCGGATCGTCCGAGTACGCCGAGCAATTTTCCGTCGAGCGATAACTTGTAAATCCGGCCGGGAAACGCATCGGCGGAATACAGCACTTGATTCGGCCCCGGCGAAATGCAAATGGCCCAAGGTGAACCCGGCGCAAATGTTCCCGCTGCTATCGCCGCTTCGTCGGGCATGTTGCCGATAGCCGGACGCGCATCGGGCGGCACGGGTACATCGATCGTGATTTGCCGCTGAAAATTGCCTTCGTCGTCGAATACCTGAATGCGCCGGTTGCTTCGATCGGCGACATAGACAAGCCCGTTTCTATCGACAGCAATGCTATGCGGCGTATGGAATTGCCCCGGCTCCTTCCCGCGCTCGCCCCACGACTTGAGCCAGTTGCCGTCCTTGTCGACCTTCGCGACGCGCGAGTTGATGTATCCGTCGCTGATATAGGTATTTCCCGATGCGTCCCACGCGACGTCGGTGACTTGCCGGAAACGCCCCGGCTCCGAAGGCAGCGGCGGATTCGGATGCTTGAGCGGCGCAGTCTCTTCGTCCGACGCTTCCTGCTTGCGACCGAACACCATCGCGACGCGGCCTTCAGGCGTGAACTTGATGATCATGTCCGAGCCCTTGTCCGTTACCCAGACATTGTCTTGCCGATCCACTTTCACAGTATGGGCGAACGACCAGGCATAAAGGTTATGGCCGATTTCGCGCATGAAGCGTCCATTGCGATCGAATTCGAGCAGTTGCGCGGCGGCGGCGCCATAAGCCGGACCCGTGCTATTGCCGCGCGATAACACGAAGATATGCCCGGCCGAATTCAACGCCACGCCGGAGCATTCGCCGAAGTACATATCGCGAGGCAGGCGTACAGGGTCGGGGACGGAATCGTAGGCGATGGACGGTACGTCGTTATCGGCGTATGCGAGATGCGGAAAGAGCGCGAGCGCGGCGGCGCTTTGACCCGCGAGCGCAAGAAAGCGGCGGCGGCTTGCGGCGTTCGGCGCCATGTCGCAACATGGGCAATAGATCGAATGTCGAAGACTCACTGTTACTCTCCTCTTGTTCGATTCGCGATGCGAGAGGAAGTGTAGTGCATGAACTGCATTATTCACACGCGAAGTTATCAATAGCTTTCAACATGAAAAGGGCGTTATGACTGAATCCTTGCAATATCAAGTTCGAATCCGTCTCGCGCCCGAGTATGCGATGCTGGCGCGTCGAGATCCGGCAAACGAAAAGCTCGCGGCGATCAATGCGCTGCTGATCGAACACGACGCTCAATTGAAATGCCAGTACGACGCCTTCGTGGATTACGTCGCGCAGGCCGAAAGGGATGGCATCGAGCACTATCCGCTTTATCGGTGGACACGCGAAACCATCGAAAACCCGGCTAAAAAAGCGAAATATCTCGAAGCGTTCACGCTCTACGTGAATGGCGACGAAGTCTATGACAAGGCACTCGCCGATGCGCTCGAAGCCGATCTTCGATCGCTCGCGAGCGCTGCGATCACCGATATCCGCAAGTTCGACACGAACCCCGCGCATAATCCGCAACCACCGTCGTATGACAATTCATAAGGTTGACGCCGTGCATCGCCCGCGCTAAGGTTTGGTAATTCAACCAAACGTGGATCGCGCCCTGTGCAGGATCGTCGACAGACCATACTCGAAGCCGCCCTTGCCACTCTGCGCGAAGAAGGTTATTCGGGCTTCACGCAACCGCGCGTCGCTGCACGCGCGGGTCTGCGCCAGAGTCATCTGACTTATTATTTCCCCACGCGCCTCGCGTTGATCGAAGCTGTCGCGCGTACGGCCATCGATGGCCAGCTCGCCGCCGTCGATGCCTTCGCGGGCGAAGCATCGCCCAAGATCACAGCTGCATCGATCGCCAACGTCGCGATGCGCCACGAAAACACGCGCGTATTGATGGCGCTCGCGCAAGCCGCCGACGAAGAGCCAACCATTCGCAGCCTCTTTCGCGAGCTCGCGGAAGGCGTCGCGGTACGCATCACGCGCATGCTCGAAGCAATGGGTCTCGCCGTCACGAAAGAACATGTGTCGATGGTGCATGCGCTTGTCGTCGGGCTTGCGGTCATCGATCTCGCGATGGGCCGCGCGGATGGCAAGCGCCGCGCGAGCGCCGCGATCGAAACGTTGTTCTCGCTTCTGCCATCCGACAAATCGGGCGCGTCGTGATTCAACCCTGACGCGCATCGAGCCATTCGACGATATTGCGCACCGTATCGCCATAAAACGTGCGATACAACTCTTCCGCCACATAGCCGATATGCGGCGTCGCGAGCACGTTCGGCAGTGAACGCAGCACGTCGTTCGCAGCTAGCGGCTCTTCATCGTAGACGTCGATTGCCGCGCCCGCGAGCTTGCCCGACTTCAACGCATCGACGAGCGCGGCGCTATCGACGATCGGTCCGCGCGACGTGTTGACGATGCGGCTCGTCGGCTTCATCTGCGCAAATTCCCGCGCACCGACGAGATGATGCGTGCGCTCGCTGAGGCGAACATGAATCGAGAGCACGTCGGAGGTCTTGAAGAGCGTGTCCTTGTCCACTAGTTGCACGCCCTTTTCTTCCGCGCGCTCACGTGTGAGGTTCTGGCTCCACGCGATCACGTTCATGCGAAAGGCGCGGCCGATCACGCCGACGGCCGACCCCACGCGACCGAGACCGAGCAAGCCGAGCGTCTTGCCCGCGAGTTCGGTGCCGAGCGCAATCTGCCAGCCGCCCTCCTTGAGCGAGCGATTCTCGGCGGGGATGTTGCGCATCATCGAGAGAATGAGCGCCCACGTGAATTCGATCGTCGGTGTGGACGTATAGCCCGTATGCCGCACTTCGACGCCGCGTTCGGATGCGGCATCGAGATCGATCGATGCATTCGCCGCGCCCGTCGATGCAATCAGCTTAAGGTTAGGCAGGCTCTCGATGATGTCGCGCGAGAACGGCGTGCGTTCGCGCATCGCGCAGACAACATCGAAGGGACGCAGACGTTCGAGCAACGCGTCGCGCTCCGCGATGTGATCGTTGAACACGGTAATTTCAGCGCGAGCCTCGAGCGGCGACCAGTCGGCCATCGAGAGCGCGATGTTCTGATAATCGTCGAGAACGGCGACTTGGATCGGAGTAGATGTGGCCATGATGATTTCGATTGTTATGACGATTAAGCCGGACGGCAGCAGCAAGTGTGACGCAATGCGCGAAATCGTGTTGCGCGCGGACTTCGCAAAGTTATTGGAAATGCTGCAAAAGCCCGTGCCATAAGGCATAGCACGATGCCATCAGCCATGACATGGCGTGAAACAAGTTACCGCGGGACTTCGCAAGGCCGCTTCTCTATAGTCACTTCCGTCGCCACTCGAAACGCAACGTGGCCTAAAGAACCGAGAAGGACATCCCGTGAAAAACAGATCGACTTTCGCTTCAAACGCCCACGTTGCGTTCGCCTCCGACGCGCCCTCAAGCAAGCGCCGCGTGCGCAAGTTGCTCGTCGTCGCGGCGGCCGCCGCGCTTACGCTGTGCAGCAGCTCCGCCTTCGCGGGCTGGGCGCGTGGCGGCACGGCCTACACCGGTCGCGGCGAATACCAGGGCGCGCACGTCGGCTCGTGCGGCGGCGGCAGTTGCTCGCATGCGGGCGGCGTCGAGAATCCATGGGGCCGCGTCGGCACCAACTCCGGAACCGTTACGCGTACCGCGCCGGGCCAGTTCTCCAACTCCGGCACCGCATACGGCCCGAACGGCCGCTCGGTGCAACATGCGGGCGACACGAGCTGCGCGGGCGGCAGTTGCTCGCACACCGGCAGCGCGACCGGCCCAAACGGCAAGACCGCCACCGGCAGCGATACCGTGACGCGTACTGCGCCCGGCCAATACTCGTCATCGGGATCGGTGACGGGACCGAACGGCAACACGTCGACGCACTCAGCATCGACGAATTGCGCGGGCTACACCTGCAATCGCTCGGGCACGGTCAACACGGCCAACGGCGGCACCGTCACGCATTCAGGCAGCGCGACGAGCGTCGCGCCGGGCGTGGTCACGACGTCGGGCACCGCGACGGTCTCGAACGGGTCGCATAGCACGACGGTAGTCGGCGGCGGCACGGTGACGTCGAGCACGACGGTGGTCGCGACGGCGCCGGTCGTCACCGGAACAACCGTCGTCGCTGCGCCCGTGATCGTGCCGCCGCCCCCGCCGCCTGCGACGACCGTGGTGGTCGCACCGCCCCCGGCTTCGTCGACGGTCGTCGTCACGCCGCCTCCGCCGCCGCCCGCCAAGACGGTGGTCGTCACACCGCCGCCGGCCAAGACCGTGTACGTCGCGCCCGCGCCGGCTCCGGTCAGGACGGTGTATGTCGCGCCGCCCGCGAAGACCGTCTACGTGGTCCCGCATCGCGCGGTCCTGATTCCGGGCCACTGGGTCGGCAGGTTCTGGATTCCCGCACACTGGGCTTGATCGAGGATCGATTGAAAGCGAAGGCCGGCCGCATGCGAGCCGGCCTTGTCGTTTTGACCGCGCCGCGCGTTACACTGCGAAGCAACGCCGCTTCCGACATAGGCACGACATGCTCGATGTCTTTCCAGTCACGCAAGCAGTCACGAACGCACGCTCATGACGAGGCATCGCATGAAACGCCCGCATCTGCCTCGCGATCATGCGAAAGGCGTCCTGCATGACATTACATGGACGGCCGGTCCTGTCTTGCTGGTCATTGCGATCGTCGTCGCGCTCGTCTACTGGCTCGTCGATCCGGCGCCGCCCAAAACCATCACGATGAGCGCGGGTCAATCCGACAGCTCGTTCTACGTCATCTCGCAGGAATACGCGAAACTGCTCGCGCGTAACGGCATCACGCTGAAGGTGCTGCCTTCGGATGGCTCCGTGCAAAATCTCGAACGCTTGCTCGATCCGAAGCAGCACGTCGACCTCGCGCTCGTGCAAGGCGGGATCGCGACGAAGGAACAGGCATCGCAACTGATGTCGCTCGGCAGCGTGTCGTATGTGCCGCTTGTCGTGTTCTATCGAGGCAAGGGTCTCACCCTCCTCTCGCAACTGGAAGGCAAGCGCATCGCGATAGGCCGCGAAGGCAGCGGCACGCGCACGCTGTCGCTCAAGCTGCTGGAAGCGAACGGCATCTATCCTGGCGGCGACACGCAGCTTCTTCCGAGCGACGGCCTGCAAGCCGCGACGCAACTCGTCAGCAACGAGGCCGACGCAGTGTTTCTCTCCGGCGATTCCGCAACGCGCGGCCTGATGTTGCGCCTCTTGCGCGTGCCCGGCATCTCGGTGATGGACTTCAAGGAATCGGGCGCCTATACGCGTCTTTTTCCCTATCTCGACGATATCGAATTGCCGCCCGGTGTGCTCGATCTCGGCCGCCGCATCCCGCCGGAGACCGTGCATCTGATCAGCCCCACGGTCGAACTCGTCGCGCGGCCAAGCCTGCATCCGGCGCTATCGGACTTGCTCATCGAAGCCGCGCAGGAAGTGCACGGCTCTGCCGGTCTGCTGCAACGCGCGGGGCAATTTCCGAGTTCCGTCGCGCATGAGTATCCGATCAGCGAAGACGCGAGCCGCTATTACCGCTCGGGCAAGAGCTTCCTCTATCGCACGCTGCCGTTCTGGCTCGCGAATATCGCGGACCGCGCCCTTGTGCTGTTGCTCCCGGTCGCCGTGCTCATCTTTCCTGCGCTGCGGCTCGTGCCCGCGCTGTATCGCTGGCGCGTGCGCTCGCGCATCTATCGCTACTACGGTGCGCTGATCGCGGTGGAACGCGGCGCGATGCGCGTCACCAGCGAAGACGAACGGCGGGCGCTCGTCATCGAACTCGATTACATCGAGGAATCTCTCGATACGCTCAAGCTGCCGCTCGCCTACGCCGATGCACTCTATGTGCTGCGCGAGCATGTCAGCTTCGTGCGCGCGCGTTTGAACGAAAATTCGCGGAAGGAAAAGAACATGGCATAGTACGGACTCCGTAATTGAGGTCACGCAATGAAACTTCGCACTTGGATCGCCTTTGCTTTGACACTGTTGATGAGCGCATGCGCGAGCCTTCCGCCGCAGACAGGACGCGTGCAAACGCATGCACTGGCCGACACCGCGAACACGCGCCTCGGCACGACCTTCGCAGCGAGCGAAGCGGCGCATCCCGGCGACAATGCGTTTCATTTGCTAGCGAACGGCATGGACGCGCTCATCGCGCGCGTGATTCTGAGTGAAGCCGCGGAGCGCACGCTCGACCTCCAGTACTACATCTGGCACGACGATTTGACTGGCCGCGAAATGGCCGCATCGATCATGCGCGCCGCCGATCGCGGCGTGCGCGTGCGCCTCCTGCTCGACGACCTCGGCACCAATGCGGACGATCAGTTCCTGCTCGCGCTCGCTTCGCATCCGAACGTGCAGGTGCGGCTTTTCAATCCCGTATCGAATCGCACGTTCAAGAAGCTAGGCTCCGCGATCGAGTTCTTTCGCGTGAATCGGCGGATGCATAACAAGGCGCTCATCGCCGATAACCAGGCCGCGATTCTCGGCGGACGGAATATCGGCGACGAATATTTCGGCGCGTCGAGCACGGTCGCGTTCGGCGATCTCGATGTGCTCGTGCATGGCCCCGTCGTGCGCGACGTATCGAGCGCATTCGACCTGTACTGGAACTCGGATGCAGCCTATCCGATCGATAACCTGATGCGACGTCACGCCGACCCCGGCGCGCTCGCCGGTTATCGCCAGAAGCTCGACACGTATTTGTTGTCGGAACAGAGTTCGCCCTATGTCGCGCAAGTTCGCGAGCGTTACACCAAAGTTATCGAGGCGCACGACACGGCTTTTTCGTGGGGCAAGGCCACGCTTCTGTATGACGATCCCGCAAAGATCACGCGCGCGCCCGGCGACAGCGAAGGCCATCTGATGTCGCAATTCAAGGCGTTGGATTTCGAACCCGCGCAGGAAATGCTGATCGTGTCGCCATACTTCGTCCCGCGCAAGGAAGGCGTGCGATGGCTGCAATCGATGACATCGCGTGGCGTGCGTGTCACCGTGCTCACGAATTCTCTCGCCGCCACCGATGTCGCCGCGGTGCATGCGGGCTATCAGCGCTATCGAAAGGATATGCTCGAAGCCGGCGTGAGGCTATATGAGCTGAAGCCCGTTGCATCGAGCGACGCCGACAAGACCGCGAAGAAAACGACATTCGGATCGTCGAAGGCGTCGCTCCATGCGAAGACATATGTGTTTGATCGCAAGCGCATCTTCATCGGCTCGATGAATCTCGATCCGCGTTCCGTTGAGTTGAACACGGAAATCGGCGTCTATTGCGAAAGCGCGGATGCGGCCGAGTATGTGGCTGACGGCATCGGCACGAACATCGATCGCATTGCGTGGCGCGTCGAATTGCACGATGACGGCAACGGCAGCAAACGCATGGTGTGGATCGACACCGACGCAAACGGCAACACGACCGAACTCGATAGCGAGCCGGACGTGTCCGCGCTCAAACGCGCAGGGATCTGGATGCTCGGGATCTTGCCGATCGAATCGCAGTTATGATTCGCGTCATTTGAAACCGGACACGGCATGCGGCACATACGGTGCTTCGAGTTGCGCGATCTCGTCCGCCGTGAGATTCAGCGATAAGGCCGCGACCGCATCGCTCACATGTCCCGGTTTCGATGCACCGATGATCGGCGCGGTCACTGGCGCCTTCTGCGCAACCCACGCGAGCGCCACTTGCGCACGCGGCACCCCGCGCGCCTTCGCGACTGCAGCCACGGCTTCGACGACCGCGCGATCGGCATCGTCGGTGCGATACAGCGTGCTGCCGAAGGTATCCGATTCCTGACGCGCGCTCGTCGCGTCCCATTCGCGCGTGAGACGGCCGCGCGCAAGCGGGCTCCAGGGCAACACGCCGATGCCCTGATCCCTGCAAAGCGGCATCATCTCGCGCTCTTCCTCGCGATACAGCAGATTCAAATGATTCTGCATCGTTTTGAACTCGGTCCATCCGTTCGCGCGAGAGGTATAGAGCGCTTTGCTGAACTGCCACGCATACATCGACGATGCGCCGATATAACGCGCCTTGCCCGCCTTCACGACATCATGTAGTGCTTCGAGTGTTTCCTCGATCGGCGTCGTGTAATCCCATCGATGAATCTGATAGAGATCGACGTAATCGGTCCCGAGCCGCTTCAGGCTGTTATCGATTTCGTTGAAGATCGCCTTGCGCGAGAGCCCCGCGCCATTCGGACCCGGACGCATGCGATTGAATACCTTCGTCGCGATGACGATGTCGTCGCGCTTCGTGAAATCGCGCAGCGCACGTCCGACGATTTCCTCCGACGTGCCGTCCGAGTAAGTATTGGCCGTGTCGAAGAAATTGATGCCCGCGTCCAATGCTTCCTTGATGAGCGGACGGCTCTTTTCCTCATCGAGCGTCCAGGGATGCGTGCCACGATCGGGCGCGCCGTAGGTCATGCAACCAAGACAGAGCCGCGACACCTCGAGACCGGTCGAGCCCAGTTTCACGTATTCCATCGTGCGAATCTCCTTGCAAAGCGAAAGGCATGCGCTAAAGCCTGCGCATGGCGACGAAAGCCCTAAACATTAACGCAGTATGGGATCGCGTGCTTTCTTTGCATGGACATGCACCTTATAACGCCAGCACATTCACCGCCACATCCACATGGTGCGCGCCTCCGCCGAGAATCATCCCGCGCAGCAACGACACATCGCTGTAATCGCGCCCCGTCGCGAGCGTCACATGGTCGAGGTCCGCGAGCACATCATTGGTCGGATCGAGGTCGATCCATCCGCTTTGCGGACAATGCACCGACACCCACGCATGCGAAGCATCGGCGCCGATCAACCTCGGGTGCCCCGGCGGCGGATCGTTGCGCAGATAGCCGCTCACATAACGAGCAGGCAATCCAAGCGCACGCAGGCAGCCGATCATCACTTGCGAGAAGTCCTGACACACGCCATGACGCAATTCGAACGCACGCGATGCGGGCGTATCGAACGCAGTCGCAGACGGTTTGTAGTCGAAGTCCGCATGAATGCGATGCATCAGATCGATGGCGCCCGCGACGAGCGGCGTGCCCTTATCGAAGCTCGCTTGCGCATACGCGCGCAATGCATGATCGAGCGAGATATTGGGCGACGCATAACAGAATTCGCTTTCCGGATAGAACGAACCACTCGCGCTGTAGCGCAAGCGATCCGCGACATCTTCCCAAGGCGGCGTCGCTTCGGCATCGAGCGCATCCCAGCGCGGCGTAAGCCGGACCGTGGTTTCGCTCGTCATCGAAAGCCGTTCGTGCGGCGCATCGAGCGAGAAGTACAACACGTCATTGCCGAATGCATCGACGCGGCTATGCACATAAGACGGTACCGGATCGATGCGCTCGGTATGCGAGATAACCTGCTGCCAGGGGCAATGCAGCGGACGGATCGTCGCCAGGTGCTGCGCGATTTCGACGGGCGTCGAGTATCGATAGGTGGTCCGATGCGTGACCGCGAGCACGGTATCGTTCAGGCCAAGGCTCATGACGACACCTGTGCGGCAAGCGTATTCGCGTGACTGAAGTAGCGCGCGCTGACTTCGTTCGATGCCGCGCTGACCGACGCAACGAGCCGGTCGCATACCGCGATCAGCGCATCGTGACGGCCATCGGCCCGCGTTTCGCAAAGCGCGGTGAGATCGGGCAACGCATCGGCGTGAACGAGAAGATCAGCGAAACGTGTCGCTTGTGCGCGGCGTGCGCCACCGGCTGCGGCAGCGATCTCATCGAGCTTCGTACGCAAGCGCGAGTACACCCCATAGAGTCCGCGCGGATTGGTTTGATCGACGACGATGAGATCGATCAACGCCGGCACTTCGAGTCTTCCCGGATAAAGCGAGCGATACGTGAGCGTGCTGTCGAAGAGTTGCAAGAGAAGATCGAAGCCCGCGGGCGACGCGAGCGTGCCCCGCTCGGCGACGACATGCAGGATCGTAGCCATCGTCGATACGCGTTCGATATGTCTTCCGATGAAGAGCAGCCGCCATGCTTCATCACGCGTCATGCGATCGCCTTGCGCGCCGCTGATTGCGGACAATTGCGTCGCAAGATGTTCGAGCGCACCTGCGAGCATCACGCGATCGTAATCGCGGCCGATGCGAACCGTGCCTTCATCTGCCTTATCGCTCGGCGAGAGACGCGCGAGCGCATCACGAAAGTCGTTGCGCGATGCGAGGATCGTGCGCCAGTGGTCCGTCGAAAGCCGGTCGCGAATTTCGCCACATGCGCGCGCCTGATCCGCGAGATTGTCGCCGATGCTCGTCGCTTTGCTCGATTCCGGCAAGCCCGCGACGAGCACACGTTCGAACGCTTGCGGCGTGCTGCGCGCGAGCGTTTCGCCCGATGGGATGAGTCCGCATTGCGATGCGAGTTCAGTGAGCGTCGGAAAGAGTTCTTCAGCATCGTTGCCATCGAGCATGCCGAGCAGAAGGCGGCACAAGCGCACGTTGTTTTCCGCGCGCTCGCCATAACGACCCCCCCAGAAAAGATTCTCCGCGGCTCGGCTCGACACGATGCGATGCTTGCGCAGCTCGCCCGGCTTCATCGGCGTCGGTTGCAACGACACGGCGCTACCGGGCTGGCTCGACATCACCCATGTATCGACGCTGCTGCCGCCGAACTGCATGGACACGGTCGCGCGCTTGTCGGCCGCGAGCCGCGTGAAGCCGCCTGGCATCACGCTCCAGCTTCCGTCGATGTTGGCGATCGCATAGGCGCGCAGCACGCATGGACGCGAGCCGAGCGCGCCATCATGAAAGCGCGGCGCCGTGGAGAACGGCAGATTCTCCTGCACCGTGAAGACATCCGGCGCGCGTTCGATGCGTTCGCGCCATGCCGAAAGCGCCTGCACGCCCGCATCGATGCCCGGTGCGTGATCGGCCTGCGCGCCAGGCCATGTCGGCGCGATGAGCGCGTGATCGAGGCGCTCGAATACTTCGGACCGCGCGGCTTCTTCGCCGCACCACCATGTCGGCACCGTCGGCAATTCCAGAGTTTCATCCAGCAAGGCTTGCGCAATGCCCGGCAAAAACGCGTTGAGCGCGGGGGATTCCGTGAAGCCCGCGCCCGGCACGTTCGACACCATCACATTCCCCGCACGCATGACCTGCAGCAAGCCGGGCACGCCGATGGTGGAGTCCGCGCGCAATTCGACGGGATCGCAGAATGCATCGTCAAGACGCCGTATCACTGCGTGCACGCGCGACAGGCCGGCAAGCGTCTTCAGATAGAGCTTGTCGTGCCGCACCGTGAGGTCCTTGCCTTCGACGAGCGTCACGCCCAGATATCGCGCGAGAAACACATGCTCGAAGTAAGTCTCGCTGAATGGGCCGGGACTCAGCAACGCGATATGCGGCGCATCGTTCGATGCATCGCTGCGGCCGTCGTCGTCATCGTGCATCGTCGCGCGAGCCGCTTGCGCGATCGTCGCGATGAGTTGCGAATAGGTCGCCGCGAGACGGCTCACATGCATCGCGCGAAAGGGATCGGCGAAGAGGCTCGATACGATCAATCTGTTTTCGAGCGCATAACCCAAACCGGAAGGCACTTCGGTGCGATGCGCGATGACCGTCCACGAGCCGGATGGCGCGCGCGCGAGATCGACAGCGACGATCTGCAGAAAGCGGCCGCACGGTGGCATGAAACCCTTCACCGCGCGCAAGTAGCCGGGATGCCCGAAGACGAGCGCGCCCGGCAGCAGGCCGCGATGCAGCAATGACTGCGGACCATAGACATCCGCGACAATCGCTTCCATCAAGCGCGCGCGTTGCGCAACGCCGCGCTCGATCAGCGCCCACTCTTCTTCATCGATGATGAGCGGCAGGAGATCGAGCGACCACGCACGCGGCTTGCCGTTATCGGCATACACGTTGTACGTGATGTCGTTGTCGCGCACCTGCTGCGCGACGGCGGCGACGCCATCGTCGAGCCGCTCGACGCCCTGCTCGCCGAGCAATTCGAAAAACTGACGCCAGGGCTCACGCAACTGGCCTGCCGCGTCGCGCAATTCGTCCCAATGCCCTTCGCGCGCGGGCAGCGTGCGCAGCAGCGCGAGCGCATCGATGCGGGCCGAGGCGATGTCGAAAGGCAAGGTCGATTGATAGGCCAATGTCGTCTCTGTTCTTTATTCGAATGATGATTGCACTTCAACGATAGCGCAGGTCGAGCGTGAACGGGAATTCGAGGCTGCGTTCGCGGGCTTCGACACGCATCGCACCGGGCGTGTGTCCTGTCGCGAAGAAGCGTGCGCGCCTGCGGCTTTCGGCTTCATAGGCGTTGACCGGGAAGGTTTGATAGTTGCGTCCGCCCGGATGCGCGACGTGGTACTGACATCCGCCGATCGCGCGTCCGGTCCATGTATCGACGATATCGAAGGTAAGCGGCGCATGTACGTCGATGGTCGGATGCAGGGATGCGGCTTGCGACCACGCGCGAAAGCGCACGCCGGCCACGTATTCGCTTACGCGCCCTGTAGGTTGCAGCGGCAGCGTCTCGCCATTGACAGTTACGACATGCCGATTGCCATTCAGGCCGAGCACGCGCACTTCGAGACGTTCGACGGATGAATCGACGAAACGCACCGTGCCGCCGATCGCGCCCTCTTCGCCCATGACGTGCCACGGTTCGAGTGCATTGCGGATCGTGAGCGCGATGCCGTTCGTATCGTATGCGCCGACGAGTGGGAAGCGGAACTCGAAATGCGGCGCGAACCAGCTTCGCTCGAATGCGAAGCCCGCTTCGCGCAACTCGCTGAGCACGTCGTCGAAATCCATTTGCACGAAAGTGCCGAGCATGAACCGGTCATGCAGTTCGGTGCCCCAGCGCGTGAGTCGCGCGGTATAGGGGGCGTTCCAAAATCGTGCAACGAGCGCGCGCAACAACAGTTGTTGCACGAGACTCATGCGCGCGTGCGGCGGCATTTCGAAGCCGCGCAGTTCGAGCAGGCCGAGCCGGCCAGTGGGTCCGTCGGGCGAATACAGCTTGTCGATGCAAAACTCCGCGCGGTGCGTGTTGCCCGTTACGTCGATCAGGATGTTGCGCAAAATGCGGTCGATAAGCCACGGCGGCACAGTGGCATTGCCGCGTCCGCCGAGCATATCGAGTTGTCTTTGCAGTTCGGCGAATGCGATCTCGAGTTCATAGACCTGATCGTTGCGTGCTTCGTCGACGCGCGGCGCCTGACTCGTCGGACCGATAAAAAGCCCTGAAAACAGCATCGACAGCGATGGATGGTTATGCCAGTACGCGATCAGGCTCGCAAGCAGATCGGGGCGACGAAGGAATGGACTGTCGGCGGGTGTCGCACCGCCAAGCACGAAGTGATTGCCGCCGCCGGTGCCGGTGTGCCGGCCATCGAGCATGAATTTCTCGGGGCTTAAATACGACTCGTGCGCCGCGTTGTACAAGAACTCCGTGTGTTCGACAAGATCGTTCCAGTTCGCAGCCGGATGAATGTTCACCTCGATCACGCCCGGATCCGGCGTCACCTGGAGCATCTTGAGACGCGCATCGCGCGGCGGCGGATAGCCTTCGACAATGACCGGAATCTTCAGATCGGAAGCCGTGGCTTCGATGGCCGCAAGCAGATCGAGATAGTCGTCGAGTTCGGTGAGCGGCGGCATGAAGACATGCATCAGCTTGTTGCCGTTGCCGAGCTTTTCGAGGGCGTCGGCTTCCGCTTTCGGACCGGCCGCGCGCGCGGGGTCACGCGCTTCCACGCACACAGCGGTCCGCGCGATCCAGCCAGCCGACTCGCCGCGTTGCGGGACGCGCTCCCGCGACGGACCCGTTGCCATTGCATGCCGCGTTCCCACCGCATCGGCATTTTGCATGCGCGATTCATTATCCAAATCCGCATATTGCATGCGTAATTCAGTCGCGGTGCGCAATGGCGTCGACGGCGCGAACGGATCGTGCGCGTGCTGCCACGGATAATCGCCTTCCGAAACCCACGGCAGCGAGTCGAGCGGCAAGCGGTAGCCCATCGGCGAATCGCCCGGAATCAGGTACATGCGTTCGTCGCGGAAGAACCACGGACCGCTGGTCCAGCGGCCCGGCTGCATCGTGGGGGCGTCTTCGCGCGAAATCGGCAGCGCGTAGCCCGTAATCGACGGAAGTCCTGCATCGAACACACGCCGCAGCCGCGCGCGCTCGAGTTCGTCGTCCAGACGCGAGTCGAAAGGATCGACGTTCACCGGCAAGCGGCGTTCGCGCCACAGGTAGTACCACGTATCCTCGTACGCGGGTTGAATGTATTTTGAATCCAAAGACAGCTTGCCAGCGAGATTACGAATGAAGCGCGCGGCGTCATCCGATGTGTACGACGCCGGTTGACGTTCGTCCGCAAAAAGCGACGGATCGTGCCAGCACGGTTCGCCATCCGCGCGCCAGAAAAGCGACAGCGCCCAGCGCGGCAATTGCTCGCCCGGATACCACTTGCCCTGTCCGATGTGCAGGAAGCCGCCCGCGCCGTACTGCGCGCGCAGCTTGTCCATCAGCGAAACGGCGTAGGCGCGCTTCGTCGGGCCCAGCGCATCGGTGTTCCATTCCGGTTCATCGCGATCGCGAACCGAAACATAAGTCGGCTCGCCACCCATGGTGAGACGCACATCGGATGCATTCAATCGCGCATCCACCTGCTCGCCCATACGCAGCACCGCGTTCCAGTCTTCCTCGCTATAAGGCTTCGTCACGCGCGGCGTTTCGAGCACGCGCTCGATCGACATCGCATGAACGAATTCGACTTCGCATTTGTCAATCGCGCCAGAGACCGGTGCCGCACTGTCCGGCTCCGGCGTGCACGCGACCGGAATATGTCCTTCGCCGGCGAGCAGGCCGGAAGTAGGATCGAAGCCTATCCAGCCCGCTCCAGGCAGGAACACTTCGCACCACGCATGCAGGTCGGTGAAGTCCACTTCGGTGCCGCTCGGGCCATCGAGCGATTTGGTATCCGGTGCGAGCTGCAACAGATAGCCCGATACGAAGCGCGCCGCCAGCCCGAGATGACGCAGCGTTTCCACAAGCAGCCAGCCCGAATCCCGGCACGAACCCGCCGCGCTTTCAAGCGTTTCCTCGGGCGTCTGCACGCCCGGCTCCATGCGGATCAGATAGCGAATCTCGTGGGATAGCCTTTGATTCAATTCGACGAGAAAATCGATCGTCGCGCGCGGGGAGCGATCGATACTTTCGACAAATGCGGCAAAGCGCGGAGTCGGCTCACGCTTGACCATGTAAGGCGCGAGATCATGCAGCAATTCTGGCGCATAGCTGAATGGAAACTTTTCGGCGGCCGGTTCGAGAAAAAAGTCGAACGGGTTATAGACGGCCATTTCCGCAACGAGATCGACCGTTACCTTGAATTCGCGCGTTTTCTCGGGGAAAACCAGTCGCGCCTGATAGTTCGCGAACGCGTCCTGCTGCCAGTTGATGAAATGATCCTCTGGCTCGACACGCATCGAATACGACACGATCGGCGTCCGGCAATGGGGCGCAGGCCGCAAGCGCACGACTTGCGGCGAAAGACCGACGAGCCGGTCATAGCGATAGTGCGTGACATGGTTCAACGCGACACGAATGGACACACCGGACTCCTTTGCTCAATTGACGCCGCGCACACAAGCCGCGCTGCAACGCGTTTTTCTGCTTGTCATGGAAAAAACGTTCTGACTACGGCACGATGTTTGCGACTGCTTCGCCGATAGCGCGCACACCGAACCTCGCGCAATAACACTTCCGCCGACCACACGATGAAGACCTTTCACTGCAATCGCTGCAACCAGCTCGTGTTCTTCGAGAACACGCATTGCGAAAACTGCGGCGCGCGGCTCGGCTATGTGCCCGAGATCAGTCAGATCAGCGCCTTCGAAGAAAACGGGGACGGTCGCTGGCGCAGCCTGCATCCGCTCGCCAAAGATCTCCTCTATCGGCCGTGCCATAACTACGTGGTCGAAAATGTCTGCAACTGGGTCGTTCCTGCGCCCGACATCGATCCGACCGACCCGCTGTGCTGCTCGTGCCAATTGACGAGCACCATTCCCAACCTCTCGAATCCGGAAAACCGCGTCTACTGGTATCGCATCGAAGCCGCGAAGCGCCGCCTGCTGTACACGTTTTCCGAGTTGGGCCTGCCCGTGAGGTCGCGTCAGGAAGATCCCGAGCGCGGCCTCGAATTCCAGTTTCTCGAAGCGGATGCGCAAGGCCATGGCGTAATGACGGGCCATAACAACGGCATCATCACGCTCAACATCGCTGAAGCTGACGATGCTCATCGCGAGAAAACGCGCTCTGCGCTTCACGAGCCGTATCGCACCTTGCTCGGTCATTTCCGTCATGAATCCGGGCACTACTTCTTTGATCGCCTGATCGCGGACACCGCTCGCATCGCACCGTTTCGCACTGCATTCGGCGACGAACAAGCCGACTACGCCGCCGCACTCGACCGCCATTACCAGGAAGGTCCGCCCGCTCAATGGGAAGACAACTTCATCAGTGCCTACGCCACGATGCATCCGTGGGAAGACTGGGCGGAGACCTGGGCGCATTATCTGCATATCGTCGACACGCTCGATACCGCCGTATCGTGCGGCCTCGTGCTTGTGCCCGATAGTCCGCACGAGCCGACGCTTACCGATCAGACGCCCGTCGACGAAACCACGTTTGATAACCTCATGAAACGCTGGTTTCCACTCACTTATGTCCTGAATAGCCTGAATCGCAGCCTCGGCATGCCCGACGGCTATCCGTTCACGCTCGCGCCGCCTGTCATCGACAAGCTCCGCTTCGTGCATCGTGTCGTCGCGGCGGCGGCCAAGCGCTGAACGCACGCGCTCAGCCTTTGCTTTGCGACTGCGACTGCGTTTGCGATTGCATCGGCGGTTCCGGCGCGATCGGCAACAGAAAGTCGCGGCTCACACGGCCTGCGAGATCGTTCACGCGCGCGAGGAAATCCACGAGATAAGCGTGCAATCCGCCTTTCAGGATGTCGACGATGCGCCCGTTCTTCAGTTCCGAACTCAATTGCGCGGCGAGCCTCGCCGCTTCCGTATCCCGCCCTTTCGTCACGTGGCCGATCAACTGCTCCACTTCTGCGATGCTCGCTGCAAGGGAACGCGGCCAGTCGCCATAAAGAATCAGCAGCCCCGCCACGCGTTCGGGCGTAATGACATCGCGATAAACGCGGCGATACACCTCAAAACCCGATACCGAACCGAGCACCGCCACCCAATGGTGATAATCGAACGGCTGTGCGGAAGTATCCGCGCGCTGTTCCATCATTTCAAACTTGACGTCGAGAATGCGCGCTGTATTGTCCGCCCGTTCGATGAAAGTGCCGAGACGCATGAAATAGAACGCATCGTCCTTTACGAGCGTGCCGAGCTGCACGCCGCGCGAAAGATGCGAGCGGAACTTCACCCATTCGAAGAACGTATAGGGTTCGCGCTCGAGAATGCCGTCGGCAAGCATGCGCTGACAGTCGAGCCACGTCGTGTTGAGCGATTCCCATAACTCGCTGTTGGTCGAACTGCGCACGGCCCGCGCATTTTCGCGTGCAGCACGCAAACAACTGACGATGGACGAAGGATTCGACAGATCGCGCGCCATGAAGTCGATCACGTCGCGGCTTTTCATGCCGTGATGCGCGGCTGAATAAATTCCGCTCAATTCCGATATCGACAACATCGCGCGCCATCCCAGTTCCGCATACTCATCGGACTGCGGCAAAAGCGAGAGCTGATAGTTCGCATCGAGCATCCGGGCGGTGTTTTCGGCGCGTTCGGTATAGCGCGCCATCCAGAAGAGATGATCCGCGGTACGGCTCAGCATGGGTGATCCCGGTTGTTTGTCGTTGTCTTTGGTGACGCAGCGCTTTATTTATGACTGACCTCAGCGCTCGAGTACCCACGTATCTTTTGTGCCACCGCCTTGCGATGAATTCACGACGAGCGAACCTTCCCGCAATGCAACCCGCGTCAGGCCTCCCGGCACCATTCGCACTTCAGTGCCCGATAGCACGAACGGACGCAGATCGATGTGACGCGGCGCGATTCCTGTCTCCACATATGTCGGACAGGTGGAAAGTGCGAGCGTCGGCTGCGCGATGTACTTCTCCGGATGCGCTTCGAGCACAGCACGAAACTCGGCAATCTGCGCCGCGGTCGAAGCCGGGCCGACCAGCATGCCGTAACCGCCCGCGCCATGCGTCTCCTTTACGACAAGTTCGGGAAGATGGTCGAGCACATACTTCAGATCATCCGGCTTGCGGCACATCCACGTCGGCACATTGTTGAGAATCGGCTCTTCGCCGAGATAAAAGCGCACCATGTCCGGCACATACGGATAGATCGATTTATCGTCCGCGATGCCCGTCCCCACCGCGTTGCATAACGAGACGTTACCCGCGCGGTATGCACCGATCAGACCCGGCACGCCGAGCGCGGAATCCGGCCGGAACACGAGCGGGTCGAGAAAGTCATCGTCGATGCGGCGATAGATCACGTCGACGCGCTGCGGCCCTTGTGTCGTACGCATATACAGATAATCGTTCTCGACAAAGAGATCCTGCCCTTCGACGAGTTCGACACCCATCTGCTGCGCCAGAAACGCGTGCTCGAAATAAGCCGAGTTATACATCCCCGGTGTCATCACGACGATGGTCGGATTTTCGACTGCCGCGGGCGCGGCCGCGCGCAAGGTATCGAGCAGCAAGTCCGGATAGTGCGCCACCGGCGCCACGCGATTGCGCGCGAATAGATCGGGAAATAGCCGCATCATCATCTTGCGGTTCTCGAGCATGTACGAAACGCCCGATGGCACGCGCAAGTTATCTTCGAGCACATAAAACTCACCCTGCCCGGCTCGCACGATATCGATGCCCGCGATGTGCGCGTAAATATCGCGCGCAACATCGACGCCACGCATCTCGGGACGATATTGAGCGTTGCCGAGTATCTGCGCCTCGGGAATGATGCCCGCGCGAATGATGTCCTGCTGATGATAGATATCGTGGATGAAGCGGTTGAGCGCGTTCACGCGCTGCCGCAGGCCGCGCTCCAACGCGCGCCATTCATCGGCGGGGAAGATGCGCGGAATGACATCGAATGGAATCGTGCGCTCCGGAATGATGCCGGGCAGATCGCTCGTTCCGTAGACCGCGAAGGTTATGCCGACACGCCTGAAGTTGAGATCCGCTTCGGCGCGTTTGAGATCGATCTGCTGCTCGCTTTGAGCGGAAAGCCAGGCCATGAAATCGCGGTAATGCGTGCGTGGATCACCCACGCCGCGAAATGCCACCGCCGGCAACCCGCGCGCCTCGAGATCGCTGCGCTCGAACATCTCGTTGAAGAATGCTTGCGTCATAGCCGGTCTTCCAAATGAAGTGCATGCCGGGGCGTAGATTCCCCTTTGCTCGTATTCCTGGTTGCACTCGCAAACGCTTGAAGAGCCCGAAAGACGCGACGTACCCGACCGCATGCTACGTCGATAGGCGACCTCGAAGCGCGATGCTCACTTATCCGTCACACCATTGCTGTGTGAAGCATCGATTGCGCGGGCAGCCCAGTGCCGATGCAGAAAAAGCAACTTCGATGCCAATGATTAAAGCGGTTCGCCTCCTTATATAAAGCACGCTTCGAATACGCCGTCGTCGCGATCTTTTGCACCAAAACAGCGCATCGCTGCTGGACAATGCACGTGCGTTGGATGAACTTCATGCTGCATCGAGGTGCGCGAATGACAGAGGCTTCCTACGGCGCCGGTATGATAGGCGTCTTACTGCACGTCAATCACGCTTATGAACACGCCCTCTGAAGCAACACCCCGTCCCGCACTGCGCGAACTCACGCCGCTTGAAGCCCGCGTGCTCGGCGTGCTCGTCGAGAAACAGCATACCGTGCCTGACACCTATCCTCTTTCGTTGAATTCCCTAACCGCGGGATGCAATCAGAAGACCGCACGCGCCCCGGTGATGAGCGTAAGCGAGGACGAAGTGCTGACGACGATCGATGGCCTTAAACGCCTGAGTCTCGTCATCGAAGGCAGCAGCAGCCGTGTGCCGCGCTTCGAACATAACGTGAACCGCGTGCTCGGCGTGCCGAGTCAGTCAGTCGCGCTACTTGCCACGCTATTCCTGCGGGGCCCGCAAACCGCGGCGGAGTTGCGCGCGAACAGTGCGCGGCTGCATTCGTTCGCGGATATATCATCGGTCGAGAGCTTTCTGGATGAACTCGCCGCGAATGATCCGCCGCGTGTTGTGAAGCTGCCGCGCACACCGGGCGAGCGCGAAAGCCGCTGGATGCATCTGCTTTGCGGCGAAGTAAGCTTGAGCGATATGCCTTCGCGCGAAACTCAAGGCGGCGAATCTTATTCCCTTTCCGAATTCGAAGCGTTGAAGTCCGAGCAAAAGCGCCTTGCTCATGAAGTCACGCAATTGCGCGCAATGGTTCAGCAAATGGCAAGCGAACTGGGCATCACGCTCGATCAATCGTCGCCCGATGCCTGAACGATGGAAGCGCCGCTGATTCCGGCATCGCTCGTGTTCCGTGACGGAACCCCGTATTCGCCGCGTCACGACGACATCTATCACAGCGCGGCGGGCGCGCTGGCTCAGGCGCGCCATGTCTTTCTCGATGGTAATGACTTGCCCGCGCGCTGGCGCGGCAAGCATCGCTTCACGGTGCTCGAGACCGGCTTTGGCATGGGCATCAATTTCCTTGCGACGTGGGCCGCGTGGCTCGACGATGCACATCGGCCGCCGACGCTCGAATACGTATCGATAGAAAAGCATCCATTCCGCGCAGACGATCTACGCGCGGCGCACGCGGCGATCATCGACGATGCCGCTATCGCGCCGCTGGCCGACGCGCTCATTCGCGCATGGCCTCTGCTCGAAGGCGGCGTGCATCGGCGAACGTTCGTTGCCGGCGCGGTCAGGTTGACGCTTGGCTATGGCGACGCCGCCGACTTCTTGCCACGCCTGGCCGATCATGGCGTTGCAGCGGACGCCATCTATCTCGACGGCTTTGCGCCAGCCAAGAATCCGGACATGTGGACGCCCGCCATATTCGCTTCGCTGGCGCGCATGGCAAAAGACGACGCAACCTTCGCCACGTTCACCAGCGCGGGCATTGTCAAACGCGCACTCATCGAAAGCGGATTCGAATATCGCAAGCTTGCAGGCTTCGGCGGCAAGCGCGCGATGCTCGCCGGCATGCGAGCGAGTTCTCCGCGCGTCATAACTTCGTAAGCATGGATCGCGCTTTTTGAAGGCATGAAATGACCAAAGCTATCGGCGATTCGTCGAATTCGGCAGACGCGGAAAGCCTTGCGTAAGCATCGATTGGCACAAGCCCTTTCCGTCTCTTAGGCATCCGGCAATAAAAGTGAATTAGTTGGATAATGCGCAGCCGTTCGCGGCGCGGCGCTCACTCGCATCGGCAGAACATTCGCGGAGGCCGCGCGCCGGCAAGTTCTTATCAGCGCCGATTCACGAGGAGAATAGCTTTGGAATCCGATAACGATGCGCCCCGTGGCCCATGGCTTTGGGTTGCGCTTTTGATACCCTACGTCGCACTGCTTTGGCTGCCGTTCTATAACGACACACGGCCGTCCTTCGCGGGCTTTCCGTTTTTCTATTGGTATCAGTTCTTGTGGGTGCCGCTCACTTCGCTCCTGCTTTACATCGTGCACAGGGGCCTGAAATGAACGATCTCACGCCAGTCGATCCGGTCGCGATGACCATCTTCATCGCATTCTTCGTGCTCGTGACCGTCGTCGGCTTCTTCGCCGCACGCTGGAAGCGAGGCGATCTCACACAGCTTCACGAATGGGGCCTCGGCGGCCGCCAGTTCGGCGTATTGATTTCTTGGTTTCTCGTCGGCGGCGATTTCTATACGGCCTATACCGTGATTGCCGTCCCGGCACTTGTGTATTCGGTCGGCGCGTATGGCTTCTTTGCACTGCCCTATACGATCATCGTCTATCCGTTCGTGTTTGCGGTGATGCCCAAGCTGTGGAAGATCGCCCATGCGAAAAATCACATCACGGGCGCAGATTACGTGCAGGGCGAATACGGCGGCAAATGGTTTCCTGCTGCGGTGGCGATCACGGGCATCGTCGCAACGATGCCCTATATCGCGCTTCAGCTCGTCGGCATGCAAGTTGTCATCAAGGGCCTCGGCGTGACGGGCGAACTGCCGCTCATCATCGCATTCGTGATTCTTGCGCTTTATACCTATACGAGCGGCCTGCGCGCCCCCGCGATGATCGCCTTCGTGAAGGACATCATGATCTATATCGTCGTGATCGCGGCGGTATGGCTGATTCCTTTGAAGCTGGGCGGTTACGCGCATGTATTCGATTCGGCCGATCAATACTTCAAGGCGAAAGGTGGCCCGACGGGCATCATTCTCAAGCCGGGACAATTCACGGCTTATGCATCGCTCGCGCTCGGCTCCGCGCTTGCCGCATTCATGTATCCGCATACGATGACGGCCGTGCTCTCGTCTTCATCCGCGATGACGGTGCGCAAGAACGCCATCTTCCTGCCAGCCTATACGCTGCTTCTGGGCTTGATCGCGCTGCTGGGCTATATGGCGATCGCGGCGGGCGTGCATGTGAAGTCGGCATCGGATGTCGTGCCGGCGTTGTTCGGCACGCTGTTTCCCTCGTGGTTCGTGGGCTTCGCGGCTGCGGCTATCGCGATCAGCGCACTCGTGCCGGCGGCGATCATGTCGATCGGCGCAGCGAATCTGTTCACCCGTAACTTGTGGCGTCCACTCGTATCGCCTGACATGTCATCCACGGCTGAAGCATCGACGGCGAAGCTCGTATCGCTCGTCGTGAAATTCGGCGCGTTGCTATTCATCGTGTTCCTGCCGACACAGTATGCGATCGACCTGCAGTTGCTCGGCGGCGTATGGATTCTGCAGATATTCCCGGCCATCGTGTTCACGCTCTATACGCGCCGATTGACCACGCCCGGCCTATTTCTGGGTTGGCTGTTCGGTATCGTGCTGGGCACCGGCCTCGCGATCTCGCAAGGCCTCAAGCCGGTTTATGTCGTCCATCTCGGTGATGCTTCGTGGCCGGTCTATATCGGCCTGATTGCACTCGTCGTGAATGTCATCGTCACGTATGTCGTATCGATCGTCACTCGGCGCAGCCTAGTGCCCGCTGCTTAAAGACTCGCGTTTCAACGATGCCTGGTGCTTTATCGCGCCGGGCATCGTTTATCAAGGCAGTGATACCATCAGCGTCGGACCCTTTCCTCGACGCAACGCGTGTCATGAACGCTAGCGAAAACACTCCAATGTCGTCTTCGATCGCGAACTCGGTTTTCGCGCAAGACAAGCTCTCTATCGGCATCACGCTGCCGATCACGCGCGATAACGATAGCGTCGTCGACTACAGCGAACAGCTATCGCTGGCGCGGCTGGCCGACCGGCTCGGCTTTCGTGCGCTCTGGGTCCGCGACGTGCCGCTCAATAGTATCGAGTATCCCGATCCGGTCGGACATCTCGACCCTTGGGTGCTGCTCGGCGCGCTGGCATCGAACACGGAACGCATTGCGCTCATCAGCGGCGCAATCGTGTTGACGCTCAGACATCCCCTTCATGTCGCCAAAGGCGCAATCTCCGTCGACGCCCTGTCTCGGCAACGCTTCATACTGGGCGTCGGTTCAGGCGATCGTCCACCGGAATACGCCGCGTTCGGCCGCGATCCGGATACACGGCGCGATCTGTACAGGCAACATTGGGAAACGCTCGCCGCTGCCGTCACCGTGCCCTCGCGCGTGATCCCCGATCATGCACCTGGAGGCGCGCCCGACTTCTATCTTTTGCCTCGCCATAACACTTCCATTCCAATGCTCGCCGTCGGTTCGGGCGGCCAGAGCGTCGACTGGATTGCGCGTCATTCGCTTGGCTGGATGACTTATCATCGCGAGCCGCAAGCTCAGCGCGGGCGATATAGCATGTGGCGTGCTGCGGTCGATCGCGCGACGTCCGGCGCTTTTCGTGCATTCGGCGTCGCAATGCGGCTCGATCTCAGCGAAGATGCGAACGAACCCGCTGTCGACATATCGCTCGGCTATCGCACGGGACGTCGCGCGCTCGTTACGCTCTTGCGCGAGATGCGCGAGAACGGAACGCATCATGTGACGCTCAACATCACATCGGAACGACGAGCCGCGCGCGATATCATCGAAGAAGTCGCCGCACATGTTCTTCCCGAGTTTCATTGCTGAATCCGTCTGCCATTCACGACATAGCCATGACCGCACTCGACGCAAAGTCCGTCTCAACGCCCGATAAGGATATTGTTTCGCTCGAAGCTATCGCGCTGACTCGAGCAATTCATGCGCGCGACGTCTCGTGCGTCGAAGTGATGAACGCCTATCTAGCGCAAATCGATCGCTTCAATCCTGTCGTGAATGCGATCGTTGCGATGCAGGATCGCGATGCACTACGCTCTCTCGCCGCCGAGCGCGATGCACAGCTATCCCGCGGAGAGAGCCTTGGACCTCTGCATGGCTTTCCACTAGCGCCCAAAGATATCCTTCCCGTCGCGGGAATGGTCACGACGAAAGGCTCTCCTCTCTATGCAGGCGAACTTTCGAAGATGGACGCCGTCATCTTCGAGCGCATGCGCAACGCGGGCGCAATATTCATTGGCCGCACTAATTCGCCGGAATTCGGCTTGGGCGGACATACCTATAACCCGGTGTACGGGACCACGCGCAACGCCTTCGACCAATCGCGTTCGGGGGGCGGAAGCAGCGGCGGCGCGGCGGTTTCCGTCGCGTTGCACATGCTGCCCTTCGCGGACGGCACCGACATGATGGGCTCACTGCGCACGCCCGCTGCATTCAATAACGTCTTCGGCTTTCGCACGACGCCAGGATGCGTGCCGTATGCGCCAAGCGACGACGTCTTCTTCCAGCAATTCAGCGTCGCCGGGCCGATCGCGCGAACCATTCCCGATCTGGGACTATTGTTGTCGGTACAGGCCGGCTTCGACGTCCGCGCGCCTCTTTCACGCAGAAACGACAAGCCCGCCGACTTCGCGAACGCGCTCGAGCGCGATGTGCGCGGCACGCGTATTGGCTGGCTCGGCGACCTGAACGGACATCTGCCGATGGAAGCGGGTTTGATGGAGACGTATTTATCGGCGCTGCGTCACTTCGAAACGGCGGGCTGCATCGTGGAGGCTGCCGATATCGACTTTGATCTCGACTGTCTATGGAAAGCCTGGATCGATTTGCGCAGCCTTACCTTCTCCGGCACCAATGCGCCGCTTTATCGCGACGCCGCCAAGAGAAAGTTGCTCAAACCGGAAGCGGTATGGGAGATTGAACGAGGTCTGAAGTTATCGGGAGAAGATGCGTCCCGTGCAATTCGCGATCGGACGGCCTGGTATCAGGCAATCAATGCGCTATTCGATCGTTTCGACTATCTCGTGTTGCCTTCGGCGCAGGTCTTTCCGTTTGATGCGGACTTGGACTGGCCGCATGTTATCGACGGCCGCGAGATGGATACCTATCATCGCTGGATGGAGACCGTCGTTCCAGCGACGATGGCATCGCTGCCCGCGCTAAGCGCGCCAGCCGGACTGGGTGCCGGCGGCTTGCCGGCCGGATTGCAAATCATTGGACCGACGCAAGGCGATCTTGGCGTATTGCAGATCGGGCTTGCTTATGATCGGGCAAGCGGTTTTTCCCGCGTGCGCAGTCCCTTGCTCGCCTAAGCCTTCCCTTACCTTTAGGCAGCGGCGTTGCGTGCACTCTTTCTTTTGCGCGCGCCGTTCTTGCTGGCAGCACCATTGATCAGATACACGCTGCGGTCAGGCGCATCCTTGATCCAGGCGGGCGGACGAGCATGTCCGCCCCAGGTGGCGCCCGATTCCGGGTCGCGATATTTCGGCGGCAACTTGGACTTGGTCGCTCCTTTTCTGGAAACGGCCGATTGGCCAGAACCCGCAGGACGGCCGCGTGTTTTTCGCGTGCCTGAACCGGCCTTGGCGAGATCGGCAATGGTCAAGCCGAACTCGTCCATCATTGCCCGAATTTTGGCGATGACCTCGATCGACTTTCTTTCCCGCAATACATCCGCGCGACGCTGCAATTTCTGAATCTGGCTTTCCAACTGTGCCAATGTGGCCATAACTCCTCCCATGGATTTCTGCAAGCGGCGAATGGAATGAGCAATGTAATGCGTCCGCGCGACGCACGATTGCCATCCTTTGCAGATCTTATATGGATAACGCCCAAGCCAAGCGCTCTTGCAAGAAAAACGCAGATGTCGTTAGCGCGCTCGCAGATACACCTGAACTTGAACGAGCTTGGTCATCGTCCGCTCATCAGACGATACGCGATAACGCATCCCTTTGAATCATCAAGGCAGGTCGCGCGTGGCCACAGACGCGTGCTTCGCGCACGCGTCTCGCGGACGAAAGCCGATCACTCGGAAACGAGGCTCGCTTCCTGTTCAGCCGGAGTGAGCGCAAGCGCCAGAATCATTGCGCCGCTATTGAGCGGGACCGAACTGCCGACACGCCTCGGCCTATAAACAGGCTGTCCGCGCCTGATCGCCTGACCGCTCAGGGCGCACGTTCCGCGCTTGCGGGCAGTGCAAAGGGCCCAGACCTGCTCCGAGTAATTGAACGACGTGGGATCGTGCCAGGATAGCGAGAGCGTCGATTCGCTCAAGCGCTCCAGCACGCGAATATTGACGCAATGCCCGTCGGTGGATCCGATGCATGCGGTCTTGCCTTGGACATTCCGTACGAGCGGTCGTGTCATCAGTGAGAGCTTCTCGTTCGCTTCCGAAGGGCGGTTCGGAAGGCTGTCGAGCATTGCCAGGGTACGGCTCCAGGGATCCATCAACGATGGATGCTTCATGTTCCGCTCCTGCTGGCGACAACGCCCGCCGCAACAGAAGCCGCGTAGACGTTGCCGGTGAAGTTCCGGGAATGCGCCGCACGACCCGCTTGCTGATGCGGTGTGCCGCGCCGCTTCGGATGATCGTTCCTAGAGTAGTACACCTGAGCATGCTTTTCTTTTCATTTTTCATGGACATTCATGGACAACCGCGCCAGTCTTGCCGGTATGGGATCTCGCGCGGCGTCGAATCCCGCAGGTTGCACCTCAGACTACTCCGCAAATCTTTAACGTCGGTGACCGCCGAATACGAACGTTCGATTCATTCATATGAAGTTTGTCCCCGCGTTGGAACCGCCTTGAAGCGAAAAACGCCTGCTTCTGGCCGTTTGCGCACGTTTCGCGCTCATTCGAGGATTCGCGAGTTCACCAAATTCTGACACAATAAAATTCAGCGAAACGTATCTCTCCTGCCGAACCATGACGAGCAAGCTCCTGATCCATGCCACTATTTCGGCGGACCGCGCCTCCGTCAGCTTCGTCGCGTTCTCTCGCGAGCAGGCCATTCAATGCAACATCACGCGCAAGGCGTTGGAACAGTGCTTCTGGGCACCGACAGGAGCAAGCGACGAGCGCTTGCTAAAAGCCCTGAGCGATGGTTATGAGCGCATCAGTGCTCGTGTGCATCGCAAATTCCTCGCGCATCCATCCAGTTCGATTCACCTGGATGTCATCGATTTTTCTTCCTGACCCATACAGTCACTGCGTCGCCTTGCGCATCTTCGTCACGTCCGATGCCTGCACAGCCGGCGTGCCGTTGTTCCACGCGCCCCGGATGAAAGTGAGTACGTCCGCGATCTGCTGATCGTTCAGCACGGGTGCATAGCGCGGCATCGGGTAAGGCGCGGGCACGCCGCCGATAACCAGATCGCCGGTGCCGTTCAGCGTCACGTTGATCAGCGACGATGCGTCCTTTTCCAGAACGTTTGGATTGCCCGCGAGCGGCGCAAGCATGGGTGCGAAGCCACGGCCGTCCGCACCATGACAATGCAAGCAATAGGCGGTATAGACCCGCGCTCCCGAATCCGATGCGGCCGGACGCGACAAGGACACTTTCGTCGCTTTGGGATCATATGAATAGCGCGGTCCACCATTGCCCCCCGACGCCGGCAACGACTTCAAATAGCGCGCCATCGCGGCAAGATCGTCGTCACTCAACATCTGCGTGCTGTTGTTGACGACGCTCGTCATCGAGCCGAATGCAGACGCGTGCGCGTTCGCGCCCGTCTTGAGAAAGCTGGCAATGTCCTGCTCCGACCAGCGCCCGAGGCCGGTATTGTGCTCGCCCGTCAGGTTGGAAGCGAACCAGTTATCGAGCAAGCCGCCCGTCAAATAGGCGCTATTGCTTTCGTCGAGTCCTTTTTCCTGAAATGCGATGCCCCGCGGCGTGTGGCATGAGCCGCAATGTCCGAGTCCCTGAATGAGATAAGCGCCACGATTCCACGCGACATCCTTTCCGGATTTGTTCTGATAAACGCCCTTTTCCAGAAAGACCGCGTTCCATAGCTTAAGCGGCCAGCGCATATTGAGCGGCCATTTCATGTCCGGCTCACGATTGGCCTGCTTGACGGGTGTGACGCCATGCATGAAATACGCGTAAAGCGCATGCATGTCCTCGTCGTTTATCTTTGCATAAGAAGGGTAAGGCATCGCCGGATAAAGGTTATGCCCATCCTTCGCAACGCCTTCGCGCAAGGCGCGCGCAAAGTCCTCTTCCGTGTAGCGGCCGATTCCCGTGTCCGGATCGGGCGTGATATTGGTCGTATAGATCGCGCCCAACGGCGTCATCATCGGCAAACCGCCTGCGAGCGGCTTGCCTTTTTGAGTCGAGTGACAAGCGACGCAATCGCCTGCTCGCGCGAGATAGGCGCCACGCGTGACGAGTGCATCGTCGGCTGCATGAGCCGAGGACGCCAATGCAAACAGCATCGCAAAGAGAGGCTTGAATGCGTTCTTCATGACGGGCTCCTCAGGCGCTACGCAATTGATCGCCTACGGGCAAGCGCCTCAATCGCTTGCCCGTTGCGGCATGGATCGCATTCGTGATAGCCGGCGCAAGCGCCGCTGTGCCTGGTTCGCCGATGCCGCCAGGAGCTTCCGTGCTTTTGACGATATGCACCTCCACCGGCGGCGTTTCGTGAATGCGCAGCATTCGATAGTCGGTGAAATTGCTTTGTTCGACGCGTCCGTCCTTGATCGTGATTTCGCTATAGAGCGCGGCGGTAATGCCGAATATGATGCCGCCTTGCACTTGCGCTTCGACCGTATTGGGATTGACGACCATGCCGCAATCGACGGCGCACACGATGCGATTCACCTTCACCTCGCCGTCTTTGTCGACAGCGACATCCGCGACGATGGCGAAGAAACTGCCGAATGCGTGCATCACCGAAACGCCGCGCCCTTGTCCCTGCGGCATGGATTGCTGTCCCCAGCCCGCCGCCTGCGTCGCGACATCGAGCACGTTGCGTGCGCGCGGCGACTTGCCAAGCAGATCTCGCCGATACTTGACGGGGTCGACTTTCGCCTGCACGGCCAATTCGTCGATAAAGCTTTCCACGACGAACGTGCCACGCGTCGGTCCCACGCCGCGCCAGAATGCGGTGGGCACGTCATGCGGTTCGAGCCGCACATAGTCGACGAGCTGATTGGGCAAGTCGTACGGAAGATCGGATGCCACTTCGACGGCATCGGGATCGACACCATCCTTTACTGCCGGCGGCGCAAAACGCGCAAGCACAGACGACCCGACGATGCGATGCGTCCATGCAACCGGCTTGCCGTTGGCATCGAGTCCCGCAGATAACTTGTCGTAATAGCACGGCCGATACATGTCGTGCTGAATGTCTTCCTCGCGCGACCACGTTACTTTGACCGGAACGCCGAGCGCCTTGCCGATCTTGAGCGCCTGCGTGGCCATGTCGAATTCGAGCCGCCTGCCGAAGCCGCCGCCGAGCAAATGGTTATGCACATGAATCTTTTCCGCAGGCAATCCAGTCGCTTTCATTCCGGCATCGCGGATACGCGTGGGCACTTGCGTGCCAAGCCAAATATCGCAACCATCCGGGCGCACGTGCACCGTGCAGTTGATCGGCTCCATCGTCGCATGCGCGAGAAACGGCTGAACGTACACCGCATCGACGCGCGTCTTCGCATTGGAAAACGCATTGTCGACATTCCCTTCCTTACGCGCCACCGCGCCCGTGCGCTGCGATGCATTGGCCATGTCGTCGACGATCTGCTTCGTCGATACGTTGGCGCTCGCGCCTTCGTTCCATTGAATCTGCAAGGCAGCCGCGCCGCGTTTGGCGGCCCACGTATGATCGCCGATCACCGCGACGCCATTGTCGAACTTTACGATCTGACGCACGCCGGGAATCTTCTTCGCTTTGCTGTCGTCGACGGATGCGAGCGTTCCGCCGAACACGGGGCAATTCACGATCTCTGCATACACCATGTCGGGTAAGCGCACATCGAGACCGAACATTGCAGTGCCATCGACCTTCTCTGGCGAATCGAGCCTTTTCGCCGGCGTGCCGACGATCTTGAAGTTATTCGGATCCTTTAATTTGATGTCTTGCGGAACGGGCAATTTCGCGGCCGCTTCGGCGAGCTCGCCATAACTCGCGCTACGTTCTCCCGATGCATGCATAACCTTGCCGCCTTGCGCCTGGCAAGACGATGGATCGCATTTCCATTCCTGCGCCGCCGCCGCGACGAGCATCATGCGTGCGGCCGCGCCCGCTTTGCGTAACGGCTCCCACGCATAGCGCACGGACGTCGAACCGCCTGTCAATTGACCGCCCAACAGCGGGTCCGTGAAAAGTTTTTCGTTCGGCGGCGCATGATCGATCGTGACGCTATCGAGCGGCACTTCGAGCTCCTCGGCTATCAACATGGGCAACGCGGTATAGACGCCTTGTCCCATTTCGACCTTCGGCATGATGAGCACGACCTTGCCGCTCTTGTCGATCTGCACGAACGCGTTCGGTGCGAATACGCCTTCTTGCGCGGACTCGACGCCATCGCCTCCGATAACCGACTTGCCTTTGCCCTGATCCTGGCTCGCGGCCGGCAAGCTGAAGCCGATCAGCAATCCGCCGCTTGCAGCGACGCCGGCGGTCACGCCGAACTTCAGAAACGTGCGACGCGACAATCCCGCGCGAGCCGCATGACGCCCCGCCTCGATCAATCCTTGCGACATGTCACGCCTCCTTTGCGGCCTGCTTGATGGCGGCGCGAATGCGGTGATAAGTGCCGCAGCGGCAGATGTTGCCCGCCATCGCGGCATCGATATCGGAGTCGTTGGGATCGGAGACTGTCGCGAGCAATGCCGCGGCGGACATGACTTGTCCAGACTGACAGTACCCGCATTGCACGACATCGAGCGAACGCCAGGCCGCTTGCACTTTCTTGCCGGCGGGTGTTTCGCCGATGCCTTCGATCGTCGTCACCTTGCGATCGCCAACGGCGGCAATCGGTAAAACGCATGAACGAACCGCGACGCCATCGAGGTGAACGGTACACGCACCGCATTGCGCAATGCCGCAGCCGAATTTGGTTCCTGTGAGTCCTACGATGTCGCGCAATACCCAGAGAAGCGGCATGTCGGGTGGCGCATCGACCGAATGATTCTGGCCGTTAATGGAAAGCGTGGTCATGAGCGCTCCGGCTTTTTGAGTGGTTTCAGCGGATATCGCAAATAGCCGACTGTGTGGGGCGCCAGTCGGTTTTAGGCATCGGGATTGTAGCGCCGCTTTAAAAATCGAGCTTGGATCGTGTAGCGCTTGCGGATAGCTTCGCTAATACGCATCGATTTGGTGCGCGGCCTTGAAGTAGTTCTTTGATTGCCTAAAACTCCGACTGCTCGCTCATTCGATTCTTTTGCTGGCCTGGGCTCGGATTCGAAGTGGATAAGTGCAAAGGACAGTTAGTTGCATCGCTAATCGATTGATACCGATTGATACCTTCGCCTAGCGTCGGCATCGTTTCGTTCAATAAAGCTCGCAAGCGCGCGACTCGCCTGAGATCGCGGTGATAACCAACCATACGTCTCTTCCGGCTGGCGCTACACCGACATCGAAGCGCTTGAGGCGCGCATCGGCATCGCCTGACGGACACGCCAATACCGCATAGCCGGCACCCGATGCGCACATCGTTGCTGCGCATCGCGATTGTTGCTGCCGAAAACGATCTTCGCTTTAGGCGAAACACGCTCCTCGCTGCCGCGCCGAACGTACCGCTTCGCGCATTCGCGAGAAAGATTCGCACGTCGCTCCATTCGAGATTCAATCAAGCCCCATCTAAACAATGACGACGATGAGACGCGATTCAATTCTCACTCAGCGCGCATCGTAGGGCTATTAGCAACGCGACATGTCGTTCGTCTTTACTCTTGAATCAACGAGACGAACGAAAAAGGTGACGTCATGGCGTCCCAGACAGAACTCAAGCGCTTTACCTCCAATCTCGCGGACGAACTCGACAGCGCCGCGCTCTACGACACGCTCGCACGAGCGGAAAAGCAGGACGACAAGCGGCGCGTCTATGCCGAGCTGGCCGAAGCGGAGCGCCGTCATGCGGACATATGGGCCGCGAAATTGCGCGCGAATGGCGTGTCCGTTCGAACGCATCGCATCAGCGCAAAAACGCGGATCATGCGTACGCTCGCACGCGCGTTCGGGCCGGACTTCGTGTTGCGCTCGGTCGCCGCAAACGAAATGGCCGATCGCGATAAATATGCCGGCCAACCCGATGCCGCGCAGATGTCGGCGGAAGAGCGGCATCACGCGGATATCGTGCAGGAAGTCGCGAGTCGCAGCAAAGGGCTGAGTAAAGGCGGTGCGATCGCAGCGGCCGAGTCGTGGCATCGCGGCGTCGCATCGGGCAACGATTTACGTGCCGCAGTGCTCGGCGCGAACGATGGCCTCGTGTCGAACTTTTGCCTCATCATGGGCGTCGCGGGTGCAGGCAGCGATAGCAAAACGGTCCTGCTCACGGCGTTCGCGGGACTCATCGCGGGCGCGGCATCGATGGCGCTCGGCGAATGGCTCTCTGTCACGAATGCGCGCGAACTCGCGCGCACGCAAATCGCGCGGGAGAAGGACGAGCTCGATCATATGCCCGACGCGGAGCGGCATGAGCTCGCGCTCATCTATCAGGCAAAGGGCATCGATGCAGCCGAAGCGAAACGCGTCGCCGCGCAAATCATGCGCGACAAGGACAAGGCGCTCGACACGCTGACGCGCGAAGAACTCGGCCTCGATCCGCGCGAATTGGGCGGCAATCCCTGGACGGCCGCGCTCGCATCGTTCACGTTGTTCGCCGTGGGCGCGATCATTCCGGCCATCGCCTTTCTTTGGGCAAGCGGTACGGAAGGCATCGTGCAATGCATCGTTTTGAGCGGACTCGGGCTTGCGGGCATCGGCGTGTTCACGTCGCTGTTCAATGGACGCGGCGCGCTGTTTTCCGCTGTGCGACAAGCGTTGATCGGAATGATCGCGGCCGCTTGCACATATGGAATCGGCAAGTTGCTGGGCGTGTCGCTTTCGTGAACGATGCGCCATGCAATGCAACGCATGGCGCATGGTTTTCACATCATCAGATCCTGACCGACCCGAACGTCTCCGGCGCGAGCGCATGCATCGGAATCGCGACGCGCACGCCGGCAGTCGTTACGGCTTGAGCAGCACCTTGATCGAATCGAGCGAATTCGCGATCCTGATGGCTTCGTCCCACTCGTCGAGCGTGAAGCCATGCGTGACGATGCCCTTCGACGTGACGAGTCCGCGCGCGAGCAGATCGATCGCGATCGGATAGCAATACGGTCCGAGATGCGCGCCGCGCACGTCGAGCTCCTTGCGATCCCCGATGATCGACCAGTCGACGGTTGTATCCGCGCCGAACACGGAGAACTCGACGAAGCGGCCGAGCTTGCGAATCAGCTCCAGTCCTTGCGTAACGCCCGCAGGAACGCCGGTCGTTTCGATATATACGTCGCAGCCATAGCGATCGGTGATCGAGCGAATCGTTTCGAGCGCATCGTCGGTCTTCGGGTTGATCGTGATGTCCGCGCCGTACTCGCGCGCCAACGCGAGCCGCTCTTCGACGAGATCGATCACGACGAGCTTCTTCGGCGTCTTCAGATGCGCGACTTGCGTCATCATCAGACCGAGTGGCCCCGCGCCCGCGATCACAACGACATCGCTCAACTGGATATCGCCGCGATTTACCGTATGGATCGCGCACGCAAGCGGCTCGATGATCGCCGCATCTTCCAGTGAAATGCCGTCCGGAATCTTATGCACGATCGCCGTCGGCGGAAAGCGCATGTATTCGGCCATGCCGCCATCGGCGACTTCGCGCTGGAAGCCGAAGATGTTATGCACTTCGCACATCCAGTACTCGCCCGACTTGCAATAGCGGCATTTCGCACAAGGCACGATTTGCTCGGCAATCACGCGATCGCCCTTCTTCACGCCAAAATGTTCTTCCGCGCCCTCGCCCAGTTCTTCGACATAACCGAAGAACTCGTGTCCCGGAATGACCGGCGCCTTGACCCACGGATTCGGGCCGCCCCAGAACATCTTCGCGCCCGACCAGCATTTGCAATCGCTCGCGCAAATGCCGCATGCCGCAATGCGGATCACGAGTTCGTTTCTCGCCGCGCTCGGGCGTTGCACGCGTTCGACGCGATAGTCTTTCGGCGCGCGGCATACGATCGCGGTCATCTGTGAATCGGCCATTACAAGTCTCCGGTGTCGTTGATTGAATCGCGAAGCTAATCTCAGCGCGCCTGAAATCCGCCATCGACCAACAGGCTCACGCCGCTGACCATGCTCGAATCGTCGGAAAGCAGATAGGCAATCGTGCGCGCGACTTCCACCGGCTCCACGAAGCGGTTCATCGGAATGCGCGCAAGCATCGGTTCGGATTTGGCGGGATCGCTCCACGCTCTTTCACCCATCGGGGTCATCGTGACGGTCGGGAGCACCGCGTTCACGCGTATGCCGTGCGGGCCGAGCTCGTTGGCCATGACGCGCGTCATCGCGTCGAGTCCGCCTTTCGATGCGCAATACGACGCGTGCAGCGCGAAGCCCACATTCGCCGACAGGCTCGATACGTTCACGATCGAACCGCCCGCGCCACGCGCGATCATGTTCTTCGCGCACTCTTGCGCGACGATCATCGCTGCGCGCACGTTGACGTTCATCGTCAGATCGAAGGCTTCGACGGTCGTATCGAGAAACGGCTCCAACACCGCGATGCCCGCGTTGTTCACGAGCAGATCGACGGGCTGAACGGCGCGCGCCGCTTCGCGTGCGGCGTCGGCATCGGCGAGATCGGCGGCAATGATCTCGCAACCCGTCTCCTTCTTCAGCAGATCGAGATCGGCTGCGCTGCGGCTCAATGCAATGACACGCGCGCCACGCTCGATCAGCAGATGAACCGTTGCATGACCGATGCCCTTGCCCGCCCCCGTGACGAGCACGGTCTTGCCCGCGAATTCGCGATTTCTGTCGATGGTCGTCATGGTGTCGTCTTCAGGGCTCGTCGCACAGGCGTCTTGCGGTGTCCTCGTCGGTCACGAGCACGGATGGATAACGCCCGCGCAATGCCGCGCGCGTGACATGAAATTTCTTCTTGCCGCCGCTCACGAGAATCACGCGTTTGATCTTGCGCAGGTCGTCCAGCGTGATCGCAACGGTGCGTCGATTCAACGGATGATCGATCAGCTCCCCGTCTTCATCCATGAAGTGGCCGAGCATGTCGCCGACCGCGCCCGCCTTCTGCAACGTGCGCAATTGCTCCGGATTGTCGATGCCGTATGTCACGACGAGCGATTCCGTCAGATCGCCGCACGTCAGCAAGGCGAGATCGGCACTGCGCGCGAGTTCATAGGTCTCGCGCACGGTTTCTTCCTGCAGGATCACGTCGCGCGCTTTCTGGCTGCTCACGTAGATCGGCGCGGCGAACAGATAACTGTCGGCGCGGCAGATGTTCGCGAAGTCCGACACGATATCGAACGTATTGATACTCGGGCAATGCGACAGCCCGCCCTGCAGCGACACCGCCGACACCGCGCCGTACGTGCGCTTCGGCAGCGCGCGCAACACGGCGCGGATCGTGCGGCCCCAGCCGAGGCCGATAGTTTGCCCTGCAACTATCTGCCTCGCGAAGTACGACGCCGCGCCGATGCCGAGCGCCGCATTGTTCGCCTCGTTGTTCGCGCCGCTCGGCACGACCACCGCGCATTCGAGGCCGAAGCGTTTCGCGAGCGCTTCTTCCAGCGCGACGCATGGCACGATCTTGCTATTGATCGTGATCTGCACGAGGCCGGACTCGCGGCTCGCCGCAAGCAGCCGGTTCACGCGCACGCGATTGCTTCCGATCCGCTGCGCAATTTCCTGCTGCGTCAGATTGCCGACGTAGTAATGCCACGCGACGCGCGCCTGCAGTTCTTCTTCCGAATCGATGGAATCGTCCGCTTCCGCGATGGCGATGGGCGGTGCGCTCTTGCTCATGTTGTCCTGTTGTTCAATGAAAGGCCGCGCGATTTTATTTCACCGCGCCCATCGTGAGCCCTTGCACCAATCGCCCGGACACGGCCAGCGCGAACACGACCATGGGCAGCACGATCAGCGTGCCCGTCGCCATGATCTCGCCCCAGGGCAATTCATAACCGCTCATGTAGCTCGTCGCCGCAACCGGCGAGGTAATCGCGTCGCTGCGCGTGAGCACGAGCGCATAGAGCAGATCGTTCCACGAGAAGATGAACGCGAAGATCGCCGATACGACGATGCCCGGCATCGCGAGCGGCAGATTGATGCGCCAGAACACGCGCCACGGCGATGCGCCATCGAGACGCGCGGCTTCGTCGAGCTCGACGGGAATGTTGCGGAACTGGTCCGTGCAGATCCATACGACGATGGGCAGCGAGAACGTCAGATACAGCAGGATCAGCACGATATGCGTATCGACGAGATCGAGCTTCGTCGCGATCAGAAAGAACGGCACCGCGAGCACGACGGGGCTCACCATGCGGTTCGAGATGAACCAGAACCAGAGGTCTTCCTTGCCGCGAAATTCGTAGCGCGCGAGCGCATAAGCGGCTGGCGTGCCAAGCAGGATAGCGAGGACGGTCGTGCTGCTCGCGATGATGAGCGAGTTCAGCAGACTACTCGCGACGTCATGTTCGAACAGTGCCGCCGAGTAGTGATGAAACGTCGGCGAGAACAGCCATTTCGGCGGGTACGCGAGCGCATCGGCCTGACTCTTGAGGCTCGTCGTGACCATCCAGTAGAACGGAAACACCGACGACATGAACACTACGACGAGGCCCAGAAAGTGCCATACAGTAGCGCGTTTTCTTGCCGCGCGTGCGCGCTTTGCGCGTTGCGTGCCTTGCATGCCTATCGAACTCACGCGGCCTCCCGATACACGAAGCGAATATAGAGACGCGACAGCACGATCGTCAGAATGAGCAGGATGATCGCCTGTGCGGAAGCCATGCCCTGATCGAAGAGACGAAAGCCGACGCGCTGGATATAGACGCTGATGAATTCCGTCGCGGCGCCGGGCCCGCCGCGCGTCATCGTGAAGACGGCGTCGAACATCTTCAGCATATCGGCGGAACGAAGAATCAGAATCGCAGTGAGACCCGGAAGAAGATACGGACGCTGCAGGTGCCACAAAATCATGCTCCACTTCGGCGTTTCGAGGCGCGCTGCTTCTTCGGCTTCCTTCGGCACCATCGAAAGCCCGGCGAGCAGGATCAGCGCGCAGAAGGGCGTCCATTGCCAGATATCCATGATCATCACGGAGACGAACGCGAGCGTCGGGTCCGCAAGCCAGTCCTGCGGCGGAATGCCGATGAGACCCGTCAGATAGTTCGCCACGCCGAACTGCCGATTGAATATCAGGCGGCCGATGAGCCCGACCACCGCATACGTCGTCGCCATCGGAATGACGAGACTCACGCGCGCCGCCGCGCGCATCCACGGCAGCTCCGTGCGATGCAACAGCAGCGCTGCAAAGAGCCCGAGCGCGACTTCGATCGGCAAGGTCACGCACAGGAACAATGCCGTGCGTCCGAGCGCTTCCCAGAAGGTCGGATCGGTCAGCGTCGCGATGTAGTTATCGACGCCGACGAACGGCGTGCCCGAGGCCAGGTCCGCGAGCTTGTATTGATGAAACGAGTTATAGAGCGCAAGCAGCAGCGGATAGATGCCGATGATCGCGAGCGCCGCGATCGCGGGTATCAGGAACCAGAAGGCGGGCGAACGCGGCAGGACGCCGAAGTAGCGCGCGGGCTTGCGCGGTCCGCGCGCATGCATTACAGGTGATGCCATTCGATCGCCTCCGGTCCCGTGAACAGAATTACTTCAGCAAAGGCTTCTTGCCGTCGTAATAGCCCGCTTTCTTCAGGATGTCCTCGGTCTTCTGACCGATGGTCTGCGCGCCCTCCTTCACCGTCACCTGGCCGAGCATCATCTTGCTGCCCCATTCGCCGATAACTTCTGAAATCGCCGGCCACTCCGGGAAGCGCGGACGATAATCCGGCACGCCGCCCTGCCACGATTCGACCATCGGCTTCACGAACGGATACTTGTCCTGCACGGCCTTGTCCTCATAGATCGCCATGCGCGCCGGCACGCCGCCCGCTTCGAGATAAGGCTTCGCCATGGCTTCGGACGTGATCCATTGAATGAAGAGCCACGACGCGGCCTGCTTCTTCGCATTCGACTTCGCGTTCACTGCAAGCGAGAAGCCGCCGAGCGCGGGCTTAAGTCCGGCCGGTCCCTTCGGTTCGGTCGTGATCGCGAGACAGTTGCCGATCTTCGACTTGCTCGGATCGGTGAGCGTCGGATAGAACGCGGACCATTCGGTAATCATCGCGACCTGTCCTTGCGCAAGCGCGTTGACCGCTTCGGCGTGATCGAAGTCGACGATGCCCGGCGGCATGTACTTCATCAGCTTCTGCCGATATTCGAGGCCCGCCTGCGATTGCGGCGACATCAGATTCGACTTGAACTTCGCATCGAGAAGCGACCCGCCGTTCGGCCATAGCACGCGCATGAAGCTATCGGCCGACTGCGTTTCGCCTCGCCGCGATTGCAGCGCGAACGCGAACTTGTCGCCCTTCGTGAGCTTCGGCGCGTAGGTGTTGAGCAAGTCGTCCCAGGTCTTCGGCGGCTCGTCGAAGCCCGCGTCCTTCAACATGCACTTGTTGTAGAACATCAGGCCCGAGTAGTTATCGAACGGCAGGCCGTAGGTGACCTTGTCCCAGGAGCCGAACGAATCGAGCAGGATCGGAAAGAAGCCCTTCAGGTTGAGATTCGGATCCGCGAGCTTCGGATCGTCGGTGAACTTCTTGATCGGCACGAGCCACTTGTTGCTCGCGAATTCGCCGATCCACACGACGTCCACGAGCACGATGTCCTGGTCGCCGCCGCCGACGAAGTTGAGCACTTCCTTTTCGCGCGTATTCTCATAGGGAATCACTTCCCAGCGCACCTTGATGCCCGTTTCCTTTTCGAACTGCGGAATGAGTTGCTGCGCGGCCTTGTAGCCGGGACGATCGAGAAAGATGGCCTTGATCGTGGTGCCCGAATACGGCTGCGCCGCTTCCTTCAGAGTCCAGGCCTGCGCGTTCGATGTTGCGAACGCCGCGCTCGCCGTGAGGAGCGCGACTGCCGCCGCGTGTTTGATCGGACCGGCTTGCATGGCCGGAATGAAGCGCTTCTTCATGCCTGTCTCCTTGGTATTTTTCGAGCGGATACGGCTTCTCTGGTGCGTTCGTTCGTGATCCCTGGTGCGCGTCGTTTCACTTGTAATTTCGGTTTTACAATTGTATATTTTGGCGCGAACAGCTTGTCAAGAAAAAATTCGACGACGCATCGGATGCTGCGCTGCCGCAGCAGCAAACGGGAGACAACGCATGAGCGCAGTTCATTTGCAGCAGATCCGCAAGGCATTCGCTGGCGTCGACGTGCTGAAGGGCGTCGACATAGAAGTGACCGATCGCGAGTTCATGGTTTTCGTCGGTCCTTCGGGATGCGGAAAGTCGACCTTGCTTCGCACCATCGCCGGACTCGAACGCTGCGACTCAGGGCAAGTACTGATTGGCGGCGAGGACGTCACCGAACTCGAGCCTTCGCAACGCG
Organism: Caballeronia sp. ATUFL_F1_KS4A; assembly: GCF_023630905.1. Classification (NCBI taxonomy): domain Bacteria; kingdom Pseudomonadati; phylum Pseudomonadota; class Betaproteobacteria; order Burkholderiales; family Burkholderiaceae; genus Caballeronia; species Caballeronia sp. ATUFL_F1_KS4A. Next base: position 375,979 of record NZ_JALQEB010000037.1, on the reverse strand, counting down.
GCGTCGCGATGGTGTTTCAGTCGTATGCGCTTTATCCGCACATGTCGGTGTACGAGAACATCGCGTTCGGTTTGCGCATGCTCAAGTTGCCCGAAGCGCAGATCAAGGAACGCGTGCATCGCGCGGCCGAGATCTTGCAGATCGGCCAGTTGCTCGAACGGCGTCCGCGCGCGCTGTCGGGCGGGCAGCGTCAGCGCGTGGCGATCGGCCGGTCCATCGTACGCGAGCCGAAAGTCTTTCTCTTCGACGAGCCGCTCTCCAATCTCGACGCCGCATTGCGCGTGCAGATGCGCCTCGAACTCATCAAGCTGCACAAGCAGCTCAATGCGACGATGATCTACGTCACCCACGATCAGACCGAAGCGATGACGATGGCCGATCGCATCGTCGTGCTGAATCATGGACGCGTCGAACAGATCGGCTCGCCGCTGGAGCTGTATCGCACGCCGCACAATCGCTTCGTCGCGGGTTTCATCGGCTCGCCGAAAATGAACTTCATGGATGTGCGCGTGATGCGCGTGGATGCTATGGGCGTCACCATCGAATTGCCGGGCGGCGAGTCGTTGACGCTGCCGTTCGCGGCTTCGTCCGTGCACGCGGGCGAGACGCTTACGCTTGGCATCCGGCCCGAGCATTTCGTCGAATCGGGCGGCGGCGATATCGACAGCGGCCTTGCAGGCGAAGTCATGGTGATCGAGCATCTCGGCGGCGAGACGCTGCTGCATGTCCGTTTGCCGAACGAACTCGTGATTCAGGTGAAAGGCTCGGGCGAATCGACGGCCGTCGAAGGACAGCGCCTGAACGCGGGCTTCAGCATTCGCCATGTGCATCTGTTCCGCGAGGATGGCAGCGCGCTGGAACGCATGCGCCCTGTCGCCGAAACCGCGACCGCCTGACGGTCGACGTCGCCGAAAGACTGTCGTAAGCGAAGACAGCGGCATACCCATGCTCATCGACCGGCGGTCGCCTGTGCGGAAGCGCCGCGTGTCCCATTTTTGGTGCGCGCCCGCCGTTCGCAGCGATCATTTTCCCGGCGCCGGCACTAGTCGGGATTACAAATGTTCCGGAATCGCTATATACAAAACTGCAAAACGCCATGCAGATGCAGCGCAATATGTGCTTGCGTTATGTGCGCCAGCCCACACAGACCATCACGCGTTACGGTTGCGTTACGTGACTCGGGATGGCTGAACGATGCGTCCACACGCAAGCGCAAACGCTCCCCTTAAGGAGGCAAACGTTGTCTCCAAGGGGCTCACCGAATTTACTTGGATTGGACGACGCGCGATCATAGTTTCTGGCACGACTCGTGCAACCGCTTCCACGACCAACTGGGAGGGATGGCTAGAGCATGAAAAGAACGACACACGGCTCGCCTGTCGCGAAAGCCGCGCCGGAGTCAGATCATGCATTCAGGCATCGCATACTCGAAGGCCTCAAGGCCGGAGAATTCTGCATCGCCTATCAGGGAATCTACCGAGTCCACGGCGGCGAACTCGCGCAAATGGAAGCGCTCATTCGCTGGCGTCATCCGGAATACGGCGTATTGCTGCCAGGCGCATTCAGCGAGGCGTTCAAGGACGCCGACATCATGCGCGAACTGACATGGTTCGTGCTGGACGCGGTCGCGTCCGAAATTGGCGAGTGGCGCGAAAGTGGCGGCGCACACTATTCGGTCGCCGTGAACGTCCCGCCATCGGTCGCGGCGTTGCCGGGCTTCGCCGAGCGGATGGAATCGATTTGCCGCGCGCACGACATCACGCCCGATTGCATCGAACTCGAACTGCTGGAAAGCGAGGATCTCGCGCGCATGCCGGCGATGCGCAAGGTCGTGCGGCGTCTCAAGAACAAGGGCGTGAGCGTCGCGATGGACGATTTCGGCACCGGCTATTCATGTCTCGCCGCGCTCGGACCGATCGACTTCGGCACCGTCAAGATCGCGAAGGAACTGCTCGCCGAAGCGCCGCGCTGCCCGAACGCGTGTCTGGTCTTTTCGTCGGTGCTCACGCTTCTTACGCGGCTGAAGGTGGCGATCGTCGTCGAAGGTGTGGAAACGGCCGCGCAGGCGCAATGGATTGCGCAGTGGCCGCACGTGCTCGCGCAGGGTTTCTTTCTCGCGCGACCCGCGTTCGGCATCGGTAATGTGCCGGGCGCGCTCATCGGCCGGCCGGGGACGCGGCGCAAAGAACAGCAGACCATTCGGCTCGCGGATGCAGCATGAGGAACTGAAGCGTTTCTGGCAGCCCTCGTAAAAGCCAGGACTTCGCCGACGCGTGCATGCGTCGGCGTTTTTTTGCCTTAAATCCGCGTGCGCGTCAAATCGGTCTTCGGCGCGCTCAGCTTCAGCCCGGCAATCGCCGCACGCGTGCCAGCATCGACCGGCAGTCCCCATCGCTCGAAGAAATCCGTCAGATCGAGATTGGCCGCCATGCACGCACGCAGCACGAAGCGTTGCACTTCGTTCTGGTCGCCGCCTTCATCCTCCGTCAGCGGATGCCGCCGATACAGCTTGTGCAGCCGCGCATAGAAGCCGTTGCCGAGTGCGCGGCGCAACTGCTCGTACATGACGAGCCTGATCCAGAGCGCTTCCGATGGCATCGGAAACGACGCATCGTCGAGAAAATTGCGTGACGGCTGCGCGAAATACTGCGCCGCGAGATCGATGCGATTCTTCTTGCCGCGCGCGTCGACGACTTGCAGCAGCGGCGAAGGCATCGGCGTGCCGAGGCGTTCCAGCGCATGCAGCGAATAGACGTTCACCGTCGTCTCCGTCACGCCCGGCCATGTCCAGTCCCATTGCTGATACATGTGTCCCATCTCGTGCCATACGCCCCATTCGTCGGCTTTCGCGGGCTTGAGCAAGGTCTCGGCCGCGCTATTGAGCGGCAGGCCGATCATGTAGTACGTCGCGTAGAGATACGTGTTCTGCAACTCGGCGTGGGTCGAAATCGCGTCCTGCACGAAATGCACGCGCAACGGCGACGGCGCATCGAGTGCTTCCGTGCCATCGAGTCCGGACAGTTCGTCGTGATAGCCCATGATGCGCTCGACATAATCGAGCAATGCGGCCGGATCCGCTGCGCCCGACTTGTCGTACATGGCGCGCGCGACGGTGAACATCGTGCGCTTGCCGACCATCTCGACGAGCGGCGCATCCGCATGACGCTGCAGCATCGCGCGCCATTCGGCGGGCGTCGTCGCACCTTCGACATAGAACGGCACCGGCTTGCCGCCTTCGCGCACGATGACATCGATCGACGTACGTGGCCGCTCGTTGTATCCGCTGTCGATGTATTCGAAGTAGAGCAAGCCATCGCGCGATGCGACGAACGCGTTGCGTCCTTCGGTCGCGAGGATCGTTTGCGGATCGCCCGCGGCTTGCCGCCGATAGAAGCCGTTCTTGTTGCCGACCATGACGATGAGGCCATCGGGACCATCGTCGGCGAGACCGTTCACATCGATCACGACGGTTTCGCCCTTCGACACATACAGCCCCGACGGATGATAGTCAGTCCAGCGAAAACCGCCGAGCCGTTCGGCCTCGATCGCATCGGGTGCATACGCGCTCAAGTGATAGCGCCTGCCGATGTTGTCGTAAGTCGAGCGCGCCGAAGCATCGAGCGTGCGATACGCATGATCGCCGCCATCGCTTCCGGTCTTGTACAGACGCCACTGTCCGGCCTGCGCATTGACTTCGACGGACGCACCGTCGCGCAACGCATGATGCCCGACGACGAGTCCCGTCTTCGTGCCGGTGGCCGCGATGGTCACGACGTTCGCATCGGCTTCGATGCTCCAGTTCTGCCGCGCATCGCCCGATGGCGCTTCGAGTTCGACACGCGCGCCGAGCGTCACGTAACGTCCATATAGCTTCGAGTAAAGACGAAAGCCGCTGCCTTCCTTGTCGATGGTCCAGATCTGGCTCGCGGCGCGTTCGGGCGTCCACTCGGACTGCACGAGCGCGATCGTGCCATCGCGTTGCACTTGCGCGGTCAGCGCCTTGAAAGTTGCATTCGAAACGATATAGAAGTCGCCTTCCTCGATTTTCGCGCCTGCGCCGTAAGGCACCTGCATCGCCCCGGTCTTCGATGCGAAACGCGATACCCGCACCGCGTCGCGCGGATAAAACGTCACGGGCGCGTAGTAGCGCGATGCCGCGTGTGCGTCGCACAGGGCGAAGATCAACAGCCATGACCGCCATCGCATGCGTGGCCTCCCCGATACATCGGCCGTATTCCGGCTCTTCGTCGCATATCTGGAACTTGCGCCTGATGCCGAGATACTGCCGTATCCCGCCGTCGGCGTCGAGCGCGGACATCACGCGATTGCCGCATCATGCGTCGCGCGCTTTGCGATCAACGCGATCTCGTCGTATCGACTGCCTTAATGAAGCGGATGGCGTTTTCCGCGTCGTCCCGGAACAAGCGTCCGATTACGGCGTCGATGCCGGCGCCGGCTTGCCCGCCTTCTGCGCATTGATCTTCGACTGCGCGTTTTGCAGATTCTGCGGATAGTTGGTCTGCTCGCCAGCGGGGTTGTAGCCGTTCTGTTCGAGTTGCTTCAGCTCGGCGTTCTTCTTCGCGCGCGCTTCCTTTCGCTGGGCTTTCTTGATCTGCTTCGGCGTGGATGCGGCCGTGTCTTGCGCCTGCGCGATGGGCATCGAGACGAAAGCGGCGACGGACAGCGCGAGGACGGCCAACGGTGCGGTGCGTTTGTTCATGATCGATCTTCTCCGGATGGATGGCGGCGCTGGACAACGACGCTTGCGGACAACGTTAAAGCAATTGGCGATCCAAGCGCGGATGAATCACCGATCGACGATACGGCTCAGATTGCCGCGCACGCGTTGCAGAAGCGCGATCAATTGCTCGCTTTCCTGCCGGCTGAAGCCCGCGAGCGCTTCTGCTGCGATCTCGTCGCCGACGCGCCGCGCGCGGTCGAGCGCCTTCTCCGCCTTCGCGGTCATGCGAACCTGACGCTCGCGACGATCGTCGGGATTCGGGCGGCGCTCGATCCAGCCGCCCTCTTCCATGCGATCGAGCAGACGGCCGGCGGAAATCGGCGCGACTTCCAGCAGCCCGGCGAGCCGCGCCTGATTGACCTCGCCGTAATGCGAGAGATACGCGAGCACGCGGCATTGCGCGCGCGTCAGATTGAGCGATGACTTCGCCAGCACGTCGAAGCGGTTGCCGCACAGGCGGTCCACGTCCGCGACCAGAAAGCCGAAGCGTTTGTCGAGTTGGGTTTCCATCGCGCGATTATATGTAACGCCTTTCGATGCGCGCATCTCGTGTACACCCGGTAATTGACCGCATTGCGCGAGATCGCGGCCGCTCTATAATAAGCCTGCTTATCATCATCGTACTTACAAAAGCCGCCGCCTTGCGGCCACGTCCATGTCCCTCGAAGTCCCCACGGAACGCGCCGCAGCGCCATTGAACCGCGGCATGCTGACTGTCTCGATCATGCTCGCCACGCTGATCCAGACGCTCGACAGCACCATCGCGAACGTCGCGCTGCCGCATATGCAGGGCACGCTGTCGGCGTCCCAGGACGAAATCACCTGGGTGCTGACCTCGTATATCGTCGCCGCCGCGATCGCTACGCCGCTCACTGGCTGGCTCTCGGACCAGTTGAGCGTGAAGAAGCTGCTGTGTATTTCGATTGCGGGTTTCACCGTCGCGTCGGCGTTTTGCGGGCTGTCGGAGACGCTCACGCAGATCGTCGCGTCGCGGCTGTTGCAGGGCGTGTTCGGGGCGTCGCTCGTGCCGCTGTCGCAATCGATCCTGCTCGACATCAATCCGCGCGAGAAACAGGGCCAGGCGATGGCCGTCTGGGGCATGGGGGTGATGGTCGGTCCGATTCTCGGTCCGACGCTCGGTGGCTGGCTCACGGACAGCTACAACTGGCGCTGGGTCTTTTTCATCAACGTGCCGATCGGTGCGTTCGCGCTCTTCGGCGTAGTGACGTTTCTGCCCGCGCAGATCGCGCGCCGCGCGGTGAAGTTCGACGCGTTCGGCTTCGCGACGCTCGGCCTTGCGATCGGCGCGTTCCAGGCGATGCTCGATCGCGGCGAACAACTCGACTGGTTCGGATCGATGGAAATCCGCATCGAGGCGATTCTCGCGGCGCTGAGTTTCGTGTTCTTCATCGCGCATACGGCGACGGCCGGGTCGCGCTCGTTCTTCAAATATCAGTTGCTGAAGGACCGCAACTTCGCGACCGGAACGTGCTTCATCTTCGTGATCGGCGCGGTGATGTACGCGACGCGCGCGCTGTTGCCGCCGATGTTGCAGAACCTGATGAACTATCCGGTCGCGACGACAGGCCTCGTCACGGCGCCGAGCGGCGCGGGCACGATGATCGCGATGCTCGTCGCCGGACGCCTGCTGAAGCACATCGATGCGCGTGTGCTGCTGCTGTCGGGATTTCTGATTTCGGCGTTCGCGCTCTGGCAGATGATGCATTACACGATCGTGCTGTCGGCATCGGATATCGTTTCGCCGGGCGTGATTCAGGGCTTCGGGCTGGGACTCGTGTTCGTGCCGCTGTCGGCGCTGACGTTTTCGACGCTCACGCCCGAGTTGCGCGCGGATGGCACCGCGACTTACAGCCTGATGCGCAATATCGGCAGCAGTATCGGTATTTCGATCGTGCAGACGCTGATGACGCGCAACACGCAGGTCGCCCACGCGGACCTCGCCGCGCAAGTGACGCCGTTCAATCCGGCGATGCAGCCGATGCTGTCCGGCGGCTCGATGACGGACATGGCGATGCTCAATCAAACGATCACGCAGCAGGCTTCGATGATTGCTTATCTCAACGACTTCAAGCTGATGTTTGTCGCGACGTTGTTGGTGGTGCCGTTGCTGCTGCTGATCCGGCCGGCGAAGAAGACCGCGGCGGAGGAGTCGGTGTCGCATGCGGCGATGGATTGAGGTTCGTGTTTGCGTCTTTTGTGTGGCTTTCCTTTGGGCTCGTTTCGTGAAATCCTGATTTCACAGGATTCCACGACCAAAAATCAAACACCGACAGCAGCCTTCTCCAGCATCCCCCCAAACGCATCCGCCGACAAAGGCATCGCCAGCAAAAACCCCTGCATCTCATCGCACATCATGTCCTGCAAGCGATCGAGCTGCGACCCGGTCTCGACGCCTTCCGCCACGACATCCATATCGAGCGAATGCGCGAGCGCAATAATCGCCGATACGATCGCGCGCCCCTCCTGCCCGTTCTCATCCAGCCCGTTCGTAAAGAACCGATCGATCTTCAACTGCTTCGCCCGAAACCGCTGCAAATACGCGAGGCTCGAATATCCGGTGCCGAAATCGTCGATTGCGATCTCGAAACCGTTCTCCTGAAACGCGCGAATCATCTCGATGGTGCGCGGCGCGTCCTGCATCGCCACCGACTCGGTGATCTCGAACATGATCTGCTCGCTCTCGACGCCTTCCTCGCGCACGATCGTCATGATGTTCGCGACAAGATCCGCCTCGTGCATCTGCCGCGGCGACAGGTTGATCGCCACCTTCACCGGCGGACGCCCTTCCGCGCGCCAACGCGACATGTGCCGGCACGTTTCGCGCACGACCCAGTATCCGATCTGCACGATCTGTCCGGAACGCTCCGCGATCGGGATGAACTCGAGCGGCGTCAACGTGCCGATCTCCGGATGATCCAGCCGGATCAACGCTTCCGCGCCCGCCAGCTCGCCGCTTTTGCCTCGGAACTTCGGCTGAAACAGAAGATAGAAATGGCCGCCATTCAGCGCCTCGTGCAACGCCTGCTGAATCTGCAACGTCCGCACCGCCGCCTCGTTCATGCTCGCCTCGAAGAAGCGATAGGTGCTGCGCCCGCCGCGCTTCGCTTCGTACATCGCGACGTCCGCGTGCTTGAGCAGCGATTCGACGCTGTCGCCATCCTGCGAAAAGAGCGCAATGCCGATGCTCGGCATCACCTGCAACGGATGACTCCCGACGACGAGTCCCTTTTTCATCGTATCGAGGATGCGTTCGGCCATCTTCTCGGCATCCGTCGGCGCGTGCAGGTGTTCGAGCATCACGACGAACTCGTCGCCGCCCAGACGCGCCACCGTGTCGCCGCCGCGCACGCATTCCTGCAGACGTCGCGCGAATGCCTTCAGCACTTCGTCGCCGACCGTATGGCCCAACGAGTCGTTGATCGTCTTGAAGCCATCCAGGTCCATGAAGAGAATCGCGAAACGGCTGTCGCTGTGCCGCGCGTTTCGAATCGCGCGATCGATGCGCTCGTTCATCGTGCGGCGGTTCGGCAGGTCCGTCAGCGTATCGAAGGTCGCCATGCGTACGATCTGCCCGTTCAGCCGCGACACCGAACCTGCAAGCAGCGCCGTGCGCGCATCGAAGCGCGACAGCACGAGCGTGATAATCAGAATGGTCAGCGTGAATAGCACGACAGTCGTCGCGAGCCAGCGCGAGTCGATGTCGTTGGCCGCGCCGCAGATCGAGCCCGGCAGAAACTCCGCCGCCGCGTTGCCCGTGTAGTGCATGCCGGTGATCGCGAGGCCCATCACCAGCGCCGACCCGAGTCGCTTGGCGAGCACGTTCGTCTGGTTCGCATCCGAGAGCGTATGGGCGATCCACAACGCCGCCCCCGATGCGACCACCGCAATCACGATCGACGCCGCGAACAGCAGCGGATCGTACGTGATCGCGGGCTGCATCCGCATCGCGGCATCGCCCGTGTAGTGCATCGCCGCGATGCCCGCGCCCATCAAGAGACTGCTCGCGACGAGGCGCTTCATCGTCAAACGCCTGCTCGTAATGACGAGCAGCGCGAAGAACGACACGAGCACCGCGATGCCGAGCGACCCGGCGGTGATCTTCAGGTCATAGCCGAGCGGGATAGGCAATTCGAACGCGAGTACGCCGATGAAATGCATCGACCAGATGCCGATGCCCATCGACGCCGCACCGCCCGCGAGCCAGACGTGCCGCGTGCGCGACTGCGCAAGCGATGCGATGCGGCCCGAGATATCGAGCGCAGTAAAGGAAGCGAGCGTGGCGACTACGAGCGATGCCGCGACCAGCCAAAAGTTATAGGTGCCGTGCATGATTGCCGTAGACCGAGAGACCCGTTTGCGTGAGCGTCTTATCGGCTTTCGTCAGGCGATCTTTAGGCCAAGATGAGAAATATTCGCAACACGGAATGCGCGAAAGTCAAAGCTGCGGATCGAGCAGCGCGGCCACGCGCTCCAGCAGCTTCTCGGTGAGCGAACGGCGGCGCCAGTCTTCGAGCGTGATGCGTTTCGCGCGGGCGACGTCGTCATCGAAAATCGCCGTTTGCTGGCGCGCGAAGTCGCGGTCGTAGATGTTCAGATTGGCTTCGTCGTTCAGCTTGAAGGAGCGGCTGTCGAAATTCGTCGAGCCGACCGACACCAGATACTCATCGACGACGATCAGCTTGCAGTGGAACATCGTCGGCTGATATTCGAACATTTCGACGCCCGCCGCGAGCAGGTCGCCCCAGCACGCGCGCGATGCCTCGCGCACCGTATGCGTGTCGATGCGCTTGCCCGGCGTGATGATGCGAACCCGCACGCCGCGCCGCGCCGCCTCGACGATCGCGTTGATCGTCAGCTTGTCCGGCACGAAGTACGCGCTCGACAAGTGGATGGAACGCGTCGCCGCGGTGATCGCCATGAGGTACATCAGCTGCATGTCGTCGCTGCCGCCGGACGGCGAGCTGCTGAACATGTGCGCGAAGCCGTCGCCCGCATCGTCGATGTCCGGGAAATAGCGCGGGCCGTGCAGCACGTTGCCCGTCGTCTTGATCCAGTTGTCCATGAACACGGCCTGCATCTGCCCGACGGCCGGGCCTTCGACGCGAAAATGCGTGTCGCGCCAGTGCTTCTCGTCCTGCGCGTGTCCGGTCCATTCCTCGGCAATGCCGACGCCGCCCGTGAAGCCGATGCGCCCGTCGATTACGAGCAGCTTGCGGTGCGTGCGGTCGTTCATGCGGCCGAGCCCGGTCCAGTGCGGCTTGTGATACTGGATCACTTCCGCGCCCGCGTCGCGCAGCATGCGCAGATAGCGCTTGTCCATCTTCGACGTGCCGACCCAGTCGAGCAGCACATGCACCGATACGCCCGCGCGAGCCTTGTCGGAGAGCGCCTGCGCGATTTGCTCGCCGATCGCGCCCGACCAGTAGATGAAGGTCTCGAAGGTGATCGTCTCTCGCGCCGCGCGAATGCCTTCGAGCATCGACGGGAAAATCTCGTCGCCGTTCACGAGCACCTCGAAGCGGTTGCCGCCGACCACGGGCGGACCGAGCAGCAAGCCCATCGAACGGAGAAACTGCGGGTCGTCGCTCGCGTACAGCCGTTCGATCCTGTGCTCGATCTTCTTTTCGCCGCTCGTCAGATTCGCGATCACCAGCACGACGACGAGCGTCACGACAACGGTCAGGACAATCAGGGCAATCGTCGGCATGCGCGGCCTCGCGAAGCGAACATTCGTCCGGATTCTAGTGCAAGCACGTTCCGGACCGCGCAACGGCCGCCGCTTCCCTTAGCTCTTCGCCGGCATCCAGCCCTGCTCCTGGCCGAGCTTGGCGATCTGCTTGGCGATGGTGTCGCCGAGGCGCTTTTCATCGGACGACACATCCGCGTGCTTCGTCTCCGACACCGCGTGCAGCCCGCCCGACACCGCGAGCGATGTCGCGACGTGCCCCGCCGCCGCGCCGACGCCCGCCATTTCCGCGACGCCCGGCGCGTGGCCGCTGTCGGCTTTCGCGTCGAATTGTTCGAGCAGTTGCGGCACGCCGTTCGCGGGCTTGAGGACGAGCTGCACCGTCGCGCCGACCTTGCTTTCGCCCGCGCCGAGGCCGATCACCATGCGGCGGCGGCGATTGCCCGCATCGATCGTATTGATGCTTCCTTCGACGACGAGCACGCTCCGATCTTGCGGCGGCGGCACGTCGGCGCGGATCGCGGGCAGACCCATCGATTGCAGTTTGGCGACGATTTCGTTCGCGACTTCCTCGCGCGCCGCGATGGCGTCTTGCGTCTGCTTCCGCGCTTGCGAATCGCCGGACATCGCCGAGCCGAGCTTCGAAATCAGGCCGTGATTGTCGAGCTTGACGTCGTTCGCGTCGCTGGCGAATGCGTAGACGTAGATCGTGTCGGGGCGCACGGCGGGCGCAGCCGCGACGGTCTGCACGTACTGCCCGTACTGATTCGATGCCTGCGCCGGATTGCTCGCGCATCCCGCAAGCAGCGCCGTGCCGACGACGAAACCGGCGAGCGCCGCGCCGCGCACTTTCTTGAACAAGTTGATCGGGCTGGACATGTTGCACCTCCTGTGTGGATTCGTGGATGCGTGACACCGCTCGGTTCTCGCTGCTGCATCTGCTTCGTTTCACGCTGGACGCAACTATGGACGATGACCGCGGCGGAAGCCATCGAGCATTTATGTCGCGGGGTTTCACGGGCGGCAAAGGCTTGCCGGACGCGGCTTCAGCAACGTACTGCGCTTATGGCTAACATCCCGGAACGCGTCGTGGCGAAATCGCCGGCGCATTCCGCCAACCCAATCGAAGGAGCAGATATGGATCTCAAGATCGGCAACAAGCTCGCGCTGGTATCCGGATCGACGAAGGGCATCGGACATGCCATTGCCGTGGCGCTCGCGCGTGAAGGCGCGCGCGTGATCATCAACGGCCGTTCGCAGGCGTCTGTCGATGCGGCGCTGGCGAAACTGCGCGAACTCGTGCCCAACGCGCAGGGCGAAGGCTTCGCCGGCGACGTCTCCGACGCAGCGCAGGTCGACGCGCTCGTGAAGCGCTTTCCGCACGTCGATATTCTCGTGAACAACATGGGCATCTTCGATCCGAAGCCGTTCGAAGAGATTCCCGACGACGAATGGCTGCGCTTTTTCAACACCAACGTGATGTCGGGCGTGCGCCTGTCGCGCGCGTATCTGCCGAAGATGAAGGAGAAGAACTGGGGCCGCGTCGTGTTCATCAGCAGCGAGAGCGGCATTCAGATTCCCGTCGAGATGATTCATTACGGCGTGACCAAATCGGCGCAGATTTCGCTCGCGCGCGGCCTCGCGGAAACCTGCGCGGGCACCGGCGTGACCGTCAATTCGGTGCTGCCGGGGCCGACGAGTTCCGAAGGCGTCACCGAGTTCGTCGAGAAACTGTCGGGCGGCAAGAGCTTCGACGAATTCGAGAAGCAGTTCTTCGAAGAAGCGCGGCCCACGTCGATTCTCAAGCGCTTCATCACGCCCGAGGAAATCGGCAGCATGGTGGCGTACGTGTGCTCGGAGCTTTCATCGGCGACGAACGGCGCGGCGTTGCGCGCGGATGGCGGCGTCGTGCGCGCGGCGTTCTGAGCGCGCTAGGCCTTCAACGACGACGCCAGCTCCAGCGCCGCAACGATAGCCGCGACGGTTTTTTCGCGCGCGGCTTCGTCGTTCTGGCGCAGCGCGTAGGACGGGTGATACGTCGCGACGACCAGCTTGTCCCGATACGGCACGACGCGCCCGACATGCGCCGAAAGCGTCGCGCGCCGTCCGAAAAGCGCGGCCAACGCGGTCGCGCCGAGCGTGACGATCACCTTCGCGCCGACGTCATGCAGTTCCTGTTCGAGCCAGTACGAACAGGCTTCGACCTCCTGCTGCGCGGGCGTCTTGTGCAGACGGCGCTTGCCGCGCGGCTCCCATTTGAAGTGCTTCACCGCATTGGTCAGATAGACGTGCTCGCGCACGACGCCGGCACGCTGCATCGCGTCCTGAAGCAGTTGCCCGGCCGGTCCGACGAACGGCTCGCCCTTCAGATCCTCCTGATCGCCGGGCTGTTCGCCGAGCAGCATGATGCGCGCATCGGACGGACCGGCGCCGTGCACTGCCTGCGTCGCGTTGCGCCACAGATCGCAGCGGCGGCAAGTATCGAGCGATGTGGGCGCGTCCCGCTCCGGCTGCGCTGCGAGCGCATCGACCTGAACCGCCTTGCCGCCGAGCGCGCCGACGTTTTGCGCCTGCGCGACGCGACGCGCGCCGCCCCGCGCATCGCTGACGAGCTTCGGGATCAGTGCGCCTTCCGGCAGCCCTTTCCAGAAACGCACCGGCATATGCTGTTCGAGCGCGGATTCGTTCAGTCGCGCCGGATTGAAGATGCTGCGGTAGTAGGTCATCCAGAGCGCTTCGGCGGCATCCGGCAAGACCGCCGCATGATCCGACGCCAGCGCGCGGCCGCGCTCCAGTTGCAGGCGCTCGCCTTCGAACATCGCGGCGCCGTCGGGCGTTGCGATGAGCCATGTCGAGCGTCCCATGCGCGCGGCGAAATGCTCCGCGCCCCACGCGAGCACGTCGTGATCCGGCTCGTACCACGCGACGAATTCCGGCGCGCCGAGCGACGCGTCGCGCTGCCGGAAGCGCACATACGCGATCATGTCGTGCTGCGCGCGGCGCACCGCCTTCGCCATCTTGTAGAGGCGCGCGCCGTCTTCATCGGCGGGCGATGCCACCGAGCGGTCGCCCTGCGCCCAGCGCCACAGCACGCGATATAAAAAGCTCCAGCGGCGCGCGTCGCGAAAATGCGCGGCGTCTTTCAGCAGCGATGCGAGTTCGCGCGACACGCGGATAGGCGGCGCATCCGCTGCCTTCGCCGCTTTCGCCGATCGCGCCGACTCGTTGAACAACGCCGGCTCCGCCTGAGCCGTACGCCAATCGATCGATTCGGGCGGGAGCTTTTGCGCGAGCGCATCGAGCGCGGCGACGCGCCAGCCGTCGAATTCGTCGTCGATGGCGATGACGTGCATCAGATCAGCGAGAGCTGCACCGGGCCGGTCGCGAGCGCGCGCCGCAGACTGTCCGAAGGCGCTTCGTCGAGCGGCGGCCGGTAATCCGCCGTGACGACGAACGGCTTCACCTTGTCCATGCCGCAGCGCAGCCGCACGAGATCGTGATAGCGCACGCGCCGCTCGCGCCGCAACTCCACGATGCGCTTCGCGTTGCGCATGCCGATGCCCGGCACGCGCGCGATCATGCGCGCGGGCGCGGCGTTCAGATCGACGGGAAAGCGCTCGCGATGCGCAAGCGCCCACGCGAGTTTCGGATCGACATCGAGCGGAAGATTGCCGGCATCGCCGAGCAGTTCGGCGGCGGCGAAACCGTAGCCGCGCATCAGAAAATCCGCCTGATACAGCCGATGCTCGCGCAAGAGCGGCGGCGCTTTCGACGGCACGCCCGAGGGGCTGTCAGGAATCGGGCTGAACGCCGAGTAATACACGCGCTTTAGCTGATAAGAGCCGTACAGCGTTTCGGCGGTGCCGAGGATCGTGCGGTCGTCGGTTTCATCGGCGCCGACGATCATCTGCGTGCTCTGCCCCGCCGGCGCGAACTTCGGCGCGCGCGGCTCCGCTTCCGATTCCTCGCGCGCGACGCGGATGTTGCCCATCGCCAGCTTGATCGTGCGGCCGCTCTTTTCCGGCGCGAGCCGCTCGAGGCTGATTTCCGTCGGCAATTCGATGTTCACGCTCAGACGGTCGGCATAGCGTCCCGCTTGCGCGATGAGTTCGGGATCGGCATCGGGAATCGTCTTCAGATGGATGTAGCCGCGAAATCCGTGCTTCTCACGCAGCAATTTCGCGACGAGGACGAGCTGCTCCATCGTGTAGTTCGACGAACGAATCACTCCGGAACTGAGAAACAACCCGTCGATGTAATTGCGACGGTAGAAATCCAGCGTGAGCGTAACAACTTCTTCCGGCGTGAAGCGCGCACGCGGCACGTTACTGGACCGGCGATTGATGCAGTACCGGCAGTCGTACAGACAAAAGTTCGTCAGCAAAATCTTGAGCAGCGAGACGCAGCGCCCGTCGGGCGTGAAGCTGTGGCAGATGCCGGAGCCGGTGCTCGCGCCGAGGCCATCGATGCCGCGCGACTCGCGTTTGGGCGCGCCGCCGCTCGCACACGACGCGTCGTATTTGGCGGCGTCGGCGAGAATTTCGAGCTTTTCGGAGAGATCCATCTTGATTATGATACTGTATGTTTATACAGTACCTCACGAGAGGCGCGGAGTCAAAGGTAATCACGGCATCGCACGCTTCGCGCCTGCCCTCGCAATCCCTTTCGGAGCCTTTCATGCGATTCGACTACAAGACGTTTCACATCGACTGCACCGCCCATCACGACGAAGACGGCAGCTACTACGCGCACGCACGCATCACGCGTCCGGCGGACGAGCGCACCGCGCATGCGGAAGTATTCGAATCCGGCGAGCTGGATGCGTTCGCGAGCGAGTCGGATGCCGTCCATTGCGCGCGGGCGTGGGCCATCGAGTGGTGTGACGAGGCGACTGCATGACAATTCGATTTCTTCCCGCGGCACGGTGATTGCGCAATGTAATCGGCGACGCCGCAGCTTTGCGCAAGGCGGCGCGCATCGAGATCATTGATCAACGGGAGGAAACCATGAAGAACGCCAAGAGAAGTTTGATTGTGTCGGCCATGATTCTGGGCTTGTCGGGCGCGGCATTCGCGCAAGGCGCGGGCGGCGGTGCCGGCGGCGGCGGCGCGGGTGGCGCAGGCGCGGGTGGCGGCACGGCGGGCGGCAACGGGGCCGGTCAGGGCGGCACCGGAATGGGCACGCCGAACAGCAACGGTGTAACCGGCTCGACGTCGGGCGCATCGGGCTCGAACACGATGGATTCGTCCAAGGGCAGCAGCAAGATGCACAAGAAGGGCAGCTCGGGATCGAACATGTCGGGCGGCACCTCCGGCAAGTCGGAATAAACGTATTGAGTTTCCACGTTTCGGCGCGCCCGGACTTTCGCAAGTCCGGGCGCGTTTTTCGTGCTTCTTCTTTAAACCCGCACGCCTATCCCCACCAAGGTATCCCTGCCAGATAGGGATTTCTCGCGCCTTCCCATCGCCGTAAGGTAATCCCCGAGCGCCATTCGTCGCGCCCGGTGCGTCGTCATTTGTCGCGTCGGACGAAGCGAGCCCGCGCTCGATCCATTCATCCGTCCATCGGCAAAGCGGCAAGGAGTCCGAGACTCGCGTTCCCGGCTGCTTGTGCATTCGTTTCAAGGAGCTGGAACATGAAGGCAAAGATCAACCCGAAATTTCTCGCGATGATGGCAGCATGCGCGGTCGTGTCAGGAATCGGTGTCGCGCACGCGCAAGGCATGCCCGCCGATGCGCAGCAACTCGTCCAGACGATGCGCCCGATGTACATGTCGCAGGCCATGCCCGATGAATCTCAGACGCAAACCGCCGCGACGCCGCAACAAGCCTCCGGCGGCGACTCCGCGTATGGCGGCATGAAGCCCGCCTCCGCGAGCGGACATCGCGATAGCGACTGCAGCCCGGCGAACTGCAACGTTTTCTTCGGTCAGTAGGCGCGACGCCTTATTCCGTGTGAGTCGTCCAGGCGAATGTCGCGCTGACCGACTCGCCCGGTTCCAGCACCGCGCCGCCCTTCGCGGCGCGGTCGACATCGAGATTGACCCAGTCCGCCACGTTGCTCACCGGCTCAACGCAGAGCAAATCGGGATGCGACTTCGGTGCATACACCACCAGGGCATCGAACGGCGCTTGCGCGCTGAGCGTGACCGCGCGGCGTTCGTCGGGCCACGCGATCGTCGCCGTGCGCGACCAACCGGCGAAGTTGTTGTCGAGATCGAAGGCATCGGCGGACATGCCTTCTTGCGACGCCATCGCATCGACGCACGGATGCGCGCCCGCATGCGTGGGCAGCAGATCGGGCGTGCTGTGCCACATCGACGCGACGCGTGCGTGAACGCGCGTATTGCGCGTGCGCGGATAGTACGGGTGATGTCCCATGCCGAACGGCATCGGCCGATCGGACAGGTTGCGCGCGGAGAGCGTCACGCTTAGCGTGTGGTCATCGAGCGCGATGTCCTGCGTCGCCTCGTATGCGAACGGCCAGTGACGCGCGGCATCGCGCGAGGGTTCGTGCAAAAAATGCAGACGCGCGCGGGCGTCCGACACATCGCCGACACGCCACGGCAAGCGCCACGCGTTGCCGTGCAGCGCGTGCGCAAAGGCGTTGCCGTCGCCGGAAAGATCGATGAGCGCACCGTCGAACACGAAGCGCGCATCGCGGATGCGATTGCAGTACGGCAGGAGCGGAAAGCTCGCCATGCCGAGCGGATCGCGTGCGGCCAGCGCGGCGGGCGTCGCAGGACGCAACCAGTCGATCGTACGTCCGTCGCGCGTTTCGTCGAAGGCCGCGATCGATCCGCCCACGTGCGGCGCAAGCAGCACGCGCCGCGCGCCATGACGCAGTTCGACGAGCGGATCGGACGGCGCGGCGCTCAATATGCAAACTGCCGATAGCTTTCGTCGAAGGTGCGCGCCGTCGTTTCCACCTGAGGATTGAAGCGCAGCAGCCGCCGCGCGCGCGGAGGCAACGCGGCGAAGACGTCGCGCGGCACGTCGATATGCACCTCGGGCCGGAAATACCACGCGCGGCTGTAGCCGATCACGACCATCGGACGCGGCTCGCCGATGAGATTCGGCGTACCGCGATGCAGGCCGCGCACATCGCGAATCATCACGTCGCCGACTTTCATCGGCACGCGCTCGGCGGGGAAGCGCCCTGCTTCGAGACCGGCCAGCGCCTCATCGCGCGACATGCGATGCGTGCCACGCGTCGTTTCGAGCGGACCGTTGCGGTCATCGACATCGACGAGCGGGAAATTCACCGCTAGCTGAAACGAAGGCGTTTCCGGCGCATCGTCGAAGAGCGGCGGCGTATCGCGATGCCAGTCCTGGAACTCGGAGCCGAGCACCGGGGTGTCGGTGGCGAGCTGGCACATCACCGGATCGCGCCCGGCCACGCGTTCGACGATCCCGACGATGTCTTCATCGCAAAAGACTGACGGGTCAGCGAACTCGCCTTCGAACGGCAGCGTGACGTAATAGCGGCCCGGTCCGCGATTGCCGCTCGCCGACGCCTCGCGCGCTGCATCGACGTGCGGTTGCAGAAGCGGCGCGAACGCATCGCGCCATGCGTCGATCGTCGCGCGCGGGAAATGATCGCGCAGCAGCACGAAGCCGTCTCGTTCGAACGCTTCGGCGAGCGCGTCTCGCGCGCTCTCGTCGTACTTGCCCATGCACTTTCTCCTCGTTGCGAGTGCGAAAACAGAATCGCATGCGTGTAATCCGCTCGTCAATATTATTAGTAATAACCAGTGAAAACCCTGAGCAGAAATGACCAATAAAAACGTGCTTTCCGCGTCGTTCATCACTAATATTAGTGGCAAGTTTCTCCGGCCCGCGAGACAGGTTTCGCGCAGAGTTCAGCCGCCCGGCGCGGCACGCACAATGAAAAAATCTACGCAACGCCGCCCGACGATGACCGACATCGCGAAGCTCACCGGAGTCTCGCAATCGACGGTCTCGCTCGTGCTGAACAACGCAAGCGGCGCGAAGTTCTCCGACACCACGCGCGACAAGGTGCTGCGCGCCGCGCAAGATCTCGGCTATCGCATGACGCAGCGCGAACCGGTCGCCGCGCTCGATAGCCAGCGCGAGCGCAATCTGATCGTCTATCTCGCCGACGAGATTTCGACGAGCCCGCATCCGGTCGTGAGCATCGACGGCGCGCGGGACGCGGCCTTCGCCAACGGGCGCATGCTCGCCGTCTATTCGACGCACGGCAATGCGGAGATCGAGGCGCGCGTGCTCGACGCGACGCTCGGCAATCCGAACGTGCTCGGCGTGATCTACGCGACGGTCTATACCCGCCGCGTCACGCTGCCGGCCGTGCTCGCCAAGGTGCCGACCGTGCTGCTCAACTGCTACACGAGCGATGCGAGCGTGTCTTCGGTGGTGCCGGCGGAAGTGGCGGGCGGGCACACCGCGACGGATCATCTGCTGGCCGCGGGGCACAAGCGCATTGGCTATATCAACGGCGAGCCGTGGCAGGACGCGGCGCGCGATCGTCTGAAGGGCTATCGGACCGCGCTCGCCACAGCCGATCTGCCGTTCGCGCCGGAACTGGTGCGCGAAGGGGACTGGAGTCCCGACACCGGCTTCGAACAGACGCTCTCGCTAATGCGCGAGCCGAATCCGCCGACCGCGATCTTTTGCGCGAACGACCTGATGGCGCTCGGCGCGATCGAGGCGTTGAAGCAGCTCGGACTGCGCGTGCCCGACGATGTATCCGTGCTCGGCTACGACGATCAGGAAATCGCGCGGCATACGCATCCGCCGCTTTCGACCGTCGTGCTGCCGAACTATGAGCTAGGGCGCTGGGCAGTCGAGACGCTGCTGCAGGAAGAAGAGAACCGGGCCGCGGGCGCACCCGTTCGGCGTCGCACCGTGAAGCTGGACGGACCGCTGATCGAGCGCGGCTCCGTCGCGGAAAACACCGAGGCGAAACAGTTGGCCATTAATAATATTAGCGATTGATCGTTAATGAAATGCGCTGAAGCAATCGCCGCATTCGCACGGAACGCAGTACGCAGTTTGACTCTCGCAGCAGGCAGACCGGGCAACACCAAGCATCGGCGTCATTAGAAAAAGCCTAACCATTCAATGGAGGAAGACATGCTGTCGTTAGATAAGAAATCGCGCCTGGGCCTGCGCCCGCTCGCTGCCGCACTGACCGCCCTGACCGCACTCACGCTCGCGGCCGGCTTCACCGCCGCCCACGCCGCCGACGACGGCCTGCCGAAGATCCCGAACAAGAAGCCGTTGAAGGTCGGCTTTGCGCAGACCGAGAGCAATAATCCGTGGCGTCTCGCGGAGACGAAGAGCTTCAAGGACATCGCGGCGAAATGCGGCTGGCAGATGGTCATGACCGACGCCAACAGTTCCGCGGCGAAGCAGGTCTCGGACATCCAGAGCATGATCGCGCAGCACGTCGATCTGCTCGTCTTCCCGCCGCGCGAGGAAAAGCCGCTCGTGCCGGTCGTGATGCAGGCGAAGAAAGCGGGCATTCCCGTGATTTTGGTCGACCGCAACATCGATCAGTCGATGGCGAAGGCGGGCAAGGACTACATCACGTTCATCGGCTCGGACTTCATCGATCAGGGTCAGCGCGCCGCCGACTGGCTCGTGAAGGCGACCAACGGCAAGGCGACCATCATCGAGCTGGAAGGCTCGACGGGCGCGTCCGCCGCGAACGATCGCAAGAAAGGCTTCGACGATGTCATCGCGAAGAATCCCGGCATGAAGATCGTTGCGTCGCAAAGCGGCGACTTCGCGCGCGACAAGGGCCGTCAGGTGATGGAGACGCTCTTGCAGGCGCATCCCGACGTGACCGCGGTCTACGCGCACAACGACGAAATGGCGCTCGGCGCGATCGCGGCGATCAAGGCGGCGGGCAAGCAGCCGGGCAAGGATATCGTTCTCGTGACGATCGACGGCACCAAGGGCGGCCTCGAAGCGATCAAGGCGGGCGAGCTCGGCGCGAGCGTGCAATCCAGCCCGTTCTTCGGACCGCTCGCATGCGACGTCGCGCAGAAGTACGCGAAGGGCGAAACGGTGCCGCCGTGGGTGAAGGTCTCGGATCGCTTCTACGACAAGAGCAACGTCGACGCAAGCATGCAGTACGGGTACTGAGCGAAGTGTGTGTGTGACTTGCGGGCGTCTGATCGGAGGCGCTCGCTTTTTCATTTCGACGGATATCACGCATGGCTCAGACTCCCCTTCTCGACATGCAGGACATCGATATCGCGTTCGGCGGCGTCGCTGCGTTGAAGCGCGCGCGCCTGACCGTCGCAGCGGGCGAAGTGCACGCGCTCATCGGCCAGAACGGCGCGGGCAAGTCCACGCTCATCAAGATTCTCACGGGCGCGTATCGCAAGAGCGCGGGCACGATTCGCTTCGATGGCCGCGAAGTCGATTTCCGCACGCCGAAGGAAGCGCGCGAAGCGGGCATCAGCACGATCTATCAGGAGATCAATCTCGTGCCTTTCCGCTCCGTCGCGGAAAACATCTTTCTCGGGCGCGAGCCGCGCCGTTTCGGTCTCATCGACTGGAAGATAGTGCAACGGCGTGCGAGCGAATTGCTCGAATGGTTCGGATTGCGTATCGATGTGAGAAAGCCCGTGCGCGACTATTCCACCGCGATTCAGCAGATGGTCGCGCTCGCGCGCGCGGTGTCGTCGGATGCGAAGATGGTCATCATGGATGAATCGACGTCCTCGCTCGACGAGCGCGAAGTCGAGCTGCTCTTCACCGTCGTGCGCCGCTTGCGCGACGACGGGCGCGCGGTCATCTTCGTCTCGCATCGGCTCGATGAACTCTATGCGCTGTGCGATCGCGTCACGGTGATGCGCGACGGCCAGACCGTCGCTGAAAACACGATGCAGCAGATGGACAAGCTGAAGCTCGTCACGACGATGCTCGGCCGCACGCTCGCCGCCGTCGTGCATGAAGACAGCGCGGTGAAGGAAGCGAATCTCGCGAAGCGCGGTCCGGTCGCGCTCGCGGCGCAAGGGCTCGCGGCGGGCGCGAAGGTCACGGACGTATCGCTCGATGTTCACGCGGGCGAAGCGGTCGGCCTCGCGGGCCTGCTCGGCTCGGGCCGCACGGAAACGATGCGCCTGCTCTTCGGCGCGGATCGCCCGGCGAAAGGAACGCTCGATATAAACGGCGAGCCAGCATCGTTCAAATCGCCGAAAGATGCGATCGCGCGCGGCGTCGCGTATCTGACGGAAGATCGCAAGGCCGAAGGCATCGTGCCGGAGCTTTCCGTGCGCGACAACCTCACGCTCGTCTGCCTGCCTGCGCTGACGAAACGCGGCGTCGTCGATGTCGCGAAGCAGCGCGAGATCGTCGATGGCTTCATCGAATCGCTCGGCATCAAGCTACGCTCGCCCGATCAGCCGATACGCGAACTTTCCGGCGGCAATCAGCAGAAGGTGCTGCTCGCGCGCTGGCTCGCGACGCACCCTCGCCTCTTGCTGCTCGACGAGCCCACGCGCGGCATCGACGTGGGCGCGAAAGCCGACGTCGCGAAGATCGTGCGCGAATTGCGCGATGCCGGCATGGCGGTGCTGCTGTCCGCATCGGAACTGGAAGAACTCACGGCAGTGGCGGATCGCGCAGTCGTGATCCGCGACGGCGAAACGGTCGCGCAACTAGACGGCGCGCAGATGAACGAGGCGTCGATCATGGATGCGATCGCGTATGGCGCGGGCGCGGAGTCGACGCTCGCCGAGGCGGTAGAGGAAGCGAAACATGATCGATGATACGCAACGGGCCGCGCCGATCGTGCAGGCATCGGCAAAGAAGAAGCGTGGCGTGGCGATTCAGCGCGAAGTCGCCGTGCTGCTCGCGATGATCGTCTTCAATCTGATCTTCACGCAGCACTTCGTTTCGCTGCAGACGTTCAACGTGAATCTCACGCAAGTGGTGACGATCGTGATCGTCGGCATCGGCATGACGCTCGTCGTCGCGACGGGCGGCATCGACCTGTCCGTGGGCGCGTCGATGGCGATAGCCGGTGCGCTCGCGCCGATGCTCTTCATGAACATCGACGGGCCGCTCGGCATCGTGCTTGCGTTCACGCTGCCGATCGTCGCCGCCGCGTTATGCGGCGTCTTCAACGGCTTTCTCGTGACGCGACTGAACGTGCAGCCGATCGTCGCGACGCTCGTGCTCTTCATCGCGGGCCGCGGCATCGCGCAAGTCGTCACCGATGGGAGCCTTCAGGCGTTCACGAATCCCGCGTTTCAATGGATCGCGCTCGGCAAGATCGCGGGCGTGCCGTTCCAGATTCTCCTGATGCTCGTGCTCGTCGCACTCTTTACGTGGATCGTGCGCAAGACGCTGTTCGGCAAGTTCCTGCTCGTGACGGGCGGCAATGAGGACGCCGCGTATCTCTCGGGCATTCCGACCGCGCGCGTGAAGATGATCGCGTACACCGTATGCGCGGCGCTCGCCGGGCTAGCCGGGCTGATTTCGATCTCGGTGAATTCGTCGTCGGATGCGAATGTCGTCGGTCTCGGCGTGGAGCTCGATGCGATCGCGGCGGTCGCGGTCGGCGGCACCGCGTTGACGGGCGGCAAGGCGTATATCACGGGCACGCTGATCGGCGCGCTCATCATCCAGTTGCTGCGTTATACGCTGCTCGCGCACGGCATTCCGGATGCCGCCGCGCTGGTGCTGAAGGCCGCGATCATCATCGTCGCGGTGTACGTGCAACGCAAGCGAGGTTGAACGTCGACATGAAAAGGAACTTGCCGATTCTCATCGCGCTCGCGGCGCTGCTTGTGCTCGGCGTCATGCGTTACGAACATTTCGCGGACGCGTACAACATCACGTCGTTCTGGCGATACAACTCGATGTTCCTGCTGATCTCGATCGGCATGGCGTTCGTCATCATCACGGGCGGCATCGATCTGTCCGTCGGCGCGGTGGCCGCGCTCGCGAGCGTGGTGTCGGCGCTGGCGAGCCCGCATGGCGGGCTGGCCGCGGTGCTTGCCGGCTCGCTCGCAGGCCTCGCGGTGGGCGTGCTCAACGGGCTCGTCATCACGCATATGCGGATCCTGCCGTTCATCGTCACGCTCGCGACGAGTCTCGGCGCGCATGGGCTTGCGTTGCTGCTCGGGCATAACGACGCGGTCGGCATTTCATCGGATTCGAACTTCGCCGCATTCGGTCAGGGCGATCTGTTCGGCTTGCCGATACCGGGCATCGTGTCGGCGCTGACCGCGTTTGCCGGATGGATCGCGCTGCGCAGTTCGCGCTTCGGGCGGCATGCGCTCGCCATCGGCGGAAGTGAGGAAGCGTCGCGGCTGATGGGCCTGAACGTGGACCGCACGCTCGTCATGGTGTATGCGCTGAGCGGCTTGCTTGCGGGCATCGCCGGTGCGATTCTGGCCGCGCAGTTCGGCGCCGGACAGCCGAATGAAGGCGTCGGATGGGAGCTGTTCGCGATTTCCGCGGTCGTCCTCGGTGGCACGCGACTGACCGGCGGCGATGGGTCCATCGCGATGACCGTCGCGGGCGTCGCGTTGCTCGGGCTCGTGTTCAATCTGCTCAACTTCGAGAACGGGCTCGGGTTCATTTCGCTTTCCGCCTACTGGCAGTCGGTGATTCGCGGTGCGTTTCTACTGCTCGTGATCTTGCTGCAGGCGCGGGTTTTGAGTGGGAACGATAAGGTGAAAGTGGCGCACTGAGGTTTGCTTTCTCTACGGTGGATTTCGCCGGATCCCGTTTTGCTTTCGGTTTATTAGCGTTGCCCCTGCGCTAATGGTCCAACGCGAAAACGGGATCCGGCGAAAAAAAACATCAAGCATGCCGATGCTCGGGCAACACGTCATGCGCCATATCGTCCCGCTGCGTCCCGGCACCAGCACCAGTCCCGGCCCCAGGAATCCCCCGCCCGCGCAGCGAACACCCGACCGTCTCGGTAACGAACACCAACGCAACCGCGCCAACCGCACAAGCCCCCATCATGTAATACGCCGGCACCAGCGTGCTGCCTGTGCGTCCGATCAGCCAATCGGTGACCATCGGCGCGGTGCCGCCGAAGATCGACGTCGACACGTTATAGGCGATCGCCATCCCCGCATACCGCGCCTGCGTCGGGAACATCGCCGGAAACATCGCGGAGATGCTCGCGAGTTGCGGCACATACAGCAGCCCCAGCACCGCAAGCCCGATCAGCGCGCCGGCAATGCCATGGGTCATCAGCGAGAACATCGGCACGGCCGCGACGAAGATGCCGACGAGCGAAAGCCACCACACCTTCTTGCGTCCGATACGATCCGACAGCGCGCCCGCGAACGGCAGCAGCACCATCATCGACAGCATGCCGATGAGCGGCAGCAGCAGCGAGAGGTTGTCGCTCATGCCGAGCTCCTTCTTCATGAACGTCGGCATATAGGCGAGCAGCACGTAGTTCACGACGTTGAGCGCCACGACGAGCCCGCCGAGCTGCAAGAGCGGCTTCCAGTAGCTCGCGAACAGTTCGCCCAACGACACACCCGTCTGATGCTCTCGCTCCGCCGCTTCGGCGCATTCGCGAAACACCGGCGTGTCCTCCATCTTCGAGCGCAGATACAGTCCGATGAGACCGAGCGGCGCCGCGACGAGAAACGGCAGGCGCCATCCCCACGCGTGCATCGCGTCGTTGCCGAGCAGCACCGAGCAGCCGAGCATCAGGAACGCGCCGAGCGAAAAGCCCGCGAGCGTGCCGAATTCGAGAAAGCTGCCGCAAAAGCCGCGCTTGTGATCGGGCGCGTATTCGGCCATGAACGTGGCCGCGCCGCCATACTCGCCGCCCGTCGAGAAGCCCTGGATCATGCGCAACGCGACGAGCGCCACGGGCGCCCATATGCCGATGCTTCCATATGAAGGCAGCAAGCCGACGAGCAGCGTCGCCATCGACATGATGATGATGGTCAGCGCGAGCACATGCTTGCGGCCGAGACGATCGCCGAGCGGTCCCCAGAAGAGGCCGCCGAGCGGACGCACGAGAAACGAAATCGCAAACGTGGCGAGGGCGAAGAGCGTGGCTTGCGCGGTACTGCCGGGAAAGAGCGCGGCCGAAATGTAGGTCAGGCCGTAGCTGTAGATGCCGTAGTCGAACCACTCGGTCGCATTGCCTATTGCCGAGGCGGCCATGGCGCGTCGAATCGGCGCGCGCGAGGGCGTCTCATCGGGCGCCGCGTGTTGACCCTGCCTCGTGGATGGTTGCACGTCACTCATAGTCGTCTTCCGGATGCGTCATGGACCCGGTGCTGCGCTCGAGTTCGCGCGCCATGCACCGCCTTGAGATCAAGATACAGACGCATGCCGCTTGCCTGGCATGTCCTAGGACGATGACGGCGCTGGGGTTTTCCCGAGCGCGCGGGCCATTCTTGCCGATCGTCTATGGAATCGCCGGGGCTTCTTACCGCGCGGCTCGCAGCCTCGACGCGCTCACGGGGATGAGACGTTCCGCCTGCGTCGAAAGCGCATGTCATAGGACAATGCGCGAGCGCGGATCATGGCTCGGGATTGGCGAGATCCGCGGCGACGATGCGGTGGCCGAGCGCTTCGGCCGCCCGCCGCGCGTCCTCGCTCGATTCGAACGGGCCGATGGTCTCGCAGCCATCGAACGGATAGAGCACGCGCTTGTCGCGCTTTCTCACGACCTTCAGCGTGCCGATGTGCAGGCCCGTCGCATTCACCACATACGACGCGTAGATATCGAAGTCTTCGTGCGCGCCTGCGCCTGATGTCGAGGGGGCTTTAGGCATCGGTCTGGACATGGTTTCGCTTGATGTGATGCTGGCGCCTGACGGTCACGCGCACGTTATCGATTTGAGCGACACGTCCAGCAAATCCCGTGCCGCACTGTCCCGAACGCCTTGCAGGACGGGGCTGACGCGCGTGCGGCCATTGCAAGAAAATGGGTTTTCCGTGCGAGAATCCGGTATCGTTCGCACCCGCGTCCGGAAGCGCACATGAACGATTCGAACCCTACGACGGGCAGCGTCCCTGACAAACCTGCATCGCCCCATCGAGAGGCCGGGCGAGGAGATCAAGCGTCGATGAAAGCCGAAAACCTGATCGCGGATACGAGGATGAACGGGCTCGACCCGAGCTTCCTCCTGGGCGGCGGCGAAATGGGCGCGCTTATCCGCGGTTTCGACTGGACGCAGACCGCGCTCGGCTCGCCCGAAAACTGGCCGCAAAGTCTCAAGACGGGCATCCGCATCATGCTGACGTCGCGCCAGCCGATCTGGGTCGGCTGGGGGTCGGACCTGCTTTTCTTCTACAACGACGCGTACAAGTCGATCATCGGCGGCAAGCATCCGCATGCGCTCGGCCAGCCGACCTCGGTCGTGTGGCGCGAAATCTGGAACGATATCGGCCCGCTGCTCGACACGGCGCTCGCGGGCATCGAAGGGACATTCGTCGAACAGAAGCTCCTCATCATGGAGCGCAACGGCTTTCCCGAGGAAACGTATTACACGTTCTCCTATAGCCCGATTCCCGATGACCGCGGCGGCGCGGGCGGCATCATCTGCGCGAACAGCGACGACACGCAGCGCGTCCTCGGCGAACGTCAACTTAACGTGCTGCGCGAGCTGGCCGCATCGGCGGCGGATGCGCGCTCGTGGCGCGAGGCATGCGAACTGTCGATGAACGCGCTCGAAGGCGCATCGCGCGACATGCCCTTCGCGCTGCTCTACATCGCCGAGCCGGGCGGCGACATGGCGACGCTCGCCGGAGCGTGCGGCATCGCGCCGGGCCATGCGGCCGCGCCCGCAACGCTGCATGCGTCGCACGCGGAGCTGTGGCCGTTTCAAAGCGTGCTGCGCGACGGCCAGGCGCGCGTGGTGACGAACCTCGAACGCCTCGTCGATGCGCCGTTGCCGACCGGCGCGTGGAACGTCGCGCCTTCGAGCGCGGTGCTCGCGCCCATCGCGCCTTCGGGCGAGACGGGCCGCGCGGGCGTGCTGATCGCGGCGTTGAACCCCTATCGGCTTTTCGACGACGCCTATCGCGCGTTCATGAATCTGGTCGCGGGCCAGATCGGCGCGGCGATCGGCTATGCGCACGCGTACGAGGAAGAGCGCCGCCGCGCCGAAGCGCTCGCCGAAATCGACCGCGCGAAAACCACGTTCTTCTCCAACATCAGCCACGAGTTCAGGACACCGCTCACGCTGATGCTCGGCCCGCTCGAAGAACTGCTGGCCAGTCCCGGACGCGTAGGCCGCGAGGATTTGCGGCTCGTCGAGATCATGCATCGCAATGGCCTGCGGCTCCTGAAGCTCGTCAACGCGCTGCTGGATTTCTCGCGCATCGAGGCCGGGCGCATCGAGATGCATCGTCAGCCGACCGATATCGCCGTATTCACCGCCGAGCTCGCGTCGCTGTTTCGCTCGGCGATCGAAACGGCCGGCCTGCGCCTCGAGATCGATATCGCGCAGGCGCCGGTGATCGCGGACATCGACCGCGACATGTGGGAAAAGATCGTGATGAACCTGCTGTCGAACGCGTTCAAGTTCACGTTCGATGGCGCCATCCGCATCTCGCTGCACGCGAACGCCGATCGCAGCATCGAAATGAGCGTGCGCGATACCGGCATCGGCATTCCCGAAGAGGAGCTCACGCGCGTGTTCGAGCGCTTCCATCGCGTGACGGGCGCGGCGGGCCGCTCGGTGGAAGGCAGCGGCATCGGCCTTGCGATGGTGCACGAGCTCGTCAAGCTGCACGGCGGCATGATCCGCGTGCAAAGCACGCTCGGCGAAGGCGCGTGCTTCACCGTCACGCTGCCCTCGTCGCGCGAATCGGCGTTCGATGCGCAAGCCGCGCCCCATGCCGAAGCGAGCATCCGCGCGCGCTCGTATGTCGATGCCGCCATGCGCTGGATGCCGGACGGAGAGCCGCCGGTCGTCGAAAGCGAGGAAGACGCGCCGCTCGGCGCGGACGCGGCCGACGACCCGGCGCTCGCCAATGCGTTGCCGGGCCGCGTGCTGATCGTCGACGACAACGCCGATCTGCGCGACTACATGCGCCGCATGCTGATCGCGGCGGGCCACGACGTGAACGTCGCCGCCGACGGCGAAGCCGCGCTCGCGATCGCGCGCGACGTGCGACCGGAAGTCATCGTCTCCGACGTGATGATGCCGCGCCTCGACGGCTTCGCGCTCGTGCGCGCGCTGCGCGAAGACGAAGCGCTGCGCGAAACGCCTGTCGTGCTGCTCTCGGCGCGCGCGGGCGAGGAAGCGCGCGTCGACGGCCTCGAAGCGGGCGCGGACGACTATCTGACCAAGCCCTTTTCCGCACGCGAACTGCTCGCGCGCGTGGCGAGCAATCTGCGGCTCGCGCGGCTGCGTCGCGCGACCGAACAGAAGCTGCGCGACGAATCGCGCACGCTGGAGATTCTCAATCGCGTCGGCACGGCGGTCGCGGGCGAACTCGATCTGAGCCGCGCGGTGCAGGTCGTCGTCGATGCCGCGACGGAGCTGACCGGCGCCGCCTTCGGCTCGTTCTTCTACAACGTGCTCGACGACAAGGGCGGCAGCTACACGCTCTACACCCTGTCGGGCGTGCCGAAGGATACGTTCGCCAAATTTCCGATGCCGCGCAACACGGCCGTATTCGGTCCGACGTTCGCGGGCGAAGGCATCGTGCGCTCGGACGACATCACGAAAGATCCGCGCTATGGACACAACGCGCCGCATCACGGCATGCCGAAGGGCCATCTCGCCGTGTGCAGCTATCTCGCCGCGCCGGTCCTCTCGCGCACGGGCGAAGTGCTCGGCGGGCTGTTCTTCGGGCATCCCGAGCCGGGCGTCTTCACGGAGCGCTCGGAGCGCATTCTGACGGGCATCGCGTCGCAAGCGGCGATCGCCATCGACAATGCACGGCTCTTTCAGGCCGCGCAGGACGAGATCGCCCAGCGCACGAAGGCGCAGGACGCGCTGCGCGATCTGAACGAAACGCTGGAGCGCCGCGTCGCGGATGCCGTCGCGGATCGCGATCGTTTGTGGGAGTTGAGCGAAGATCTGTTCTTCGTCGCGAGCTTCGAGGGCGCGCTGCTGCGCGTGAGTCCTTCATGGACGACGGTGCTCGGCTTCGACTCGCAGCGCCTGCATTCGCACACGGTGATGGACCTCCTTCATCCCGACGACGCGCCCGCCGCCGCCGAGGAACTCGGCAAGCTGCGCGCGAACGGCTTGCCGGTGCGCTACGAATGCCGGATGAACCGTTCGGACGGCGGCTGGCGCTGGATCGCGTGGACCGTATCGCTCGATCCGGCCACGCGGCGCATTCATGGCGTGGGCCGCGACGTCACATCCGACCGCGAAACCGCCGACGCGCTGCGCCACGCCGAAGAAGCGCTGCGCATGGCGCAAAAGATGGAAGCCATCGGCAAGCTGACGGGCGGCGTCGCGCACGACTTCAACAATCTGCTGCAGGTGATCGGCGGCAATCTGCAATTGCTCGCGAAAGACGTCGCCGGACAGGACAAGCCCGAGCAGCGCGTGCGAAGCGCGCTCGCGGGCGTCGCGCGCGGCGCGAATCTCGCGTCGCAATTGCTCGCGTTCGGCCGACGCCAGCCGCTCGCGCCGAAGGTCGTGAATCTGGGCCGCTTCGTGCGCGGCCTCGACGACATGTTCCGCCGTGCGCTCGGCGATGGCATCGAGATCGAAACCATCGTGTCGGGCGGATTGTGGAATACGCTCGTCGATCCATTCCAGGTCGAGAACGCGCTGCTCAATCTCGCGATCAACGCACGCGACGCGATGAACGGTCACGGCAAGCTCACGATCGAAGCCGGCAATGCATCGCTCGACGAAACCTACGCGATGCGCAACGCCGACGTCGCGCCCGGCCAGTACGTGATGGTCGCCGTGACCGACACCGGTTCGGGGATGTCGCCCGAAGTGCAGGAACGCGCGTTCGAACCGTTCTTCACGACCAAGCGCGAAGGACAAGGCACGGGCCTCGGCCTTTCGATGGTGTACGGCTTCGTCAAGCAGTCCGGCGGCCACGTGAAGGTGTACAGCGAGCAAGGGCACGGTACGACGGTGCGTATCTATCTGCCGCGCGCGCGCGAGGAAGAGGATATCGAAACGACCATCGATGCCGGTCCGGCCAAGGGCGGCAGCGAGACCATTCTCGTCGTCGAGGACGATGAGGAAGTGCGCGCGACCGTCGTCGAGATGCTCGCGGATCTGGGCTATCGCGTATTGCGGGCAAAGGACGCGCAGAGCGCGCTGGCGATCGTCGAAAGCGGCGTGCCCGTCGATCTGCTCTTCACCGATGTCGTGATGCCCGGCCCGCTGCGCAGCAACGAAATGGCGCGCAAGGCGCGTGAACGCGTGCCGGGTATCGCGGTGCTGTTCACGTCGGGCTATACGGACAACGCGATCGTGCATGCGGGGCGGCTCGACGAAGGCATCGATCTGCTGAGCAAGCCTTATACGCATGAGGCTTTGGCGCGCAAGGTGCGGCAGGTGCTGGGACAACGCATGAGGGCATCGGCGGGCGCGCCTGCCAGCGCCGATGTCAGCGTGCCGAGCGTCGCGCAAAACGATGCGCTCTCGCGAATGCGCGTGCTGTTCGTCGAAGACAACGAACTCGTGCGCGATAGCACCGCCGAATTGCTGCGCACCTTCGGGCTGGATCTGACGGAAGCGGGCAGCGTCGATGAAGCGCTGGCGCTCATGCGCGAGCATCGCTTCGAATTGCTGCTGGCGGATGTGGATCTTGCCGGGCAGTCCGGCGTGGAACTGGCTATCGCGGCGTGCCGCAAAACGCCGGGACTGGGCGTCGTGTTCGTGACGGGCTACGACCTCGCGCTCAGCGAGGACGAGCGTCGCGCATTGCCGAAGTCGATTCAGTTGAAGAAGCCATTCGATCCGCTGGCGTTGCTCAATGCGCTGAATGCGGCGGTGGCGCGGTAGGGGCTTGTCACATCACGCGATCATCGAACTCCGATGCATCGCCCGTCGTCGCCGTGAATGCGGCGAACGGAAACGCTTCCCTTGCCGCGCCCACGGTTTTTGTCATCACCCCGCGCGGCGTTTTCTCACTGCTTGAGCGAGCAGTTCGAGCACAGGTTCGCTTTGCGTCCAGCCAAGGCATGCATCGGTGATCGATACGCCGTGCTTGAGCGGCACGCCCGGCTTCTGATCCTGACGGCCCTCTTCCAGATGACTCTCGATCATCACGCCGGTAATGCGCCGTTCGCCCGCCTCCAGTTGCCGCGCGATGTCCTGCGCGACATCGACCTGACGCAGATGCGACTTGTTCGAGTTGGCGTGCGAGCAATCGATCATCACCTGTTCGCGCTGGCCGAGCTTGGAGAGCGCGCCGCACGCCGCCGCGACGCTTTCGGCGTCGTAGTTCGGCCCCTTCTTGCCGCCGCGCAGAATGACGTGGCAGTCGTCGTTTCCGCGCGTCTCGAAGATCGCCGCCATGCCCATCTTCGTCATGCCCATGAACGCGTGGCTCGCGCGCGCCGCGACGATTGCGTCGGCGGCAACCTGCACGCCGCCATCGGTGCCGTTCTTGAAGCCGATTGGACAAGAAAGCCCCGACGCAAGCTGACGATGACTCTGGCTCTCCGTCGTGCGCGCGCCGATCGCGCCCCACGCGATGAGATCGGCGATGTATTGCGGGCTGAGCAGATCGAGGAACTCGGTCGCGGTGGGCAGACCGAGGCCGCTGATGTCGAGAAGCAGTTCGCGCGCGCGGCGCAGTCCTTCGTTGATGCGGAAGCTGCCATCGAGACGCGGATCGTTGATATAGCCCTTCCAGCCTACCGTCGTGCGCGGCTTTTCGAAGTACACGCGCATCACGATGAAGAGATCGTTACGAAGTTCGTACGCCACTTTCTTCAGACGCTCTGCGTATTCCATCGCCTGATCGTGATCGTGGATGGAACACGGACCGATGACGACGACGAGCCTGTCATCGCGGCCATGCAGAATATTCGCAATGGCCGCGCGGCTTTCCTCGACGAGGGTCTGCACGCCGGGCGTGACCGGCAGTTCATCGAGCAGCAACGCGGGCGAGATCAGCGGACGCACCGCGCCGATGCGCGTATCGTCGATGCGGGTCGTGTCTTGCGTGGAGTCGGCCACGCCTGCCTCCTGATCGCGGGAGGGATTGTCGATGCGGGTCAAGATAGGCTCCGTGATGCGTAATTGATGCAAAATCCAAGGGCTTCATGCGGCGATTCCGCGATATAACCGGCTCGCGGCGCAAACATGCATTATCGCACCTGGAACAGCCTGTTCGCCCGATCGTGCGTATGATGAAGCGATACGACACGCCCGAACTCGATCAAAGGGAGCAGACCATGCGCATCGAAACATCATTTCTATTCGACCTCGACGGCACGCTCGTCGACAGCGTCTATCAACATGTGCTCGCGTGGAAAGAAGCGCTCGACGCCGAGGGCATCGAGTTGTCGGTGTGGCGCATTCACCGCAAGATCGGCATGAGCGGCGGACTCTTCACCAATCAGTTACTGCGCGAGACGCACGGCGAGATCAGCGCGGATCGCGTCGAGCGGCTGCGTCAGTTGCATGCGGAGGCGTACAAGCGGCTGCGCGCGCAGGTGTGTCCGCTGCCCGGCGCGCGCGAATTGCTGCAAGCGTTGACGAACGCCGGCACGCGCTGGGCCATCGCGACGAGCGGGCGCATGGAAACCGCGCAGGTCAATCTCGAAGCATTGGGCGTCGATCCGTCGAAGCAAGTGGTCGTTACGCGCGACATGGTGAAGTACGCAAAGCCCGATCCGGATCTGTTCCTCGCCGCCGCCGAGCGTCTGAACGTGCCGATCGAGCATACGGTCGTCGTCGGCGACAGCATCTGGGACATGCTGGCCGCGCGCCGTTGCCGCTCGCTCGGCGTCGGCTTGCTATCGGGCGGTTATGGCAGCGATGAACTCGAGCGCTCCGGCGCGTTGCGCGTGTATGAAGATCCAGCGGACTTACTGCTGCATCTCGATGAAGTCGCGGCGCGGCCATGAGATGATCTCGCGCATGACGACCTCTTCTTCCATCGACGTTCGCCCCTGGGGCGACGCGAATCTCTACACGTTGCGCAATGCATCGGGCATGTCTGTCGATATCAGCGACCTCGGCGCGACGCTCGTTTCATGGCTCGCGCCCGATCGCGATGGACATCTCGCCAATGTCCTGCTCGGTCACGACATGCCCGACGATTACCGCAACGGCAGCGCGTTCATGGGCGCGATCATCGGGCGCTGGGCGAATCGCATCCGCGATGCGCGCTTCGTGCTCGATGGCATCGCGCATCAGGCGGAGCGCAACGAAGGCGCGAATCTTCTGCATGGCGGCTCGGCGGGGTTTCATCGGCAGATGTGGCGTGTGCAGGCGGCGAACGGCGCGCTCGTCATGACGCTGCAATCGCCTGCGGGCGCTTCTGGCTTTCCCGGCAATGTGGATGTGACCGTGCGCTATGCGCTCGATGACGACGGCACGTTATCGATCGATTACGAAGCTCGCACCGATGCGCCGACGCCCATCAACCTGACCAATCACGCGTACTTCAATTTGAACGACGGCGCGAGCATTCGCGACCATGAGATATCGATTGCATCGGATACGTACTTCGCAATCGATGCGACCTCGATTCCAATCGCGCGCGAAAGCGTCGGGGACAGCGCGTTCGATTTGCGCGCGCCTGCATCGATCGGTACGCGTCTCGATGCGGTTCATCCGCAACTCGCGATCGCGGGCGGCTTCGATCATTGCTACGTGTTGAGCGACCAAGCGAACGAACCGCGCACGGTCGCTGTGCTGTTCGATCCATCGAGCGGACGCGAACTGAGCGTGTCGACCGATGCGCGCGGCTTGCAGTTCTACTCGGGGAATTATCTGGAAGATGTGCCCGCGCGCGGCGGTTCGCGTTATCGCAAGCAGGCGGGCTTGTGTCTCGAAGCGGGCGGCTTTCCCAACGAGATCAACATGCAAGACAGCGAGCGCGCTGTCTTGCGGCCCGGCGACGTGTATCGTCAGCGCACGCGCTATACATTGCGCGTGCGCTGAAGCGTCATCAGAAGATGTTGCGCAAGCCGATCGACACGCCGGTCTGATTCGAGCGGCCCGGCAGTTCGACATCCGCCGCGCCCGTCACCTTGTTGAAGTCCACGGTGCCGTAGACTTCCGTGCGCTTCGACAGCGCGTACTCCGCCAGCGCGACACCCGTATAGCGATTGCCGCTGCCCGTCGCGCCGCCGCCGATGGCCGCGTTCTTCATGTGGTCGTAGTAGAACGCGCCCGTGAGCAACAGCGCCGGCGTGACCTGATAGGTGACGCCCGCGAACGGGCCATCGTCGCGACGGCCCGAGCCTTTCAGAATATCCGTGCCCGATACGAGGCCACGCTGTTGCAGGATGCTGTCGACGAAGCCGGTGTCATCGGTCGAATGCAGATAGCCGACATAGAGCTTCGCCGCGCCGATCGCATAGACCGCGTTCGCGTTCCAGATCTTCTGCTTGTTCGCGGCGTTGTCGCTGTTCTGCTGATAGCCGCCGCCGATGGACAGCGGGCCCATCGCATACGACGCCGTGAAGCCGTACATGTTGCCCGCGCCCATATGACCCGGAACCTGGCCCGAGAAGCCGCCCGCGCCCGTCGACGTATAGTTCGTGCCGAACGAGTACATCGCGCCGATCGTGAGGCCCGCGAACGTGCCGTTGTACTTGACGGCGTTATCCGCATAGAGACCCGCGCCCAACGCAACCGGCAACCATGCGTTCTCGAAGTAATTGCCGACCGTGAGCGGATCGTAGACGTCACCGAGCATGTCGAAGAGCGGCGTCTTCTGACGGCCGAGCGTCAGCGTGCCATATGGATTCGACAGGCCGACGAAAGCCGCGCGATTGAATGCGCGAGCGCTGTCGGAGTATTGGCCGTTTTCCAGTTCCACGCCGCTTTCCAGCTGGAAGATCGCTTTCAGGCCGCCGCCGAGATCTTCGACGCCTTTGAAGCCGATGCGGCTATTGGTAATGGCGCCGTTCGTCATGAACAGCTTGCCGTCGTTGTTGGCGTTGGCGTTCGTGAGGTAACGCACGCTGACATCGGCGACGCCGTACAGCGTGACCGAGCTTTGCGCGAATGCGGATTGACACGCGAGCGCGACGACCGACGCGCCGATGCCCGCGATGGCACGCGATGTGAATGTCTTCATGATGTATTGGGAGCGCGTATTCGTTAGCCGTTTTTCATGGCTTCGACGCGTCGCCTTTCAGATAACTGTCTTGGCTAAAGCAGCTTGGCGCGACGCATCGAAAGCTCGCGGTTTTTTAACACATCAAATGACGCGATGCCCATTCGGTGCAATACGTGTGGCGTTTTAGGCAACAAGGCGCGCGTGTTTAGTTGCGCGCGCTACGCTTCAAACTTTCGCCTGCGCAATTTGCGCTGCCTCCGACCGCACCGCTTCGAGAAAGCCTCGTCCCATCTCCTTCTCGAAGCGCGACGGACTGCCCTCCCACACGATGCGCGCATGTTCGAGCACATACACGCGGTCCGCATGGGGCAACGCGAACGTCACGTTCTGCTCGCCCAGCAGCACGGTGATCGGCGTGGTCTTCTGCAGCCGTTCCATCGCCTTCGACAGTTGCTCGAGAATCACCGGCGCGAGGCCGAGCGTCGGCTCATCGAGGATGAGGAGCTTCGGCTGCATCATCAGCGCGCGTGCGATCGCGAGCATCTGCTGCTCGCCGCCCGATAACGTGCGCGCGGTCTGCGCCTGACGCGATTCGAGTATCGGAAAGAGTTCGAAGAGCCACTTGAGCTGATCGGCGCGCATCTTGTCGGAAAGATGATAGCCGCCGAGATCGAGATTCTCGCGCACGGTCATGTCGCCGAACAGCTCGCGCGTCTCCGGGCACTGCACGATGCCGCCACGCGCGATCGCCGCGCCGCTCATGGCTTTCAAATCGCGCGAGCCGTAGCGAATGGTTCCGTGATACGCCACGAGTCCGGAAATCGCATTGAAGAGCGTCGTCTTGCCCGCGCCGTTCAATCCGACGACCGACACGAATTCGCCTTCGCGCACATGCATGTCCACGCTATCGAGCGCGCGCGCCTTGCCGTACAACACGCCGACGCTCTCGACCTGAAGAATCGACGGCTTGTTGCTCACGACTTCCGCGCCACGCTCGCGTGCCTCGATCTTGCCGCCGAGATAGACGCGCCGCACGGTCTCGTTCTGCATCACTTGTTCGGCGGTGCCTTCCGCGACGTACTCGCCGAGATACATCGCAAGCACGCGATCCGCGAGCGCCGCGAGACTCTTCACGTTGTGATCGACGAGCAGCACCGCGCGCCCTTCCGCGCGAAAGCCGCGAATCAGTTCGGAGAACGCTTCCGATTCGGCGGCGGTGAGACCCGCGAAAGGCTCGTCGACGAGCACGACACGCGGATCGCGTGCGATCGCCTTCGCCATCTCCATGCGACGCAGATCGGCGAAGGGCAGCGTCGCCGGATGACGATGCATCACCTTGCCGAGTCCGACGCGCTCCGCGATCTCGCGTGCGCGGCGATTCACATGCGGATCGGCGGCGAGCTTCACGAGCGAATCGGGCAATAGCGCGAGCTTGATGTGTTCGAGCACTGTCTGCCGATGCAGCGGCCGCGAATGCTGGAACACGATGCCCACGCCCGCGCGCGCGATTCGATGCGGCAGCCATCCGGCCATCTCGACGCCATCGACCTTGATCGATCCCGCGTTGGGCCGCTCGATGCCCATGATGAGCTTCATCACCGTCGACTTGCCGGAACCGTTCGGACCGATGAGGCCGAGTATCTCGCCGGGCTCGATATCGAAGCCGATGTCCTTCACCGCGACGAGACCGCCGAAGCGCTTCGTGAGGCCGCGCACCGAAAGCAAAGGTGTATCGCTCATTCGCGCTCCCTCACACGCAGGATGTTGCCGAGCAATCCATCGGGAAAGAACAGGATGACCGCGAGCGCGACAGCCGCGACCACGAACGTATTGATCTGCCCGAGCGGACGCAGGAATTCGCCCGCGACGATGAGAAAGATCGAGCCGAGCACCGCGCCGAGTATCGTGCGCCGGCCGCCGAGCACAGCCGCGATGATGATCTGCACGCCGATGCCGATATCGACCACCGTGCTCACCGACGCCGTGCCCTGATAGAACACGAGCATCGCGCCCGCGACGCCTGAGAACACCGCGCTGATGCAAAACGCCGCGAGCTTGTGCTTCACGACGTTGAAGCCGAGCGCCTGCGCGCCGACGGTATCCTGCCCGCTCGCCTGCAGAATGAGACCGATGGCCGAGCGCGACAAGCCGAACAGAATGATCGCGCAGACGATGAGGAACGCGAGCGCGATCCAGTAGTTGTGGCTCGCATCGACGGACATCACGTCGGGCACCATCATGCCGATCTCGCCGCCGGTGACGCCCGCGAAGATCACGATCGCGTTCTGCAGCAGCAACACCGCGACGAGCGTGACGAGACCGAAGTACGGTCCGCGCAATCGCAATGCGGGCACGGCGAGCAGCAGGCCGCCGACGAGAGCGACGAGGCCGCCGGCCATCACGCATACCGGTATCGGCGCGGCGGCGTGCGCGTTCAGTATCGCGGCGGAATACGCTCCGAGCCCGATCAGGAACGTCGGTCCGAAATTGACTTCGCCCGCGAAGCCGAAGAGCAAGTCCCACGACATCGCGAAGACGCCGAAGTAATACGCGACCGTCAGCACGCCGAGGATATACCCGGTGAGCCACCACGGCAGCGTCGCGGCGACGATCGCGAGCAGGACCGCGGACCAGATCAAGCGCGAACGAACGATGTCTTTCATGATTAGCGCCGTCCGAGAAAGCCTTGCGGCCGCACATATACGACGAGCACGAGCAGCAGCAGCGCGGGCAATGGCCGCAGCGTCGGCGAGATGAGGTACGCCGTGACGGTCTCCAGATAACCCACGACATACGCGGCCATCAACGAGCCCGACACGCTGCCCAGGCCGCCGAGCACGACGATGGAAAACGCGCTCGCCGTGAGCTGTCCGGTGTTGTTCGTGCTCACGCCAAGGAACGATGCGAGCAGCACGCCCGCGATGCCCGCGAGCACACCGTAGATGGTCCACGCGAGCAGATAGATATTCGACAACTCGAAGCCGAGCAGCGTGAGACCGCGCGGATTCATCGACGCCGCGAGCAGCGCCTTGCCCGCCTTCGTGCGATTCACGAAGAGCCACAGCAATCCGATCACGACCCAGCACACGACCGCGATCATAATCTCGTTATAGGGCACGCGCACGCCCGCGACGCTCGCGACGCCGGGAATCAGCGGACGCATCGTGATGGGGTTATCGGAGAAGAGATACGCCATGCCCTGCTGGATCATGATGCCCCAGAGCAGCGTGCCCGTGAGCACGAAGATCTCTTTCTCTTCACGCGGGATCGCAGTCGAGCGTTGAATGGGCCGCACCACCATGAAATAGGTGACGTATGCGGCAATCATCCCGCAGACCACGCCGAGCGGCGTGCCGAGATAGGTGCCCAATCCGGCTTCGCCCGCGAGCGCCCAGCCGAGCAGCGCGGATACCAGCATCACGCCGCCATGCGCGAGATTGAGCACGCCGGATACGCCGAATATCAGCGTGAAGCCGATCGCGCCGAGCGCGTAGAGCGAGCTGATCGCGAAGCCATCGATGAGTATTTGCAGTGGCAACATAGCGGCCCTTTATGTCTTCCATGTCGATGCCAACGTGGAACCGGTCCCCGCAACATGCGCCGCAAGGCGCGCGCTATCGGCAGCGCACGCGCGTCGCGACGACGCAAACGCGCTTAGTTCGCGGCTGCCTGCACCTTCACGAAGGCCGGAAACTTGACCTTTGCGTTCGCCACCGACTTCGGCCATATCGCCACTTGCTTGCCGTTCTGCCATTGCAGGTTGATGCCGGTGATATAGCCTTCGCCGTACTTCAACGCGTGCGTGAACTGATCGTTCTTGCCGTAGAACTGCCAGCGTCCGATGGTGCCGACATAGTCGGTCTTTTCGAGCGCATCGACCATCTTGTCGGGATCGGTCGAGCCTTCATTGCGATGAATCGCATCCGCGATGATGTACACGAGGTCATAGCTCGTGAAGCCGTCATACGCGGGCGATACGCCGGCAAAGTGCTTCTGATACGACTCGACGAAGGGCACGGTCTTCGGCGTCAACGCGACGCCCGGCGCCGCCGCCGATGCGGTGATCACACCTTCGGTCGCGCCGTTGGTGTCCTTCCAGAAGCTCGTGGTCGTCGCTTGCGAGCTTTGGCCCGACATCGGAATCGGCACTTGCTGATCGTGCCACTGGACGGTCGGCTGCACGCCGACATGGCTGATGCCCGTCGTGATCGTGTCCGGATGCTTCGCTTCGATCTGGTTGAAGATCGGCGTGAAGTCCGACGTGTCCGGATTGAAGCGGATGTGATCCAGCACCTTGAGGCCCGCTTTCGGCAGGCACTCGAGGTAGCGCTCGTCGAGCGGCTTGGTCCACGCGGCGTCCTCGCTCATCACGACGGTCGTCTTCATCTTGAACTCGCCGACAAGCACGTCATGCGAGAAATCGCAGATCGATTGCGCGATGAACGCAGACGTCATCCAGCCGTGGAAGGTGTACTTGTAGTGATCGTAGTCGTCATGCACGCGCTTCGAGATTTCGTTGCTCGCCGCGCCCGGCGTGATGAAAGGCATCTTCAGGCGCGCGGACCATGGCTCCATCGCGAGCGCGACTTCGCTGATGTAGCTGCCGATGATCGCGACCACCTTGTCCTGACTCGCGGCGCGCTGAAAGGCACGCACGCCGTCCGATGCCGACGAGTGATCGTCATACGCGATGATCTGGATTTGCCGGCCATCGACACCGCCCTTCGCGTTGATCTCCTCCGCTGCGAGTTGCGCGGCCTTGCTGATCGAAGCGCCCGCCACCGCGGACTCTTCGCTGATGACGCCGATCTTGATCGGCTCCCCTGCCGCGTGCGCCGTGACCGTGAGACTCAAGGCCGCCATCGCCGTACCCGTTGCAATGACGGTACTCATTCCCCGCCACGTCTTGCGCTTTGACATCATCAGTCTCCTCTGTGTATTCGATCGTGGAGCGACGCCAGCCAGACACATGACACATGCAGCAATTAAGGATTTGCCGACAAACAGTAGCACTCGCCTTTCGAGCACTGAATCAGTAATAACGATAAAGACGATCATGCGAAAAGATCATCAATGCAGCGTCACTCTTTCAAACAGCTTGCGCGATGAACTCACGCAGCCATCGATGCGCAGGATCGCGATGCACGCGTTCATGCCAGTACATCGACATCTCGTAGCCGGGCACGTCGACGGGCGGCGCGACGATGCGCAACTCCGGCCAGCGCTTCGCGAGCCTCGCCGGTTGCATCGA
Source organism: Caballeronia sp. ATUFL_F1_KS4A (assembly GCF_023630905.1). Lineage (NCBI taxonomy): Bacteria > Pseudomonadati > Pseudomonadota > Betaproteobacteria > Burkholderiales > Burkholderiaceae > Caballeronia > Caballeronia sp. ATUFL_F1_KS4A. The sequence continues at coordinate 335,108 of NZ_JALQEB010000037.1, read as the reverse complement.
AACCAGATCGGTCGTCGCGAGCACGGAGCGCACGAAGAGGAAGTGCGGCACCGACAGCGCGACGTGCCGCTTCATGCCGAACGTTGCGAGCGTGTCATCCGTCGGGCCGAAGAATCCGCCGCCATCGGGCGACACGATCACATGCTCCAGTGCGCAGAACTGCGCGAGCGTCGGACGCCGCTTCAATCGCGGATGATCCTTGCGTCCCACGAGCACATAGCTTTCCGTGAAGAGCGCTTGCTGATGAAAATTGGCCATCTCGGGCGATGTGATGTGAAACGCGAGATCGATCTCGCCGTTCTCCGCCTGCTTCGCAAGACGCGGCGGCAACATCTCCAGCACGGCGATCCGCGTGTGCGGCGCGGCGGCGCGCAAGCCGCTCAACGCAGGCAGCAGCACGGTCGATTCGCTGTAGTCAGTGGCGGCGATGCGCCATGTGTTGTCGGCGATGGCGGGATCGAACGCGGCTTCCGGCGACACCGCGCGTTCGAGCGATGCCAGCGCTTCGCGCAACGGCTCGCGCAGACTTTCCGCTCGCGCTGTCGGGCGCATGCCACGCGGGCCGGGCAACAGCAGAGGATCGCCGAAGATGTCGCGCAGCTTCGACAGATGCACGCTCACGGAAGGTTGCGAAAAATGAAGGCGCTCGGCTGCACGCGTGACGTTCTGCTCGGCAAGCAAAACGTCGAGCGTGAGAAGCAAGTTCAGATCGAGCCTTCTTAAGGTATTAGTCATGGCAATTCCTGTAATTTCAGATATTCATTTCCAATATACCCGAGAGGCTCTTAAGCTGGTCTCCATTCCAGAAACGAAGTGGAGAAAGCCTCATGAATGTGCTGATCGTGTATGCCCATCCGGAACGCCGCTCGCTGAATGGCGCCATCAATGATTTCACCGTCGAGCGTTTGCGCGCGAACGGCCATAGCGTGCAAGTCTCCGACCTGTATGCAATGAACTGGAAGGCGCCGCTCGATGCGAACGACGTGCGCGACCGCAAGGCCGATACGCCGTTTCACGCGAGCCTCGATTCGAAGCACGCGTTCGAAAACGGCCTGCAAAGCCGCGACATCGAGCTGGAGCAGGACAAGCTGCGCTGGGCCGACGCGCTGATTCTGCAATTTCCGATGTGGTGGTTCTCGATGCCCGCGATCATGAAGGGCTGGGTCGAGCGCGTCTATGCGTACGGCTTCGGCTACGGCGTCGGCGAGCATTCGGAAACGCATTGGGGCGACCGCTACGGCGAAGGTCTGATGGCGGGCAAGCGCGCGATGATCGTCGTCACGACGGGCGGTTGGGAATCGCATTACAGTCCGCGCGGCATCAACGGACCCATCGACGATATTCTCTTTCACATCCAGCACGGCATGCTTTTTTATCCAGGCTTCGATGTGCTGCCGCCGTTCGTTCTCTATGAAACGCATCGCATGGATGAAGCGCGCCTGCAAGCCACATACGATGCGCTCGGCCGGCGTCTCGACGGTCTCTGGGACGATGCGCCCATTGCATTCCGCAAGCAGAATCACGGCGACTACGCGATTCCTCAGCTCACGCTGCGCGACGAACTCGCAGCCGGAAAGACCGGTTTCGCGGCGCACATCGACTGAGGCAAAACGCGAAACACAGCTAAGATGGATCCTTCGACAAGTACGGAGGAAGACATCGAATGCTGACGATCTGGGGCCGGGCCAACTCGGTCAATGTGCAGAAAGTGCTGTGGTGCTGCGATGAACTGGGGCTCGCGTACGAGCGCATCGACGCGGGCCTGCAATTCGGGCGCAACAACGAGCCCGACTATCTCGCGATGAACCCGATGGGCCGCGTGCCCACGCTCGTCGACGGCGACTTCGTGCTGTGGGAGTCGAACTCGGTCATTCGCTATCTCGCGATGCAATACGGCGGCGCCAGCACGCTCTATCCCGCCGAGCCGAAAGTGCGCGCGAGCGCGGACCGCTGGCTCGACTGGACGCTTTCGACCCTGCAGCCCGCCGAACGTCCGGTTTTCTGGGGCTATATCCGCACGAGCGCCGCGGATCGCGATGCGCAGCAACTCGCTGCCGCCGCGAGCGAGGTGGAAAAGCTCTGGTGCGTTATCGATGCGCATCTGAAGGGCCGCGACTATCTCGAAGGCAACACGTTCACGCTCGCCGATCTCGTCGTCGCCGCGTATGCGCGCCGCTGGTTCGGCATCGCGGAGCTGGTTCGCCCCGCGCTTCCCGAACTCGAACGCTGGTATGTGGGCATCACGCAGCGTCCGGGCTTCGCGCGTCACGTCTCGCCTGCATTGACCTGAACGGGACGGATTGCCATGACCATCGAACTGCATACATGGAACACGCCCAACGGACGCAAGATCAGCGTCGCGCTGGAGGAAATGCAACTGCCGTACACCGTGAAAACGGTGAACATCACGAAGGGCGAGCAGCATACGCCTGAGTTTCTGCGCATCAGCCCGAACAATCGCATTCCGGCGATCGTCGATCCGGACGGACCCGACGGCCAGCCGATCAGCGTGTTCGAGTCCGGCGCGATCCTGCTCTATCTCGGCGAGAAGACGGGCAAGTTTCTGCCCGCGAGTTTGCGCGATCGCGTGCCCGTGCTCGAATGGCTGATGTGGCAGATGGGCGGCTTCGGCCCGATGCCGGGACAGGTGCATCACTTCCGCATGGTCGAAGCGGAAAGCGACCGGCGTTATGGTTTAAAGCGCTATTCCGACGAAACGCGCCGCCTGTACGGCGTGCTCGACAAGCGCCTCGCGCAAGTGGAATGCGTCGCGGGCGATATGTCCGTCGCGGATTTCGCGATTCTCGGCTGGGCGTGGCGGCATGAACGTCATCAGGTTTCGCTCGATGATTACCCTAACGTCAAGCGCTGGTATGAGGCGCTTTTCGCGCGCCCGGGCGTGAAGCGGGGCTTCGAAGTCAAGCTCGACGATCTCGGCTGATCAGGGCAAACCATGAGTCGGAGCGTCAGGCTAACGTAAGTTGCGCGCGTGATAACGATCTTCTAAGAAACGTGAGCGACACTGACGCCATCCGATAGATTCGCGCCCGAGGAGACAATCATGACCGCCAGCATGTACGACGATGGCCTTCCCAAAACTGCCGCCAACTACGCGGCGCTGACGCCACTCATGTTCATCGAGCGCGCGGCGTCCGTATATCCGACGCTTCCCGCTATCGTGCACGGCGATGTCCGGCGCAACTGGGCCGACACCTACGCGCGCACGCGGCGGCTCGCATCGGCGCTGGCGGCACGCGGCATCGGCCTCGGCGATACCGTCGCCGCGATGCTGCCGAACACGCCCGAAATGGTCGAAGCGCACTTCGGCGTGCCGATGACGGGCGCCGTGCTCAACACGCTCAACACGCGGCTCGACGCCGCCACGCTCGCGTTCATGCTCACGCACGGCGAAGCGAAGGCGGTGCTCGTCGATCGCGAGTTCTCGGACGTGATGCGCCGCGCGCTGAAAGACGTGCCGCAGGACGTGCTGGTCATCGATGTCGACGATCCGCAGTACGCGGGCGCGGGCGAGCGCATCGGCGAAATCGAATACGAAGCGCTGCTCGCGAGCGGCGATCCCGCATACGAATGGTCGCCGCCATCCGACGAGTGGAACGCAATCTGTCTGAATTACACGTCGGGCACGACAGGCAATCCGAAGGGCGTCGTGTATCACCATCGCGGCGCGTATACGAATGCGGTGAGCAATATCCTCGAATGGGACATGCCGAAGCATGCCGTGTACTTGTGGACGCTGCCCATGTTCCATTGCAACGGCTGGTGCTTTCCGTGGACCGTCGCCGCGCGCGCGGGCGTGAACGTGTGCCTGCGCCGCGTCGATGCGAAGACTATCTTCGATCTGATTCGCAGCGAACGCGTCACGCATTATTGCGGCGCGCCGATCGTGCAGAACCTGCTCGTCAACGCGCCCGACGACATGAAGACCGGCTTCGATCAGAAAGTCCATGCGATGGTCGCGGGCGCCGCGCCGCCCGCCGCGATGATCGAAGGCATGGAGCGCATGGGCTTCGAACTGACGCATGTGTACGGGCTCACGGAAGTTTATGGCCCGGCCACGGTCTGCCCGCAGCAGGCCGAATGGAGCGCGCTCGATATCGGCGAGCGCGCGCGATTGAATGCGCGGCAAGGCGTGCGCTATCACTTGCAGGATGCGGTCACGGTGCGCGATCCGATATCGATGGAACTCGTGCCTTCCGATGGCGAGACCATCGGCGAGATCATGTTCCGCGGCAACATCGCGATGAAGGGTTATCTGAAGAACGCGGCCGCGACCGAAGAAGCGTTTCGCGGCGGCTGGTTCCATACCGGCGATCTCGCCGTCGCGTATCCGGACGGCTATGTACGCATCAAGGATCGCAGCAAGGACATCATCATCTCGGGCGGCGAGAACATATCGAGCATCGAAGTGGAGGACGTGCTGTACCGGCATCCGGCGGTGCTTGCCGTCGCGGTCGTCGCGAAGCCCGATACGCGCTGGGGCGAGACGCCCTGCGCTTTCGTCGAATTGAAAAGCGGCGCGCACGCGAGCGCGGAAGAGTTGATCGCGCATTGCAAGAAGCATCTCGCCGGCTTCAAGGTGCCGCGCGCGATCGAGTTCTGCGAACTGCCGAAGACATCGACGGGAAAGATCCAGAAGTTCGAGTTGCGCAAGCGCGCGGGGTCCGTCACCGCGATCGACGTCTGATGGAGACCACGACAATGAGCGAACTCGTTCTGATCGAACGCGATGCGTATGACATCAAGGGTGCCGTCAGGCTCACGCTGAATCGGCCCGATGCGTTCAATGCCTTATCTGAATCGATGCTCGAAGCGCTCGAACGCGCATTGAAGGACATCGCCGAATCAGATGCGCGCGTGGTCGTGCTCGCAGGAGAAGGCCGCGCGTTTTGCGCCGGGCACGATCTCAAAGAGATGCGTGCGGAGCCCGCGCTCGATTATTATCGCGAGCTCTTCGCGCACTGCTCGCGCATCATGCTGACGATCCAGCGCATGCCGCAGCCCGTTATCGCGCGCGTGCAAGGCATCGCGACGGCGGCGGGTTGTCAGCTCGTCGCGATGTGCGATCTCGCGGTCGCATCGAGCGAAGCGCGTTTCGCGGTATCGGGCGTGAATCTCGGGCTCTTTTGCGCGACGCCGAGCGTGGCGCTGTCTCGCAACGTATCGCGCAAGGCCGCGTTCGAAATGCTCGTCACCGGCGAGTTCATCGATGCGGCCACCGCGCGCGAACGCGGCCTCGTGAATCGCGTCGCATCGCCTGGCGAACTCGACGATACCGTGCGCACGCTCGCCGCGACCATCGCCGCCAAGCCGCGCGAAGCGGTCGCGGCGGGCAAGGGCTTGTTCTATCGGCAACTCGAAACCGGCATCGAAGCGGCATACGCGCTCGCATCGGAAACGATGGCCTGCAACATGATGCACGACGCCACGCTCGAAGGCACGCAAGCCTTCATCGAAAAGCGCGCGCCGCGCTGGAAATGACGCTCAGCTCACGTGCTCGACCGGATGCCTGTCGAGCCACGCGTTCTCTTCGTCGCTGTACAGACGCGAGCGCGTAAGAAAGCGCAAACCGCTCGGGCGTTCCAGCGAAAACATGCCGCCATTGCCCGGCACGGCATCGATGATGAGCTGCGTATGCTGCCAGTACTCGTACTGCGATTCGGTCATGTAGAACGGCACGCCGCCGATCGAGCCGAGTTTCACGTCCGAGCCGCCGACCATGAATTCGCTGACTGGAAAGCACATCGGCGCGCTGCCGTCGCAGCATCCGCCGGATTGATGAAACAGCACCTCGCCATGCTCGGCCTTGAGCCTTTCGATCAAGTCGATGGCGGCGGGCGTCGCGGTCACGCGCTGCACTTCCTGTTCGCTCATGATGTCCCCGTCGGTTTGATCGGCCGCCGCGGGAAGCAGCGGCGGCCTCACCCGCTTTAGAAGAAGCCGAGCGGCTTGTCGCTATAGCTGACGAGCATGTTCTTCGTCTGCTGATAGTGGTCGAGCATCATCTTGTGATTCTCACGGCCGATGCCCGATTGCTTGTAACCGCCGAACGCCGCGTGCGCCGGATAGGCGTGATAACAGTTGGTCCACACGCGTCCCGCCTGAATCGCGCGGCCGAAGCGATACGCCCGCGTGCCGTCGCGCGTCCACACGCCCGCGCCGAGACCGTACAGCGTGTCGTTCGCGATCTCGAGCGCTTCTTCCTCGGTCTTGAACGTCGTCACCGAAAGCACCGGCCCGAAGATTTCCTCCTGAAAGATACGCATCTTGTTGTGGCCTTTGAAGACCGTCGGCTTGACGTAATAGCCGTTCTTCAGTTCGCCGTCGAAGGTGTTGCGCTCGCCGCCGGAGAGGCACTGCGCGCCTTCCTGCTTGCCGAGATCGATGTACGACAGGATCTTCTCCAGTTGCTCCTGCGAAGCCTGCGCGCCGATCATCGTCTTCGTATCGAGCGGATGGCCCTGCGCGATCGCCGCGACGCGCTTGAGCGCACGTTCCATGAAGCGCTCGTAAATCGATTCCTGCACGAGCGCGCGCGACGGGCACGTACACACTTCGCCCTGATTCAGCGCGAACATCGTGAAGCCTTCGAGCGCCTTGTCGAAGAAGCTGTCGTCGGCGTTGAGCACGTCTTCGAAGAAGATGTTCGGGCTCTTGCCGCCCAGTTCCAGCGTCACCGGAATGAGGTTCTGGCTCGCGTACTGCATGATGAGTCGGCCCGTCGTGGTCTCGCCGGTGAAAGCGATCTTCGCGATGCGCTTGTTCGATGCGAGGGGCTTGCCCGCTTCCAGACCGAAGCCGTTGACGACATTGAGCACGCCCGGCGGCAAGATGTCTTCGATGATTTCGAGCAGCACGAGAATCGACGCGGGCGTCTGCTCGGCCGGCTTCAGCACGACGCAGTTGCCGGCCGCGAGCGCGGGCGCGAGCTTCCACACGGCCATCAGGATCGGGAAATTCCACGGAATGATTTGCCCGACGACGCCAAGCGGCTCGTGGAAGTGATACGCGACCGTATCGTGATCGATCTCCGAAATGCCGCCTTCCTGCGAACGCGCGGCGCTCGCGAAATAGCGGAAGTGATCGATCGCGAGCGGAATGTCCGCGGCCATCGTCTCGCGCAGCGGCTTGCCGTTATCGATCGATTCGGCCAGCGCGAGACGCGACAGGTTCTGCTCCATGCGATCGGCGAGCTTCAGCAGCAGATTCGCGCGATCGGTGACGGAGGTTCTGCCCCACGACGTCTTCGCTGCGTGCGCGGCGTCGAGCGCGGCTTCGATGTCGGCTTCGCGCGAACGCGGAATCGACGTGAACGGCTCGCCGGTGATCGGCGAGATGTTGTCGAAATACTCACCGCCCGCCGGCGGCACCCACTTGCCACCGATGAAGTTGCCGTACTGCTTCTTGTACGGATATTCGGTGCTCAGGAACTGCATCTCCGCGTGATTCATTCTATGTGCTCCTCGCATGTCGACGTGAACGGGCCGGCACTGCCGATGTCCGGCGCCGGTCGCTTCTGTTTGCGAGTTCCATGCCATCGCGCGCGGCACGATGCGAGGCCCGCGCGAGCCGCATCGTCATGCGGTTTCGCGGCACATCGTCAGGGTTTGTACGAGGGCGATGGGACCTGTTCACATTCAGAACACCTGCCCCGCTCTGTAGCGATGCGGTACAGCGGCATCGACGGACGTCATCGCCTCCGCAATGCGCGCGGAGCGTGGCGCAAACCACAGACACGCTGCGGGCAAACGCTTATGGCACGAGTGTTCATATTGCAAAGGGCATCGCAGTTGTCTATGGTCATGCCCAACCGTGGCAAAGCGTCGCATCTATATGTGGTTCCATCGCATGTGAGCGGCGCGGAATGGCCTTGCGAGCGCGCGATGCGGACCGTATCGCCGAGCGCATGACCACGGCGGGCTGCTGTCCGGCGACCCCGGACGGCACGTCAAAGTAAACGATGTGCGCGCACGTGCATGCATGACGCGCCACGGAGACCACAATGAACAGCACAATCAATCAAGGGGCCGCCCACGGCCCGACAAATTTCTTTTCCAAGGAGGCGACCATCGCCCGGCCCGGATTCTCGCGCTGGATGGTGCCGCCCGCCGCGCTGGCTGTTCATCTGTGCATCGGGCAGGCATATGCGTTCTCGGTGTTCAATGCGCCGCTCACGAAGGTTATCGGTATCACGAAGTCCGCGCCGGATGACTGGTCGCTGACCACGCTCGGCTGGATTTTCTCGCTCGCGATCGTGTTTCTGGGCTTGTCGGCGGCATTCGCGGGCAAGTGGCTGGAAAAAGTCGGCCCGCGCCGCACGATGTTCACCGCGGCCTGCTGCTTCGGCGGCGGCTTTCTCGTCTCGGCGCTCGGCGTCTATCTGCATCAGATCTGGCTGCTGTATCTCGGCTATGGCGTGATCGGCGGCATCGGGCTCGGGCTCGGCTATGTGTCGCCGGTTTCGACGCTGATACGCTGGTTTCCGGACCGTCGCGGCATGGCGACCGGCATGGCGATCATGGGCTTCGGCGGCGGCGCGATGATCGCGGCGCCCGGCTCCGTCGCGCTGATGAACCACTTCAAGAGCGCGACGAGCTCGGGCGTTGCCGAGACGTTCCTCGTGCTCGGCGTGCTCTATTTCATCTCGATGACGATCGGCGCGCTCGCGATCCGCATCCCGCCGGCGGACTGGAAGCCGGCTGGCTGGACGCCGCCCGCGACGTCCAACAAGATGATCACGAAGAACCACGTGCATATCGATCAGGCGCTGAAGACGCCGCAGTTCTATCTGTTGTGGCTCGTGCTGTTCCTGAACGTGACGGCCGGCATCGGCGTGCTCGGCCAGGCGTCGGTGATGATTCAGGAAAGCTTCAAGGCGTCGATCACGGCGGGCGCGGCGGCGGGCTTCGTCGGGCTGCTGTCGCTCTTCAACATGGGCGGGCGATTCGCGTGGGCGTCGGCGTCGGACTGGATCGGCCGCAAGAATACGTACTTCGTGTTCTTCACGCTCGGCGCGGTGCTGTATTTCCTTGTGCCGCAATTCGCGGGCTCCGGCAATATCGCGCTTTTCGTGTTGGCGTACGGCATCATCCTTTCGATGTACGGCGGCGGCTTCGCGACGATTCCCGCGTATCTCGCCGACATGTTCGGCACGGCTTTCGTCGGCGGCATTCACGGCCGGCTTCTCACCGCGTGGGCGGCGGCGGGCGTCGCGGGTCCGGTGCTCGTCAACTACGTGCGCGCGTTCCAGGTTTCGCACGGCGTCGTGGGCGCAGAGGCGTACACGATGACGCTGCATATCATGGCGGCGCTGCTGGTGATCGGCTTCGTCTGCAATCTGCTCGTCTCGCGCGTGCATGAGAAGCATCACATGAACACGTCGGCGCAGACCGCAATCTAGGAATCAACGAGGAGATCCGCGATGAATGACCGCATCGAAACTCAGCAAGTGCATCCGTCGAACAAGGGGTTGCTCCTGGTGTTCTGGGCCTACGTGCTGATTCCGCTCGCATGGGGCGTGACCAATACGCTCTCGCAGGCCGTCAAGCTGTTCCAGTAATTCTGTAGGTGAAGTCCACGCGCGCCGGATGGCCGATGTTTGAATCGGCTCACGGCGCGCGTTTTGTTTCTTGACGTCAATGCTATTCGGCTTCGCCGAGATGAGCGGGCAAATCCATCTGCTGATGGCGCACGCGCACGATCTGAATCGATACGCAACGCTTCACCGAGCGGACTTGCGCTTGCGAGCGATGAAGGCATCGAAATCCAGCGGCTTGGCGGGGCCGGAGCGCTCGCCGGCTTCGAGCGCCGAGCGCAACGCATCGAGCTTCGCTTCCTGTTCGCCAGCGACGGGGACGTCGTGCACCGATGCTTCCGGAATGCTCAGTGCCCGCGATCCTCCACCTTGTTCAAGCTGCGGCGCGCGAGGACGCTCATGAAAAGCGTGCCGCACACAAGCGCTGCCATATAAACGCCGGCCATCATCCAGTCGAGTTCACTCACGGTTGTTCTCCTTCGAATTGATCCGCGGCCGGGGCGCCGCAGGGGTGATCCACACGATTGCAACTACGTTCTGGCTGATTTACGGCACGCGCCCGCAAAGGTTTAGCGCGATGCAATGAACGACGTTGGCGGCGCGATGACCGAGGAAACCGACCGCTCGTTCGATTCGCCAACGTGGGCGTATCGTTCGACTAGCGCCCGAGAGCGCGCGACGACATCCCACATACGAACAACCGGTCCACGACAATGAACACGTCCCGCCGCAACTTCATGGTTGTCAGCATCGGCGCGGGCACGGCGCTATGGCTCTCGCGAGCACGCGCCGATGCGCCGCACTTAAGCGAATCCGATCCGGCGGCGGTCGCCGTCGGCTATAAGGAGAACGCCGCGAAAGTGGACAAAGCGAAGTACCCGAACTTCGCGGCCGATCAGACCTGCGCGAACTGCTCGCTGTATCAGGGCAAAGCGAGCGATGCCTGGGGCGGTTGCACGCTCTTCGGCGACAAGCTGGTAGCCGGCAAAGGATGGTGCGCGTCGTGGACGAACATGTGACGCGGCTTCAGCGCACCGAATAGCCGACGAAACGCCAGATCTTGTCCGAGTCGAGAATGAAGGTCACCATTTCTCGCGACGACTGACTCGCCTGGCCGAACTGAGTGTCGAAGAGAATGTTGATGTACGCGCCCGCGGGCATGTTGCCCGTGCCGTCATAACGGTAGTGCTTGACGCCCATCGGCATGCGCAGTCCCGGCGCGCCGAGCGGCGAACGGTCGCGCGCGACCTTCTTCATGAAGTCGTCGCGGGAAATGATCTGCTTTGCGATGGGCGAGGCTTGGTCCCACACGTCGCCCGCCCGGTTTTGATCGATCAACGCGATGATCTGCGACGCAACCTGCGCGATGTCCTGATCCTGTTTGTCGAGCGCGGCCTGCTGCTCCTTCGTGAGCGAACGAGTCGCCGAAGATTGAGTTTCCTGAGCGTGGCACGCAATGCTGCTCGATATCAGCAGGAACGCAGCCAGCGAAAAACGGATGCTTGCTTTCATGATTCGGACGACGTGAGGTTCTTTGGCGCCGATTGTATCGCCGCCCACGCTGCCTACGGTAAGAAATACTTATTTTCAGAATTTGGCAGTTCCGGCGTCCGTTGCCGGGCAAGCACACGCCTTGCTGCCGGAATAGCGAACGTCAACATCCGACGCTACCGTCGAGGTTCACCATGCGACTCGTCGACTGGAACATCCAATGGGGACGCGGCGTGGATGGCCGCGTCGATCTCGCGCGCATCGTCGCCGAGGCGAAAGCCCTGCACGACTTCGACGTGCTCTGTCTGCAGGAAGTGACGCGCGGCTTTCACGAAAGCGAGCAGGCCGGCGGACTCAAAGGCGGCCCCGGCGCCGACCAGTTCGCCGAGCTCGAAGCGCTGATTCCCGGCGCGACGGTCATCGACGGAATCGGCTCCGATCTTCCGCCAGTCGGTGCGGGCATCGCGCGCCGTCAGTTCGGCAACGCGATCGTGAGCCGTCTGCCGGTGCGCCAGGTGTTGCGCCATTCGCTGCCGTGGCCTGCCGATCCCGCGAAGCCGTCGATGCTTCGCGTCGCGCTCGAAGCCGTCATCGAGACCGACGTCGGACCGTTGCGCATCGTCAGCACGCATCTCGAGTTCTATTCGGAGAAGCAACGTCTCGCGCAAGTCGCGCGTCTGCGCGAGCTTCACGCCGAAGCGTGCGCGCACGAGCGTCAGCCCGCGAAGGCCGAGAGTCAGGCGAGCCCGTTCGCCGATACCGCGCGGCCCGCGTCCGCGATCGTCTGCGGCGACTTCAACAGCGCGTTCGATGGATCGGCGTATCGCGCGATGCTCGAACCGATTGCCGATGCGCCCGTGTTCGTCGATGCATGGACTTGCGCGCATCCGAACGAGCCGCGCGCGGCCACCGTCGGCCTGTACGATCGCGACCAGTGGCCCGATGGCCCGTTCGCATGCGACTTCATCTTCGTGAGCGAAGACCTGAAGGCGCGCATCGCCGGATGCGAAGCGGATCAGTCGAGCCGTTCATCGGATCATCAGCCGATGTGGCTCGAACTGCATTAAGCGCCCTCTTCGCGCGACAACCCGTATAGCGCCTGCAACACGGCAGCGCGCGCCTGACCCGCGATCATGCCGCGCCAGATATCGTCGTCGATGTAGAAGGCCGCGCGAATCTGGCGGCGAATGCCGGCTTTCAATGCGTCGGGCGCATCGGGATGATGACGCACCCAGACGTCCGCGCGCAGCATGTCGAGCATGTCGGTGAGCGGCACCGTCCCGTACTCGATCGCGATCGATGCGATCGCCGCATGGGCGCACGTCTGCCGCAACGTATCGAGCAACGGACCGGCTACATCGGCCGCGATCGACGTGCCATCCGACGGACTCGTCACGTCCGCGCCCCACCAGCGCCGCGCACGCGCGACATCGCCGACGCATATCTTCGCGCCGAAGCCGCTCGGCCCGAGTCCCGTATGAAAATCGATCCAGCCGATCGCCGTGCACGTCTCGCCGTATTCCGCGAGCAGATTGCGCATGGTGCGCGTGCTCCACGCCGTTTCCGCGCCGCCATAGAACATGCCTTGCGCATGCGTGTACTGACCGGTTGTGACCGCTTGCTGATAAGCCCATTGTCCATGCCTGCCGATATACGCGCGAATCGCCGCGATATTCGCTTCGTCGGGCGGCCAGCTCGTCGGAATCAGCAAGTCGTGCAGTTCCGCGTAGCCGGGATTCTGCGGCAACGGCGCATCGAAATTCACGCTGTTGCGATTCAGATCGACATTGCCCTCCGTCGTGCGGCTCAGATAGGAAAAGCCATACGGATTGATCGCATGAACGAGCAGCATTGCGACGCCGAGCTTGTCCATCAACGCCGGCAATACTTCGTCGCGCATCAACGCGATCTGCGCGCCCGAGCCGCAAAAGCCTTCGACGCCGTGCGTGCCGGACGTGAGCACGAGCAGGCGCTTTGCATCTTTGGGACCGATGCGAACGACATCGGTTGCGAGCGTCTCGCCTTCCAGACCATCGAAGCCTTCGAGCACGCGCGTATCGACAGCGAGTTTTCGCGCGGCGGCGGTATCGAGAAATCTCTGGCGTGCTTCGCGATACGTCGATGAAAACATGTCGCCTCCTCAGACGCGTGCGAGAAACTTCTCGACGAGCCGCACCCAATACGTCGAGCCTAGCGTGAGTACATCGTCGTTGAAATCGTAGCTGCTGTTATGCAGCATGCAGGGTCCGATTCCGTGACCGTGATCGCGATGCGCGCCCAGTCCATTGCCGATATACGCATAGCAACCGGGACGCTCCATCAGCATGTACGAGAAGTCCTCCGCGCCCATCGTCGGATCGACGTTCGTGTTCACTTTGTCCGCGCCGGCGACATCGCGCATCATGCCGAGTGCGAAGTCCGTTTCCGCTTGTGTGTTCACCGTCGGCGGATAGTTGCGTACGAAACTGACTTCGGCCTTGCAGCGATACGCGGCCGCCGTCGCCGCGACGATTTCCTTCATGCGCGTCTCGATGAGATCGAGCACGTCGACGGAAAACGTGCGAACGGTCCCCGCGAGCGTCGCGGTCGTCGGGATCGCGTTGACCGCGTGGCCTGCCTGCATGCGCGTGATCGAAAGCACGGCGGCGTCGATCGGCCGCTTGTTGCGCGTCACGATGCTCTGCAGGCCCGTGCCGATCTGCAGCGCGGTGAACACGGGATCGACGCCATCGTGCGGAATCGCCGCATGCGCGCCCACGCCTTCGATACGAATCTCGAACTCGTTGCTCGATGCCTGCGTCGCGCCGACGCGCGCACCGAATCCGCCCGCCGGCATGCCCGGCCAGTTGTGCAGCGCGAACACGGCATCGACCGGAAAGCGCTCGAACAAGCCATCTTCGATCATCGCTTTCGCGCCGCCGCCGCCTTCTTCGGCAGGCTGAAAGATGAAGACGACGGTGCCGTCGAAGTCGCGATGCTTCGCGAGATATTGCGCCGCGCCGAGCAGCATCGCGGTGTGTCCGTCGTGACCGCACGCATGCATCTTGTTCTCGTGGCGCGATGCGTGCGCGAACGTGTTCAGCTCGGGAATGGGCAACGCGTCCATGTCGGCGCGCAGGCCGATCGCACGTTTGCTCGCGCCTTTCCTCAACACGCCGACGACGCCCGTCTTGCCGAGTCCGCACGTCACTTCGATATCCCAGCTTTCGAGCTTCCGAGCGACGAGCTCCGCCGTGCGCGCTTCTTCATAGCAGAGTTCGGGATGCGCGTGGATATCGCGGCGAATGGCCTGAATCTCGTCGCGCGACTGCGCGATCTCGGGAATGATCGACATGCTTTCCTCTTGCGTTGTTGAGTGACCGAAGCATTGTCGATGGCCGCAATTCACAGGGAAAGCTGATATTCCTTGTCCGTGACTTAAGGAAATCTTTAGCTTTCACTCGGCTCGATCGCGCCGTGCGAACGCATCCGTATGCGTTCCTGCACGATGCTCATCACCGCGTGACGATCGTGGATCTTGCGCTCCAGCATGCCGACGACACGGCGCGGCGTGTTCTTCGCAAGCGATATCACGCGCAATGCGGGATCGCTCGCCCACGAGCCGTATTCGAGCAACGGCACGACCGAGACGCCCGCATCCTGCCGCACGAGCTCGACGATCACTTCGAGGGAATTGAGTTCGAGGAACTCGTTCACCGCGAGGCGATTGTGCTTCAACGCGCGATCGATCAGCGCGCCGGTGCGCTGCGCGCGATCGAAGCGCAGAAACGGACGGCTCGCCAGCATCTCGGCGGCATTCGCGGCCACGGCGCCCGGCGAACCGATCGCGACGAGCGGTTCCGAATAGAGCGGCGTCCAGTTGAGGCTCGCCGGCGTCTTGCCCGCCATCTCGACGATCACCGCCGCATCGATCTCGCCCGCCTCGACTTGCGGCGCGAGCGCGAGCGCCTTGCCGGTGAAGAGCCGCACATCGAGCCGTGGATACTGACCTTTCAATTCGGTGACGACGGCCGCGAGCGCGCCCATCGCCGAATCGACCGCGCCGATGGAAACCGATCCGGCGATTTCATCATCGAGACCGGTGAGACGCATGCTGTCGTACAGCGCGACGATGCGCTCCGCTTGCGGCAACACCTGCTTGCCGATGCTCGTCAGCCGGTTCGTGCGCCCGACGCGATCGAACAGCGGCCGCTTCAGATCGTCTTCGAGCGACTGCATCTGCATGCTGACGGCGGCCTGCGTGAGCGCGACTTTTTCCGCGGCGGCGGCGAAAGAACCGTAACGCGCGACAGCGATAAACGTGCGCAAAAAGCGGATATTGCTCATCGTGCGTGAGGGTTATCCCGGATCGTTCGATCAGGTTTGCTTGTGTGTCAGTTCAGAAATTCTATATTTTCTTATTTCAACTCGGCGTAATGTTTGCGTGTTGCAGCGGCTCGCTCCGTTCGAAGCGAGTCATCCGAGAAGCGGATGTCGTCAACGAGAAAACCTCATGGAGTACATTCGATGAGCACCGTACTACCTGCAGCGCACGCGGCCGAACAAAACGCCGCATCGAATCTTTCCGGCCGACGAGCGATCGTCGTGTCGACCATCGGCAACGCGCTCGAATGGTTCGACTTCATGGTTTACGGCTTCTTCGCCGTCATCATCGCCAAGCTGTACTTTCCCGCAACGAATCCCACTATTTCACTGCTCGCGACTTGGGCGACTTTCGGCGTCGGCTTTCTGACGCGTCCGCTCGGCGGCATCGTCTTGGGCGCGGTCGCGGATCGCGTCGGACGCAAATCAGCGCTCACGCTCACGATTTCGCTGATGGCGGTCGGCATCGCGATCATCGCGTTCGCGCCGACTTATGCGGCAATCGGCATCGCCGCGCCCTTGCTGATGCTGCTCGGCCGCCTGATTCAGGGCTTCTCCGCAGGCGGCGAAGTCGGCTGCGCGACGGCGTTTCTCGTCGAATACGCGCCCGCCAACAAGCGCGGTTATTTCGGCAGCTTCCAGATGGTCGCGCAGGCCGCCGCGAGTCTCGCCGGCTCGTTTTTCGGCGCCGTGCTCACGCGCACGCTGAGTCCCGAACATCTGAATAGCTGGGGCTGGCGCATTCCGTTCGTGATCGGTCTTCTGATCGTGCCCGTCGGCCTGTATCTGCGCTCGAAGCTCGATGAATCGCCGGTCTTCGTCGAGAAGGCGCA
This sequence comes from Caballeronia sp. ATUFL_F1_KS4A, assembly GCF_023630905.1. NCBI lineage: Bacteria > Pseudomonadati > Pseudomonadota > Betaproteobacteria > Burkholderiales > Burkholderiaceae > Caballeronia > Caballeronia sp. ATUFL_F1_KS4A. The sequence continues at coordinate 318,869 of NZ_JALQEB010000037.1, read as the reverse complement.
AAAGAACGAACTGAGCACACGCCCGATCCGCGATACCGCCACGAAACACTGGATGTCCGTGCTCGCTGGCTTCGGCCTGACGGTGTTCGGCACCATCGGCACGTACATCTTCCTGCTGTATCTGCCGACGCACGCCACGCGCGTGCTGCACATGGCGCTCACCGACGGCCTCATCAGCTCGACGATCGGCGCGCTCGTCTATCTCGTCTGCTGTCCGATATTCGGCCGGCTCTCGGACCGTATCGGCCGCAAGAAGCTGATGGCGACCGCGCTCACGCTGTCGCTCGTCACCGCATATCCGATCTTCGCCGTGCTCACCGCGCATCCGAGCCTGCCGATGCTGATCGTGTGTCAGGCGCTTTTGATGACTTATCTCGGCATCTTTCAGGGCTGCTATCCCGCGTTCATCTCCGAGTTGCTTCCTTCGAGCGTGCGTTCGACCGGCATCTCGGTGAGCTACAACGTCGCGGTGATGATCTTCGGCGGCTTCGCGCCCGCGATCGTGCAATGGCTCACGATGACCACGGGCGATCCGCTGTCGATCTGCTACTACGTGATCTTCGGCAGCGCGGTCGCGCTCGTGACGATCTTCCCGCTGCGCGACCGATACAGCGAGGCGCTGCGGTAAGTTCGCTGCATCCCGTTCCCAAAGGAAGGAGAATGGACGGCCCGCATGGAAGTCGCGCACGCTTAAGTCTGATTTAAGGAAGCGCGCTTAATCTGAAGTCTGACCGACCCACCCTCCTTCCGGCCGCGCAAGCGGCCATTTTTTTTGGAGCGACGCGATGCAGATGATTCTCCGCATGATCGTGATCCTCGTCGTGCTCGTTCTCTTCACGACGGTCGGCGTGTCCATCCTTTCCGTTTTCGCGCGCGGCCTGATTTCGCACTGAAGGCTTTCATCGGCTGCGGGCATGCTTCGTGCCCCTTCAGAATCTCGCGGCCCGCGCGGGCTTTCGATCGAGAAAGTTTCGCGGCGGATGCCTATACTGGCTGAGTGTCGTCTTTCGCCGCATTGCCGGCGCACGAAAGTCCTGCGCCGCCGCGCAGACCCTTTTCGCCGCCGTTCCTCCGCGCCACCGGCGCGCGACACGCTTCGCCGCATCTTCGCCTCTCTCATGTTCCGCCGCTTCATCGCCGCATTCGTGCAGCAGCTTGCTGCGCAATTCCAGGAGATTGCCCGATGCCACAACGTCCCATCCCCCAATCGAAAACCACGCACGCCGATACACCGAACAAGACGCTTCAAGCCGCACCCGCAGGCGACTCGACCGTCAGCTTCACCATGACCGTCAACGGCCGCAGCGAAACGCTTTCCCTCGACCCCCGCACCACGCTTTTAGATGCATTGCGCGAGCATCTTCATTTGACCGGCACGAAGAAAGGCTGCGATCACGGCCAATGCGGCGCATGCACCGTTCATGTGAACGGACGCCGCGTGAACTCGTGTCTGTGCTTCGCCGCCGCGTGCGAGGGCGACACCGTCACGACCATCGAAGGCATCGGCGAAATCGAGGCACTGCATCCGTTGCAGGCCGCGTTCGTCGAATGCGACGGCTATCAGTGCGGCTACTGCACGGCCGGCCAGTTGATGTCGGCGGTCGCGCTGCTCGATGAACCGATCGGCCCGAGCGACGACGACGTGCGCGAAGCGATGAGCGGCAACCTGTGCCGCTGCGGCGCGTATCAGAACATCGTCAGCGCGATCCAGTCGGTACGCGCGAACAAGCCGTCGTCGAAATAAGGAGAGCGACATGGATATGTTCCAGCTCTCTCGCGCGCGCGACATGCGCGACGCGATCAATGCGGGCGCGCTCGCGCATACCGCGCAGCAAGGCGCCGAAGTGCGCTTTCTCGCGGGCGGCACGACGCTGCTCGATCTGATGAAGCTCAACGTCGAGCGGCCGATGCGCGTCGTCGATATCAGCCGTTTGCCGCTCGACAAGATCGAGGAAACGAAGGACGGCGGCGTGCGTATCGGCGCGACTTCGCGCAACTCCGATCTCGCGCATCATCCGCTGATCCGCGATCGTTATGCGGTGCTGTCGCAAGCGGTGCTCGCGGGCGCGTCGGTGCAGTTGCGCAACATGGCGACGACGGGCGGCAACATCCTGCAGCGCACGCGTTGCGTGTACTTCCGCGATACGACCTCGCCGTGCAACAAGCGCGAGCCCGGCAGCGGCTGCTCCGCGATTCAGGGCTTCAATCGCATGATGGCGATCATGGGCACGAGCGAATCGTGCATCGCGAGCAATCCGTCGGACATGTGCGTCGCGTTGCAGGCGCTCGAAGCGACGATCCACGTCGAAGGCACGGGCGGCAAGCGCGCGATCCCCATCGACGAGTTCTTCCTGTTGCCGGGCACGACGCCCGATCGCGAGAACGTGCTCGATGCCGGCGATCTCGTCACGCATGTCACGTTGCCGCCGCCGGCCGACGGCGCGCGCTCGGCTTATCTGAAGCTGCGCGATCGCGCATCGTACGAGTTCGCGCTGGCGTCGGCGGGTGTCGTGATCGGCGTGAAGGACGGGCGCATCGAGCATGCGCGCGTCGCGCTCGGCGGCGTCGGCACGAAGCCGTGGCGCTCGCGCGAAGCGGAGAAGGAGCTGATGAACGCGACGCCCGATGAAGCCACGTTCAAACGCGCTGCCGATGCTGCGCTCGCCGATGCGAAGCCGCAAAGCGAGAACGGCTTCAAGGTCGAGTTGTCGAAGCGCTGCATCGTTCATACGCTCAAGCTCGTTACCACGCAAACTTCCTGAGGATCGCGACATGTCCACGGCGCCCGATATCAAACCGTCCGCATTCATCGGACGGCCTCAGTCGCGCATCGACGGACCGCTGAAGGTTTGCGGCCGCGCGACCTATACGACCGACGTCGATCTGCCCGGCATGCTCCATGCCGTGCCGGTCGGCAGCACCATCGCGAGCGGCAGGATCACGTCGCTCGAATTCGCCGCCGCGCAAGCGATGCCCGGCGTGAAGCTGATTCTTCATCGCGGCAATATCGGCCGCTTCTATCGCATCGCCGGCAACTCGATCGATACCGGCTACGTCGATGAAAACCGTCCGCCTTTCGAAGACGACATCATTCGCTATTACGGGCAGTATGTCGCGCTCGTCGTTGCGGAGACGTTCGAAGCGGCAAGCGCCGCGGCTGCCGCGGTCAAGGTCAGTTACGACAAGACGCCGCACGATGTGAGCGCAAAGCTCGATGCCGGCGACAAGCTCGACACGCACAGCGAACGCGGCGATCCCGACAAGGCGTTCGACGATGCGCCCGTGAAGATCGATGAAACGTACGTGACGCCCGTCGAAACGCATAATCCGATCGAGCTGCACGCGACCATCGCGCACTGGAACGGCGAGAGCTACACCTTCTACGAAACGAGCCAGGCGGTCGCGAATCATCAGGGCACGCTGATGCAGATGATGGGCCTGCCGAAAGAGAAAGTGCGCGTGATTTCGCGCTATCTCGGCTCGGGCTTCGGCGGCAAGCTGTGGATGTGGCCGCATTCGCTGCTCGCCGCGGCCGCGACGCGCCAACTGGAGCGCCCGGTCAAGCTCGTGCTCTCGCGCAAGATGATGTTCCAGAACGTCGGGCACAGGCCGACCACGCAGCAGCGCGTGCGGCTCGCCGCGACGCAGGACGGCAAGCTCGTGTCGCTACGGCATGACTTCGTGAATCACGCGGCCATCGCCGACGATTACACGGAAGATTGCGGCGAAGCGACGCCTTCGATGTACAGCACGCCCAATCTGCGCGTGACGGGCGGCACGGTGAAACGCAATGTCGGCTCGCCGACGTCGATGCGCGGACCCGGCGCGGTGCCCGGCCTCTTCGCGCTCGAATCGGCGATGGACGAGCTGGCCATTGCGTTGAAGATGGATCCGGTCGAACTGCGCCTGCGCAACGAGCCCGAAGTGGATGAAAGCAGCGGCTTGCCGTTTTCGTCGCGGCATTTCGTCGAATGCCTGAAGACCGGTGCGGAGAAATTCGGCTGGTCGAAGCGCACGCCGGACGTAGGCTCGATGAAGCGCGACGGCCTCACGCTCGGCTGGGGCGTGGGCGCGTGCAGTTGGCCGGGGCTGCGCTTCTCGGCGGACGCGACGGTCGATCTTCGTGCGGACGGCACCGCGCGCGTCGCGTGCGGCACGCAGGATATCGGCACGGGCACGTACACGATCCTCGCGCAGATCGTCGCGGAACATACGGGCATCCCGCTCGACAAGATCGAAGTCGGCCTCGGCGATACGGCGCTGCCGCTCGGTCCTGTTTCGGGCGGATCGGCGGCGACGGCATCGGTGATTCCGGCGGTATCGGATGCGGTGCGCGAGGCGATCAAGACGCTGCTGGCGCGCGCCGCGAAGATCGAGGGATCGCCATTCGCGGGCGCGAAGGCCGACGAGCTTGCGATGAGCAACGGACATGTGCATCGCAAGAACGAAGCGCCGGAAAGCGGCGTGCCGTTCGCGCGCATTCTCGACGCGGCGAAACTGCATGCGGCATCGGGCAGCGGCAGCGCGAAAGGCGGCTTCGACGATCCGCTCAAGAAGGACTGGTCGATCCATTCGTATGGCGCGCATTTCGCCGAGGTGACGTGGGAGCCGGCGACCGCGCGTCTGCGCGTGAGCCGCGTCGTGACCGTGATCGATGCGGGCAAGATCCTGAATCCGCGCGCGGGGCGTAATCAGATCGAAGGCGCGGTCGTGATGGGCGTCGGCATGGCGCTTTTCGAGCACACGGTATACGACGAGCGAAGCGGCGCGCCGGTGAACAGCAGCCTCGCGGATTACGTCGTCGCGACCAATGCCGACACGCCGAAGATGGACGTCACGTTTCTCGATTATCCCGATACGGTCTTCAACGAACTGGGCGCGCGCGGCATCGCGGAGATCGGGCTGGCGGGCATCGCGGCGGCGATTACGGGTGCCGTGTATCACGCGACGGGCGTGCGTGTGCGAAAGCTGCCGGTGATGATCGAGGATTTGTTGAAGGCGTAGCGTCGGTCTCGTCGCGCTGTTCGAGCGGCCCGGTTTTTCGCGCGGTTTGTTTGCGCGAGGCCGGGCCGATGCACTGAGAACGCTATCCGTCGACGGCTACCCCGCCCTCACGGGACGCTAAACGGGCGGCCCGTCCAGGCACGCGCATTGCACCTCCCCCACGCTTCGCCCCTCCCCCAAGACGCGCTACCATAGGCACCAGCCCATTCCCCAAACCCCTGTGTAGCAGCCATCTCAGCCGGAGTGCCCATGAACGACATGATCAAACAACACGGCCTGCAGGTCGACGCGAATCTCGCGAAGTTCGTCGACGAAGAAGCCATCCCCGGCACGGGCGTCGATAGCGCGTCCTTCTGGAAGGGATTCGATGCCATCGTTCACGATCTCGCGCCGAAGAACCGCGCACTGCTCGCCGAACGCGACCGCCTCCAGACCGAGCTCGACAACTGGCATCGCAGCAACCCCGGCCCCGTGCGCGATCTACGCGCCTATCGCAAGTTTCTCGAAGAGATCGGCTATATCGTGCCCGCGCCCGCGCATGTGAAGGCCAGCACCGCCAATGTCGATCGCGAAATCGCCGAGCAGGCCGGCCCGCAACTCGTCGTGCCGCTGTCGAATCTGCGCTATGCGCTCAACGCGGCCAACGCGCGTTGGGGCAGCCTCTACGATGCGCTCTACGGCACCGATGCCATCGACGAAAACGACGGCGCCGAGCGCGCGGCGCAGTTCAATCCGAAGCGCGGCGCGAAAGTGATCGCCTATGCGCGCGCGTTCCTCGACGACAACGCCCCGCTCGATCACGGCTCGCACGCCGACGCGACCAAATACAGCGTCGAGCAAGGCAAGCTCGTCGTCACGCTGAAGGACGGCGGCAAGACCGGCCTTGCGAACGCCGAGCAGTTCGCGGGCTTTCAGGGCGACGCGAAAGAGCCGTCCGCGATTCTGCTCAAGCACAACGACCTGCACTTCGAGATTCAGATCGACGCGGACAACTTCATCGGCAAGACCGATGCGGCGCACGTGAAGGATGTGCTGATGGAAGCGGCCGTGAGCACGATCATCGATTGCGAAGATTCGGTCGCGGCCGTCGATGCCGCCGACAAGACGCAGCTCTATCGCAACTGGCTCGGCCTGATGCAAGGCAATCTCGCCGAGCAGGTCACGAAGAACGGCAAGACCTTCACGCGCGCGATGAACCCGGACCGCGAGTACGCCGCGCCGAACGGCGGAACCGTCAAGCTGCACGGACGTTCGCTGCTGTTCGTGCGCAACGTCGGCCATCTGATGACGAATCCCGCGGTGCTCGACCGAGATGGCAACGAGATTCCCGAAGGCATCCTCGATGCGGTGATGACCGTGCTCGGCTCGATGCACGATCTCAAGAACAAGATGAACTCGCGCACGGGGTCGATCTATATCGTGAAGCCGAAGATGCACGGCCCCGCCGAAGTGGCGTTCGCGGACGAGCTCTTCACGCGCGTCGAAGACCTGCTCGGCCTGCCGCGTCACACGATCAAGATGGGCATCATGGACGAAGAGCGACGCACGAGCGTGAACCTCAAGGCGTGTATCGCGGCGGCGGGCGCGCGCGTCGCATTCATCAATACGGGCTTCCTCGACCGCACCGGCGACGAAATGCATTCGTCGATGGAAGCCGGCCCGATGATGCGCAAGGGCGACATGAAGTCCTCTAAGTGGATTGCCGCGTACGAACGCAGCAATGTGCTCGTCGGCCTGAACACCGGCTTGCGCGGTCGCGCGCAGATCGGCAAGGGCATGTGGGCGATGCCCGATCTGATGCACGCGATGCTCGAACAGAAGATCGCGCATCCGAAGGCAGGCGCCAACACCGCATGGGTGCCCTCGCCCACCGCGGCCACGCTGCACGCGCTGCACTATCACATGGTCGACGTGCAACAGGTTCAGCAGGAACTCGAAAGCGTCGACTACGAAAGTCAGAAGAACGAGTTGCTCGATGGCTTGCTGACGATTCCCGTCGTCGACAAGCCGTCATGGTCGGAAGACGACATCAGGAACGAAATCGAAAACAACGCGCAGGGCATTCTGGGTTATGTGGTGCGCTGGGTCGATCAGGGCGTCGGTTGCTCGAAGGTGCCGGACATTCACGATGTCGGCCTGATGGAAGACCGCGCGACGCTGCGCATTTCGAGCCAGCATATCGCGAACTGGCTGCGTCACGGCATCGTCACGGAAGAGCAGGTTCGCGCGACGCTCGAACGCATGGCCGCCGTCGTCGACAAGCAGAATGAAGCCGATCCGTACTATCGCCCGATGTCGCCCGCGTTCGACAGTTCGTTCGCATTCAAGGCCGCGTGCGCGCTCGTCTTCGAAGGACGCACGCAACCGAGCGGCTATACGGAACCGCTGCTGCACAAGTTCCGTCTCGCCGCGAAGGAATCGATGTAACGGTCAAAGCGCGCGCACGAATCGGCGTGCGCGCGCTGTCTTTCACTGCTCCGACCAGAGTTTGCCCGCGGTCGCCCAGTTCTCGCGTTTCACGTCCGTCAGAATGATGTCCACCGAGCCCGGCTCGCAGCCGAGCGTTTCGCACGTCGTGCGCGTGATCGCTTCGACGAACTTGCGCTTCTCTTCCACCGTGCGGCCTTCGAACAGTTGAATGTTGAATGTCGGCATTGCGTTGATCTCCTTTTGAAAGCGGTATTAGTCGCGATACGACGCGTCGATGCGATCGAGCTTGCGCAATAGCGCCGGCCATTCGAGCGCGCCTTCGACGGCGTCATCGTCATGCAGTTGCGCCGCGGTGCGCGTGACGACTTCCGGCGTCGGCACGATCATCTTGCCCACGCCCGCAAGCGCGCGAAGCTGAATATCGCATGCCTTGACGAGCATATCCATCAGCACATAAGCCTCGGCGATCGTGCGCCCGAGCGTGAGCGGTCCATGATTGCGCAGCAACATCGCACGATGCGCGCCGAGACTTTTTACGAGCCGCTCGCCTTCCGCCGGCGAGAACGCGAGCCCTTCGTAATCGTGATACGCGAGATGTCCATGAAAGCGCATCGCGTGTTGCGATGCGGGCAGCAGGCCGTGCGGTTGCGTCGATACCGCGATCGCCTCGCGCACGTGAAGATGCATCACGCACACGGCGTCCTCCCGCGCGGCATGGACGGCGCCGTGCAGCGTGAAGCCCGTCGCGTTCACCGGATGCGCGCGCTCGCCGATCACGTTGCCGTCGATATCGATCTTCACGAGATTGCTCGCCGTGACTTCATCGAACGAAAGCCCGAACGGATTGATGAGAAAGCGCCCCGGCTCGCCCGGCACGCTCGCGGAAATGTGCGTGTAGACGACATCGTCCCAGCCGTTGAGCGCGACCAGCCGATACGCGGCCGCGAGATCGACGCGCGTGGCCTGTTCGGCTGCCGATCGCGGCCCGCTTTCCGCGATCCTGCGCTCAGGCGTGTGGGTGAACGACATGCGAGTCTCCTTGTTTGGATGATCCGGACAGACGCCGCTCGAGCAGAATCACCGCCCAGGAGGCAAGCACGAACGGCGCGGTCAACGCAGCGATGCCGATGCAATCGATCAGGCGCTCGATCAGCACCGCCGCGACGATCGCGACGAGCGCATAACGCGTGCCGAGCTTCGCGGCCGCGAGCGCCGCAAGCGCCGCATTGAAGCCGCACGCGCCCGAGAGCACGACGGCATCGCTTGCACCGCCGAGTGCGTGCAACATGGCGCCGAGCGCACTGCCCGCGAGCGCCCAGCCCGCCTGCGCGGGCCGCGACGCGAACAATCCCGCCGCGATCAGCGCGCCGGCGAGCGCGCCGGTCGCGAAGGTGATCGGCGCGAGACCCGCGAACGCGGCCTGAAGCATTGGAATGAAACCGGCGGCGACTTGGGGAATCGCGCCCGTGTCGCCGCGCTCGGTCAAAAGCGGCAGCCAGCACCACGTCACGATGATGGCGGGGCTGGAGAAGATCGGCAACCGGTAGCGCGAGAGCACGCGCGAAAGCACGTTGGCGAGGAAAGTGGCGAACATCGCCGCGACGATCGCGACGGCCGCGGCGCGCGATGCATCGTCGAGAAACGTGAATGCGGCGAGCGCCGCGAGCGCGCCGTTGAAACCGTAGAGATCGTCGCGGAACGCGGGTGCGTCGTCGTTTTCGACGATCACGCTGATGACATTGCCCGTCAGCGTGCCGATCAGAAGGCCGCACGCGAGGCGCGGACTCGCGCTCAGCACCGCGAGGAACAGCAGCGCGCCGGTCGCGGCGTTGCGCTGAAGGACGATCTGTCCCATCGCGCGAGCGAAGCTGCGGAGTTGATCGCCGAAGGCGGCGTTCGATTGGAGAGCGGTGGACATGCTGGACGGCGACGGCATGGAAAGCCGCCAGCATAAAGCAGCCGGCGCACGCCGTGCGGCGGCGGGCCGAATAACCTGTATGTGGCTTGACGCAGAAGGCGCGACGAGTGTCGCGCCGGGTAAAACCGAAACTTAGTTGAACGCCATCGGGACGAGCGGCGTCGAATCGCCTACACCCGGGTTCGCCAAAGACAGATCGGCGCTGATCTTCACGATCTCCGTGACGTTTTCGCGGAAATTCGGATGTTTTTCCCAGGTGATGTAGCTGGCGTCCATGACAGCGGAAAGCGTAAGCAAGGCGAAAGCGATTTTTTCGAGCACTTCGTAGCGGCGGCGCATGATTTGTTCCTCAAACTTTGCGACATTGTAACAGACTTAAGGGTTTTCCCCTATCTCACTGTTGCAATGCCGCAAATCACGCGCCGTTACTGTCGTTGCGCTCCGGCCCTTTTCACATCGACGTTTCGAGCATCGCCTCGTAATCCGCGCTCGACGCCTCGCGCGGATTCGTCTTATGACTGTGATCCTTGAGCGCGCCCGCGATGATGCGCGGAAACATCTCGCGCGTCACGCCGAGTTCAGCGAGGCCGCGTGGCAGGGCGAGCGTCGCGGTCATCGAGCGCAGCGCACCGCCGACTTCATCGCCGGACCTCAGGCCCATTGCCTGCGCGATGCGGTCGAGCTTGCCTTCTTCGCGCATCGTCGGCGCGGTGCTGTTGAACGCGATCACCGCCGGCAAAAAGATTGCGTTGAGCGTGCCGTGATGCAGTTTCGGATTGATGCCGCCGAGCGAGTGGCTCAGGCTATGCACGCAACCGAGGCCCTTCTGGAACGCGAGCGCGCCCTGCATCGATGCGCTCATCATGTTCCAGCGCGCGGTGCGATCGGAGCCGTCCCGCGTCGCGCGCTCGATGTGCCGCCACGCGCGCCACAATCCGTCGAGCGCGATGCCATCGGCGGGTGCGTTGAACGCGGGCGCCATGAACGTTTCGAGGCAATGCGCGATGGCATCCATGCCGGTCGCGGCGGTAAGCATCGGCGGCAGGCCGAGCGTCAGTTCCGGATCGCAGATCGCGACCTTCGGCACGACGTGCGGCGAGATCACGCCGACCTTGCGGCCATCGTCGAGAATCAGGATCGCGCCGCGGCCCACTTCGCTGCCGGTGCCCGCGGTCGTCGGAATGGCGATGACGGGCGCTGTCTTCGCCGTGATGCGCGCGAGGCCGCCTTCGATGACCGCGAAGCCTTGTAGCGGACCGTCGTGCGTCGCGCACACGGCCACGCCCTTCGCGAGATCGATCGATGAACCGCCGCCCGCCGCGATCACGCCGTCGCATTGATTCTCCTTATACATCGCGACGGCTTCGCGCACGGCGGCTTCGTTCGGATTGGGCGGCGTCGAATCGAACACGGGTACGGCCGACGATGAACCGAGCGCGTCGAGCACCTTGTCGAGCAGGCCGGCCGCGCGGATGCCGGCATCGGTCACGATCAGCGGACGATGAATGCCGATGCGTTCGCACTCGCCCGCAAGCAGGCGCACCGCGCCGAAATCGAATTGAATCTGCGTGATGTAGTTGATGAGGGGCATGGGTGTCTGAGGGAAAGTTAGGGTCGGAGGCAGCGCGGTGACGTCAGTATAAGAGCGCGCTGTTACCGGTACAACTTTCCCTCGACGCCGGTCAAAAGCGAAAATCGTCGAAGAACTTTTCGCGTTCCATCACGGTGAGCGCGGCGCGCTTGTGCGGAAAGTCGAATTCCTTCAGCGTATAAAAGCCCATGCGATGCATGTAAGCGATATGCCGCACATGATCGACGCGCGGTTCACCAACGAGGCGTTCCGTGCGCGGATCGTCGATGAACATGTAGTGCAGCACGCCGCTCCACCATGCCTTGAGCTTGCCTGCGCTCTGGAATTGCGCATCGCCGATCAGCAGATGCAGCCCGCGATCGAAGTCGCCTGCATCATAGAACGGGCCCAGGCGATCTTCTTTCGCCCAATAGAACTCGAAGTAGCCGAAGGGCTTGTCGTCGAAATAGCCGATCATCGGATGCATGTGCGGATCTTCGCGGCGTTCCGCGAGATAAGCGGCGTGTTCGGCGCGCGTGCCGCGCTGATCCCAGAAGTATGCGACGCGATCGAGATTCATCCATTCGCTGAAGACTTCGGAATCGGGGTCGGGGTCAGCTGTGCGCAGGCTGAAGGTCATGTCGATCTGCGGGAAGTGACGTTCGTAGATCGTGCCTTCGGCGTTCGTTGGTCTTTGCGGATGTGTGACGCCGTTGGTTTGCGTATAGCGCAGCAGCGTGTCGCTCGATGCGGGCGCCTTGAGCCATGGGCGCGCGATTTGCCAGAACGTTTTGCGTGATGTCGTCAGGAGAAGGTGATCTTCGTGCTGCTGTGCGATGTCGATCAGGTTCTCGTTTCGCGCTTGCGCGACGAAGGTTCTTGTGCGGTGGGCTTCGTTGGAAACGTGTGGAAGTGCGATCGTTGCCGTGCGGCGCTCAGGGTCGTTGCAGTAGATTTCGCATAGGGCCGTCAGTAACGCGTCGGTGTGACACGCTGTCAGCGTGCGGTCAGGCGATTGTTCGACAGTCGCCGCTACTTCGGGATCGAAACGTATATTCATCGGTGAGTCTCCGGATTTGCTTCAAGTATTCGGCTTTCGCTTCTGGTTTCGCTTGTGCTTTCGTGGAATCCTGTAATCGTGTCGGTCTATTAGCACTGCCCCTGTGCGGGGCGGCACTCACTTTCTTTGCTGCTGCAAAGAAAGTAAGCAAAGAAAGCAGCTACTGATACGCCCGCGGTCACACGCAATTTGGGTAGTCCTCTCGTCCATCGTGGGCTGCCTAACGAGTGCCCTCATAGGCCCAACCGGGCTTGGATCGCGCACGGTCCGTCTCATCGCACCACACACCAAACTGGTTCAGCACCAAATAGCTCCAGCCCGCTTCGCGGCCGACCGGTCAATCGGGTCTGCGTGTGCTTCGCTACTAACGTCTCAATCTCACTGCAATCGCCGCCCTTTGGTGTCCCTTGCATACCCGGCGGCAGCGCGTAGCGCTGTGCCGATGCTGTTTCGTGCTGAACCAGCGCCCTCGAAGTTATTGGGCGGCAGACCGTGCGCGAGCCAAGCCCCGTTATTGTGATGAGGGCACTCTTTAGGCGAGTGCCATCTGCGACGAGAGAACTACCCAAATTGCGTGTGACCGCGGGCCTGAAAAGCTGCTTTCTTTGCCTACTTTCTTTGCAGCAGCAAAGAAAGTAGGTGCCGCCCCGCACAGGGGCAACGCTAATAGACCGACACGAATACGGGATCCGGCGACTACAGCAAAGAAAGTAGGTGCCGCCCCGCAAAGGGGCAACGCTAACAAACCGACACGTAATCGGGATCCGGCGCCAACACCCCGGCCATAGCAAGCAGCCCGCCGTCCAAAGCAGGAAACAGACTCCGCTGAAAATTATTCCAGCGCAGTTCGAGAATGGAATCTAAAGGATCGATGCTAGTGCCAAGCACATCAAAGATGACTTCACCAGAATCGATCCCGTTATCGACGTAATGAAACGAAGCGCCTGTCCGGTCGATCACCGGCGCCGGTTCAACGCGCATCGCGTTCCAATCGACTACGCGCTCGCCACGCGCCCCATGCAAGGCATCGAGCGTCGCATAAGCCCCTCGCCGTTCAAACGGCGAACCAAGCCGCGTAATCCCAGGATGAATATTCGCAATACGCCGGCAATATTCCGCACCGGGCCGAACGAGTTCATCGAGAATCACGAGCAGCCCGTCGAGCACGACGAAGTCCGCATCGAGCGCACGCAGCTTCTCCAGCAAACGCTTCTCGAACGCGCTCTTCTGCGCCGCCCGCTCGCTCACCGCATCCAAAGCCAACCGTCGATAAGAAGAAGGAATCGCATGAAGAAGACTCGTCACCGGCACGCCCCGCACCGCGAGCTCCGGCGGATGAATCCACTGCCCTCCCGGCGCATAACGAAAACCATAGCCAGCCAGTTTTTCGCGATCCCGCGGCAAGCCTTCGTCATCGTCGTAGATCACGCCTTCGAGCGAATAGAGATCGCCCAACGGCGATCCATTGAGTTGCTCGACGAGATACTCCAGCGGCGACTTCATATACCGCGTGCCGCCCTTGTATTCGATATGCTGTCCCGCGCGATCCGCCGCCGCGTTGCGCAAGGACATGATGTAGACCAGTTTTAGCTTCGTCATTGATTGCCGCTCGTTTCAAACATCGCCAGTAATAGTCGTCAAAGCGCGACGGCCATGCGGCTGCCGCTCGTCTCCGCCGCTTGCTTCACGGCGTGTTCCTGTCCGGCATCGGCAAGCGATGCCGCGATCTCGTCCGAGCGCACGGCCAACACCGAAAGCAAGGTATCGGAAAGACCGTGGCTGTCTTCGCAGCAGCCTTGCAAATAGATGCGCGGCCTGAAGTTCGAAGGCGTGACAAGCCGATAATCGCGGCCGACATTGCGCTGCGCGAGCGCGCCGCCCAGATGCGGCGCAAGGCCGTCGAGCAGCGCGAGATGCGTGTCGCGCCGATAACCCGTCGCGAGCACGAGCGCATCGAAGCGCTCGGCGCGCGCGTGACCTGTCAGCACGTCGCGCATCGTCAACTCGATCTCGCCATTCGCGCGACGCGCCGCATTTTCGATGAGCGTATTCGCCAGCAAACGATGTCGCGCTTCATCGGAAACCTTCTGCAAATAGAGCATTTCGTAGATCTGCTCGATCAACGGACGATCGACGACCGCGTAATTCGTATCGCGGAAACGCTCGATCAGCGAGCGCCGCCCATCTTCCGATTGCGCAAAGACGATATCGGTGAACTCCGGACTGAAGATCTCGTTGACGAAGGGCGTATCGTCGGCCGGTTTGAGCGCGCTCGCGCGAATCACGAGCGTCGCATCGACATGCGGAAAACGCCGCGTGACATCGGCGAAAACTTCGGCCGCGCTCTGCCCCGCACCGATGATCGCGATGCGCTTCTTGCCGTTGCGACCATCGCCCGCGACGCGCTCGATCGAACTCAGATACGCCGACGAATGAATCACGTTATGCGGCCCGAGCGATGCGAACGGCTCAGGCACACGCGCCGCGCCGCCGACGCCGACCGACAATGCCTTCGTCACGCGACGCCACTCGCGCCCATCCGCTTCCTGCGATACGACGCGCAGCGCGCTCACATCGCCATTCGCTTCGAGCACGGGTTCGATCGCCGTCACGCTCTGCCCGTAATGCACGCGATCATCGAAGGCTTGCGCGACCCAGCTCAGATAGTCGTGAAACTCGACGCGCGTCGGATAGAAGTTCTTCAGGTTCACGAATTCGTTCAGACGTCCGCGCTCGAACAGATAGTTGATGAACGTGAAGCGGCTCGTCGGATCGCGCTGCGTGACGAGATCCTTCAGGAAGGAAATCTGCATACGGCAATCGTCGAGCAGCATGTCGCGATGCCAGCCGAATTCCGCTTGCCGTTCGATATAGCAATGCGTCATGTTCGACGCGCCGCGCTCTTCGGCAAGACGCACGGCAAGCGACAGATTCGACGGCCCAAAGCCCACGCCGATCAGATCGAATACGGTTTCTTTTTTCATTTCCCTGTGTCTCTCAGATGTCATTGATCGATGCAAGCGAGACGCGGCGTGCGAGCGTCGCGCCGAGGCCTGCGAAATGCGGCGTGGCGAAAACGTCATGAATAACGATGTCGAAGCCCGCTTTGCGCGCCGCATCGACGAAGCGCACGACCGCGAACGACGTCGCGCCCGCCGCGAAGAGATCGTCGTGCAGCGCGGGCGTCTGGCCGTCGAAGAGTTCGCTCCATAGGCTCGCGAGCGCTCGCGCTTCATCGGTCTCTTCATCCGATGCCATCGATGCCGCGAGTCCTTCAGTCTTTTCGAACGCGGCGTCGCATGAGTCGAATACTTCGTGCGGCGCGTGCGCAAACAGCTCTACAGTCGCGAGAAAACGAGTAACGAGCGTTTCGACGAACGCCCCATCCACGCGCTCGTTCGCATAAGAGAACGCGCAACTCACGCGGCCATCCGGATACTCCGTCACGTCCAGTTCGAGGTCGAACACGACGCGATGACGCACATCGTCGAAACCTTCGATCGCGAGGCCGGCCCAGTCGCGCGTCGCCATCGCGGCGGGGCGCAGATAGTTGAACATCACCTGGAATAGCGGATTGCCCGCGCCGGAACGCTGCGCGTTCAACGCGGACACGACATCGGCAAACGGCACGTCGGCGTGTGCGTAGGCGGCGAGCGCCGCATCGCGCACGGTCGCGAGCAAGGTCGCGGGCGTATCGTCATGCGTCATGCGGGTGCGCACGACGACTGCGTTGATGAAGAGTCCGAGTGCATCGCGCGCGCTGTCGCCCGTCGATTCGCGTGTCGATGCGAGCACGCCGACCGGCTGATCGCGCACGCCGGTCACGCGATGCAACGCCGCGTTGAGTGCGGCGTGCAGCAGCATCGGCAGCGTGGCATGGCATTCCACGGCGAGCGCGCGGGCGCGTTCGATGAGCGCATCATCGAGATCGAATCCGATGCGGCTCGCGAGCCATTGCGGATTCTCGATACGGCCCGCTGACGGCGCGGGCAATGCAATCGCCGTCAGATCCTTCAGCGCATCGCGCCAGTACGCGAGCCGCGCGCCCGTCGCCGATGAAGGCAACACCAGCGCATTCGATGCGCGCTTTGCAACCGATGCGCCCTTGCGCAAAGCGACATACGTTGCGCGGATATCGTCGAGCCAGAGATCGATCGAAGTGCCATCGGAGACGATGTGATGCACGACGAGCGAGAGCACATGATCGTCATCGGCGAGACGCACGAGACGCGCGCGCCAGAGTTGCTTCGCACTGGCGAGATCGAACGGCGTGAGCGCGTCTTCATCGGTGATGCGCTTCGCTTCGTCGATGCTGCCGGCGACATCGATCACAGGCAACTCGAAGCGCCACATCGGCACGATGCGCTGACCCGGCAACGCGCCATCGCGTTCGACCAGTCGTGTGCGCAACGCCGGATGACGCGCGGCGGCTTGCGCAAGCGCTTCGCGCAACGCATCGGAATCGAGCGATCCGTGCAGCCGCAACGCGACCGGAATGTTGTATGCGGCGCTTTTCGGCTGCGCGCGCCATAAGAACCAGAGGCCGAGTTGCGCCGCGGAAAGCGGCCACACGCCGTGTTCGTCGGCCTCGAATACGCTTTGGCCTGCATCGGATGCGCCCTCGCACAGCCCCGCCTGCAACACGCGTTTTGCGTACTGCGACAACACCGGCGTTTCGAACAATGCGCGCACGGGCACATCGCGCCCGAGCATTTCGGCGATGCGCGTCACCACACGCACGGCGGCGAGCGAATGCCCGCCCAGTTCGAAGAAGTGATCGCCGCGGCCCACGCGTTCGACATCGAGCACGTCGCGCCAGATCTTGGCGAGCGCGGCTTCCGTGCCCGCAGCGGGCGCTTCGTGGATGCGCTCCTTCTTCGGCGGTTCGGGAAGCACCGCACGATCGACCTTGCTGTTTGCGTTGCGCGGCAACGCATCGAGCACGACAATATGCGCCGGCACCATGTAATCGGGCAGCGTGCGGCGCAGATGCGCATCGAGTTCGACGGCATCGGCGGCGCGGCCCAGCGCGGCGCGTTCGCGTGCATCGGCTTTCAATTCGACATAGGCAACGAGCGCGGCGTGCGCGCCCTTGCCACGCACGACCGCGCACGCTTCGCGCACATCGTCGTGTGCGGCGAGTTGCGCTTCGATCTCGCCGAGTTCGATACGCAAGCCGCGCAGCTTCACCTGATGATCGACGCGGCCGATGAAATCGAACACGCCATCGGCGCGACGCCGCACGAGATCGCCGGTGCGATACAGACGCGCGCCCGGCTCGCCATACGGATCGGGCACGAAGCGCTCGGCAGTCAATGCAGGACGATCGAGATAGCCGCGCGCGACGCCCACGCCTTCGCCGCCGAGATACAGTTCGCCGATCACACCGACGGGCAGCGGATTCGAGCGCTCATCGAGCACATGCGCGGTGCGCGCGCCGACAAGCGTGCCGATCGGAAGATAGGCGCAATCCGCGAGCTTCGCGGGATCGTCGCCGGGATTGAACATCCACAGCATCGGCGTGATGACGGTCTCCGTCGGACCATATCCGTTGACGATGCGCGCATTAGGAAACGCGCGGCGCATCAACGCGAAGGCTTCACGCGATGTCGCTTCGCCGCCCACCGTGATCGACTTCAACGTCGGCGGCGCGCCGTGCACGAGCGCCCATTCCGCAAGCTGCGTCGCGCAACCGGGCGGCACGTAGGTCATCGTCACGCCCTCTTTGCGCATGAGCTTGCAGGTCAGCGCGGGTGGCCATAGCGTATCGGTGGTGATCGCGACCCCCGCGCCGCTGATGTACTGCGAGAACCAGCCTTCGTGCGCGCCGTCGAAATTAACCGACTGGAACAGCATGAACGTGTCGCGCTCGGTCGCGCCATAACGTTGCGCGATGGCGACGCAATGGCGCGCGAACGATCCGTGATCGACGATCACGCCCTTGGGCTTGCCCGTCGAACCCGATGTGTAGATCGCATACGCCGCTTGCTCCGCGACGACATCGGGCAATGCGATGCGCGATGTTGCATCGTCGGCGTAGAGGGTTTCATCGTCGAGAAGCAGGACGCGTGCGCTCGCTGGAAGGGGCAACGCATCGATGCTCGCGCGCTCGGTGATGATGTGCTCGATGCGCGCATCGTCGAGAATCTGCGCGAGACGTTCGCGCGGATGACTCGGATCGAGCGGCACGAATGCGCCGCCCGACTTGAGCGCCGCGATCAGGCCGACGAGCAGATCGACCGAACGGCTCAACGCGACGCCCACGCGCATTTCAGCGCGCACGCCCGCATCGATGAGACGCTGCGCGATGCGCGTCGCGCGTGCATCCACTTCGCTGCGCGTGAAGGCGCGCTCCATATCCGCGACGCCGCGCGCATCCGGTCGCGCACGCGCATGGCGTGCGATACGTTCATGCACCGAGACGAATTCGGGCGCATGTTCAGGCGCATGGCGATTCCATGCGTCGAGCTGCATGCGTTCGTCTTGCGGCAACCATTGCAGATCGCCGACGAGCGTTGGCGGTGCGTCGAGTGCATTGCTCAACAACTCGACGAAGCGGCGCGCGAGGCGTTCAATGGCATCGGCTTCGAAGAGATCGAGCGCGTAGACGAAAGCGGCCGCAAGCGATCCGTCCGCGCGTTCCTCGAAGTTCGCGGTCAGATCGAACTTCGCGAACGGCGCGCCCGAAGGCAATTCGGTCACGCGCACATCGGCGAACGAAGGCAACATGCGGCGCGCGCCATATGCCGCCATGACCTGAAACAACGGATGATGACTCGCACTGCGCACGACGCCGAGCGCTTCCACGACCTGCTCGAACGGCACATCCTGATGCGACTGCGCATCGACGAGCGCGGCTTGCGTTGTATCGACGAGCATCGAGAACGACTGCGTTGCATCGACGCGCGAAGCGAGCGTCAGCGTGTTGACGAAGAAGCCGACCAGTCCTGCCGTTTCAGCACGCTCGCGGTTCGCCGCGGGCACGCCGATTTGTATATGCGCCTCGCCCGATGCGCGCGCGAAGAGCGCGCTCAACGCGGCGAGCAAAACGGCGAAAGGCGTCGCGCGATATTCGCTTGCGATGACGCGCAATCGCGCCGCAAGCGCTGCATCGAGCGTGAAAAAATGGCGCGCACCGCGCGCGCTGCGCTCGCCGGGACGCGCTGCCGCGCCGGACAGCATCAATACGTCGCGCGATGGGTCGAGCCGTGCGCGCCAGAAGTCCAGTTGACGTTCGCGCTCGCCCGCATCGAGCCAGCGCCGCTGCCAAAGCGCGAAATCCGCGTATTGAATGGACAACGGCCCGACTGACACCGCTTCGCCGCACGCATACGCGCGATAGAACGAAGCAAGCTCGGCAAGCGCGATATCGGCGGACCACCCGTCCGACACGATGTGATGCGTCGTCAGAGAAAGCCAGTGCGTGTTCGCATCGAGTCTGATCAGATGCGCGCGCACGAGCGGGGCGTGAGCGAGATCGAAGGGACGCGATTCATCGGTGAGCGCGAGCGCCGTGGCGCGTGCCTCACGCTCGGCGACCGGAAGATGCTCGAGATTCACCGAATGCCACGGACAGCGCATGGGCGCGTGCACGGTTTGCAGCACGCCGTCCGCGCCCTCGCTGAACGTCGTACGCAGCGCTTCGTGACGCGCGATCAACGCATCGCATGAAAGGCGCAGCGCATTCGCATCGAGTGCGCCATCGAGCTGAAGGCGCTCGGTGATGTGATACGCCGCGGGCTCGTCGATCATGCGCGCATGCAGCCACAGACGCGTCTGCGCGAACGATGCCGGCACGCTCGCTTCGCACGCATCGCCTCGCGTGCGCGGCGGAATCGGCAGCGTGCGAAAGTCGATGCCTGCATCAGCGAGTCGCGCGACGAACACCTTGCGCTGCGCATCGGGCAACTGCGCGAAGCGCGTCGCGAGCGAAAGCAGATCGGGTTTGGCCTGCGTCATGCGTATCCTCTTTGACTTGCGGTTTTCATTGCGTCTCCAGTTCATCGAGCAAGGCATCGATGACGCTCGCGGCGTCATGCGCGCCGCCCTTTTCATCGCGTGAAGCCAGCGCGGCGTCGATCGCGGCGGCGCAGCGCGCAAGCGTGCGTTCATCGAACAGCGTGCGCAGCGGCAACGTGAGCGACCAGTGCAGATTGGCCTGAGCGTTCGCTTGCGTCGCGAGCAGCGAGTGGCCGCCGAGCGTGAAGAAATCGTCGTCGCGGCCGATGGCCTCCATTCGCAGCACGCGCTGCCAGATTGCGGCGAGTTCGCGTTCCGTCTGCGTTCGCGCCGCCGTCACGATGCGTTGCGTTCGCGCCGGGGCCGGCAGCGCGTTGCGGTCGCATTTGCCATTCGGCGTGACCGGCAACGCGTCGAGTGCCATCACACGCGCGGGCACCATGTACGCAGGTAGTTGCGAACGCAACGAATTCAGCACGGCGCTTTCATCGAAGGTCTCCGATGCCGCGCATGAGACGTAGCCGATCAACTGCTCGTCGCGCACGATCACGACCGCATCGCGCACATCCGGCTCGGCGCGCAGCAGCGCTTCGATCTCGCCCGGCTCGATTCGTTGTCCGCGCAGCTTCACTTGCGTGTCGATGCGGCCGAGATAGTCGAGCGCGCCATCGTCGCGGCGGCGCGCAAGATCGCCCGTGCGATACAGTCGCGCGCCCGCGACGAACGGGTCGGGCACGAAGCGCTCCGCTGTCAGCGACGGCCGTCCGAGATAGCCGCGCGCGAGTCCCGCACCGCCGAGATAGAGTTCGCCGATGCCGCCCGCGGCCACCGGATGCAGCGCTGCATCGAGCACATGCAGTTGCAGGTTCGCGATCGGATGACCGATAGGTACGGAAGCGGATTCGATATCGCCCGCGCTGCACGTCCAGTGCGATACGTCGATGGCGGCTTCGGTCGGACCATAGAGGTTGTAGAGCCGCGCGTCCGGCAAGAGCCTCGCGACGCGCGCGACGAGCTCGGGCGCAAGCGCTTCACCGCTCGCGACGATTCGCTCGATGCTCGCGCAGCGCTTCGCATCGCCGAACTCGTCGATATGCGCGACGAACGCCGCGAGCATCGACGGCACGAAATGCAGCGTGCTCACGCGATGCGCCTCAATGGCTGCGACGAGCCGCGCCGGATCGCGATGATCGCCGGGCGCGGCGATAGCGAGCTTCGCGCCCGTCGCGAGCGGCCATACGAACTCCCATACGGAAACGTCGAAACCGAACGGCGTCTTGTGAAGCACGACGTCGTCGCGCGTCAGGCGATAGGCGTCCTGCATCCACGCAATACGGTTCGCCAGCGCGCCATGCGTGTTGCCCGCGCCTTTGGGCTTGCCGGTCGAGCCGGACGTGTAGATGAGATACGCGAGATGCGCGTCGGTGACGTCGATGGACGCAGTGAGCGTCGCGTCGCCTTGCATGAGCGCATCGACATCGAACACGCGCGCCGTCGAAGCAACCGACTCCACGCGCGCACGCAAGTGCGTTTGCGTCAACACGACAGCGGGTTTCGCATCGTCGAGCAGATAGGCGATGCGATCCGCCGGGTAATCCGGATCGATCGGCAGATACGCCGCGCCCGCCTTCAACACGCCGAACAGTGCAACGACCATGTGGAACGAACGCTCGACGCACAGCGCGACCGCCGTGTCGTGCGCGACGCCCGCTGCAAGCAACGCAGCGGCAACGCGATTCGCGCGCTCGTTCAACTGCGCATACGTGATGCGATTCACAATGCCGTCGACCGCGATCATCTCAAGCGCGATGGCATCGGGCGCGGCGTTCGCCATGCGTTCGAATTGCCGATGCAGTGGCAGGCTTTCGATATCGCTCCATGCGCGCGCTGTCGCATTGAAACGCGCGACGTCATCCGCGAGCGCGATCGTGCCGAGCGGCACATCGGGGTTCGTCGCAAATGCGTCGAGACATGTGGATAGCGCGCGATGCAGTGCCGCCACACGCGATTCATCCAGACGCGCCGCGTCGTATCCATAGTCGATGACGATAGCTTCGCCCGCCTCCACGACGAGCGTCAACGCGAAGTCGGTCGCTTCGATGTTGCGCAACGCGCGCATTTTTAGCGCGCGTTCGTCGCGGCCGGCCCATGCTTCATCGACGGGATAGTTCTCGAATACGACGAGCGTGTCGAACAACGCACCGCCGCCTTGACCTGCCCAGCGTTGAATATCCGCGAGCGGCGTGTGAGCGTGTTCGTGGGCTGCGGCGTTATCCGCTTGCAATTCGCGCAGCCATGCGGACGCGGCGCGTTGCGGCAGCGGCTCGGCGATCACCGGCAACGTGTTGATGAAGAGTCCCAGTACGCCGTCGATATCGGCGAGGGAGTCCGGGCGGCCTGCGACCGTCGCGCCGTACGCCACGCTCGCCTGATGCGTCATGCGCTGCAACACGAGCGCCCACGCGCCTTGCACGAGCGTGTTGAGCGTCACGCGCAGACGGCGCGCGGCGTCGGTGAGACGCGCGGTCATCGCAGGGTCGAGCGACGCGCGCCACGAGCGATGATCGTCGAGTGTCGGCGCCTTGCTCGCTTCGCGCTGCGCGATGCGCGTCGGTTCGCCGAGGCGTGCGAGACGGTCGGTCCAGAACGCTTGGTCGGCTTGCGCATCGCGTGTCGCGAGCCATTCGATGAAGTCGCGATAACGCGCCTTCGCGTGCGCGACGAACGGCTGCGCGCGCGGCGGCTCGATGTAGTCGCGCAGGACATCCGCGAACATGCGGGCCGTGCTCCAGCCATCGAGCAGCAGATGATGACGCGTCCACACGATGCGCCATTCATCGTCGGTGACGCGAATCAGCGTGACGCGCATCAGGGGCGGCGCGGCAAGATCGAAGCCGCGCGCGCGATCGTCGGCGAGCCACGTTTCGAAGGCAGCCGATGCATCGCTACGTTCGCGCCAGTCGATCACATCGAAAGGCAAGCGCGCCTGGCGATGCACGATCTGCATCGGCGCGGCTTCATCGGCGGTGAAGCCTGTGCGCAGGATGTCGTGACGCGGCACGGAAGCCTCGAAGGCCGCGCGCAAGCGGTCTACATCGGGCGCGATCAACGTTGCGGCAAACTGATTCACATACGTCGACTGCTCAGGCGCGAACAGCGAGTGGAACAGGATGCCCTGCTGCATCGGCGAGAGGGGATAGATATCGGCGATGCTGCGCAGATCCA
This sequence comes from Caballeronia sp. ATUFL_F1_KS4A, assembly GCF_023630905.1. Lineage (NCBI taxonomy): Bacteria > Pseudomonadati > Pseudomonadota > Betaproteobacteria > Burkholderiales > Burkholderiaceae > Caballeronia > Caballeronia sp. ATUFL_F1_KS4A. The sequence continues at coordinate 295,703 of NZ_JALQEB010000037.1, read as the reverse complement.
CAGGCAGGCGTTCGAGCGCCGCTTGCGTCAAACCGCCGTCGCGGGCGAGCGGGAAATCGCCCGGCGTCGCGCCTGCGCCTTTCATCGCGATGCGCCCGGCGCATGCAGCGACGATATCGGCGAGCGTGCCCTCGAATCGCTGCGCAAGCGCCTCGATCGTCGCGCGTTCGAATTGCGTCGCGCCGTAGACCCAATGCAGCCTGAGCGTGCGCTCCGCTCCATCGGCGACATAAGCGTGAATCGCGAGCGCGTTGCCGAGCGGACCGGAAGGATCGCGCTCGCAACCCGCGCCGCCGAAGCGCGGCGTGAACGCTGCGTCGCGCGAATCGAGCGAATCGAACTGACCGAGGTAGTTGAAGGTCACGCGCGGCCGCGGCAATGCTTCGAGCGAAGCGCGCGTCGCATCGTCGCCGAAATGGCGCAGCACGCCGAAGCCGAGACCTTTGTTCGGCACTGCGCGCAGCGTGTCTTTCGCGGCTGCGAGCGTTTCGATCGGCGATGCCTGCACCGGAATCGAAACCGGATAGTGACTCGTCAGCCATCCGAGCGTGCGGCTTGCGTCGATATCGTCGAAGAGCGGTTCGCGGCCATGTCCTTCCAGCTCCATGCGGCACGTCGCGCCGGTCGCATGAGCAAGCGCCGCGATCAGCAGTTCGATCGTCTGCGTGCGATAGGCGAGGTTGGCATCGGCGAGCACGGCACGCGTGAGATCGACTTCGAGCGTCTGTTCGATGACCGCGGCGTCTGCGTTCGTTGCCTTCGCTTGCGGATGATCGAGACGCAGGTCATCGCCCGCAGCGAGTGTGGTGATCCAGTATTTCGCCTCGTCTGCGAAGGGAGAGTGTGTGTCACGCGCGGCTGCCGCAAGGCGCGCGGCCCATTGCGACGCCGTCGCGCCGGTACGCGCAAGACTCGCGGTGCCGCGCGACTGCGCCGCTTGATATGCGCTCGACAGATCGTCGAGCAGGATGCGCCACGACACGCCATCGACGATCAGATGATGAATTGCCAGATAGAGCTTCGTGCGTCCGTCCGCAAGCGATGCAACGAGCGCGCATGCGAGCGGCCCGTGCGAAATGTCGAGCGTGCGCTGAATCGCATCGAACTGCGCAAGCGCATCCGTTTCATCGTTCGCGGCGACGGCTGCGAGCGGCAGCGTATCGAATGCCTTCGATGCCTGCACGATGCGCCATGCGTTAGTCGTGCCATCGCGCTCGAAGCGTTGCCTGAAGATAGCGTGATGCGTAAGCAGCGCATCCAACGCGCGCGCAAAGGCGTCGAGATCGAACGATGTATTCGCGTCGAATTCCACCGATTGATTCCAATGCCCGCGCTGCGGAATGTCGAGTGCGAAGAAGCGCAATTGCGCGGGCGTCAACGCTGCGCTTTCATCCGCCTGTTTCGTCGCGACGACAGGCGCTTTCGCTTCGTTCGTGTCGACAGGCTTCGCGACTAGCGCGAGTTGCGCGACTGTCGCGTTATCGAAAACCTGTTTCGGCGTGACGCGAAGGCCTCGCTTGCGCAGACGCGCGATTACTTGCAGCACGAGAATCGAATCGCCGCCAAGCTCGAAGAAGTTGTCATCGCGCCCGACGTGCTTCGCCTTCAACACGTCCTGCCATACTGAGGCGATGGCTTCCTCGGTGTCGCCGCGCGGCGTATCGCTCGTTACGACGGATTCGACCGGCTTCGATGCGATGCTGCGCAATGCTGCACGATCGATCTTGCCGTTGGCGGTCATCGGCAACGCGTGGAGCATGACGATCGTCGCGGGCACCATGTAGTCGGGCAGGCGCGCGCCGAGCGCATCGCGCAACGTCGAATCGTCTTGCGCGGAACCGGTCACGAACGAGACAAGCTGAAGACGCCCATCGCGATCGACGGGCAATGTTTCGGCCTGAGCCACGCCTTCGATCGCGCGCAATGCCGCGCTCACTTCGCCCGGCTCGACACGATAGCCGCGAATTTTCACCTGATCGTCAAGACGGCCGAGGAAGGCGATACGTCCATCCGCGAGCAGACGAACGCGATCGCCGGTCCGATAAAGGCGTTCGCCGCGCACGAACGGATGCGGCATGAAGCGCTCCGCTGTCGCCGCGGCGCGTCCGAGATAACCGCGCGCAACGCCCGGCCCGCCGATATGCAACTCGCCGATGCCGCCCGGCGGCACGCACGCGCCGGATGTATCGAGAACATAAGCCTCGGCATTGGGCATTGGGCGTCCGAGCGGCATGCTCTGCGCATTGCGTTCATCGTCGGCGAATGCAGACGCTTCGCACGCAATGGCGCCGACAGTCGCTTCCGTCGGACCATAGTGATTGATGACGCGGCACGAAGGCTTCAACGCCTTCACGCGATCGACCAGCGCCCACGGCAACGACTCGCCGCCCGTCACGAGCGCATGCGACGGCAACACATCGGCAGGATGCTGCGCTTCGAGCAGCGCGTGCAGATGACTCGGCACGATCTTCAGCACGCCCACTTCGCGCACGCGCATTTCTGCGGCAAAGCGATCCGGATCGAACGCGCATCGAGCAGGCAACAGATGCAGCGTGCGTCCCGAACACAATGCGCCGAAGAGCGTCGTATGACCGAGATCGGCGGCGACCGTCGAGACCATCGCCATCGATGCGCCAGGCGCGAACGCGAGTTCATCGAGCATGCCTTGCACGTAGTCGGCGAGCGCGCGATGCGGCACCGCTACGCCCTTCGGCGTGCCTGTCGAGCCCGACGTGAAGATGACATAAGCGGTCTGCGCAGGCGCAAGCTGCACGCGCTGCACGGCGGCATTCGCGAGCGATGCATCGTGCGCGAGCGTATCGACATCGAGCAGTTGAGCATTGCCGAGCGCGCGCGGCGCGTTGTCGTCGTTCATCGCGACGAGCGCGAAACGCGCGCCGCATGCGTCGATCGCGGCATCGATGCGCGCGTGCGGCATCGACGGATCGAGCGGCACCGCATAGGCACCCGACTTCATCGCGCCGATCAACGCAACGACGAAGCGCACCGAACGTTCGATGCACACCGCGACCGCCCGCTCCGCCTTCGCGCCTTTATGACGCAACGCGAGCGCGATGCGGTTCGATGCGTCGTCGAGTTCGGCGTAACTGATCTGCGTATGCGCGTCCGCAAGCGCGATGCGATGCGGCGTGGCGCTTGCGTGATGCGCGATCAACGCGAGGATATCGTCGGCTTCGAAGTTCAGTGCGCGGCCTCGTTGCACGTCGCGCTGGGGCATGCAATCGAGCGATGCGATCGGGCGCGACGGATCGCGCACCGCATCCGCGACGAGCGTCGCGAAGCTCGCAAGCCATGCGCGCGCGGTGGCTTCATCGATGCAATCGCACGCGTAAGCCGCGACGAGTTCGATGCCGCGAACATCGTCGGTGAAGTCGAGCGCGAAATCGAAACGCGCCGCGAGATCGGGGCCGGGCGTTGCAATCGCCGATGCGTTCGGCAACGTCGATGTCAACGCTGCATCGAACTGCTGCGCGAGCTTCACGCGCAGCCACTCGTCGCCACGCGCGACGGGCGGCTTCACTGCATCGAGCACGCGATCGAACGGCACGTCCTGATGCGCGAACGCATCGAGCGCATGAATGCGCGTCGCTTCGATCAGATCGGAAAACGTTTGAGCCGCATCGACGCGCGCACGCAACGCCAGCGTGTTCAGGCACAGGCCGATGAGCGCCGCCGTCTCGGGCCGCTGCCGATGCGCGACCGGCGTCGCAACAACGAAATCGTTTGCGCCCGTAAGCCGATGAAGCCACGCGTCGAACGCGCTCAGCAACACCACGAACGGCGACGCGTGCTTCGTGCGTGCAAGCTCACGCAATGCGTTCGACGTATCGGCGGACAAGCGCAACGTTTCGCGTTGCCCGCGATGATCGCGTTCGGCTGGACGCGCGCGATCCAAAGGAAGCGCGAGCGGTTCAGGCGCGGCATCGAGCGCCTTGCGCCAGAAGCGAAGCTGACGCGCGCCCTCTTCACCCGCGACGAGTTCGCGCTGCCACTGCGCGTAATCCGCGTATTGAATCGGCAACGCGGCAAGCGAAGGCGTTTGGCCTTGCGCGTACGCGCTATAAACATGCGCGAGTTCATCGAAGACGATGCGCGAGCTATAGCCATCCGTGATCGCGTGGTGCGCCGCCAGCATCAGCCGGTGCGATTCATCGCCGGACGATGCGAGCGTCGCGCGCAACAGCGGACCATTCGACAAGTCGAACGCTTCGCTCGCGTGACGTTCTTCATCAGCATTCGAACTGTGATTCACACGCTGAATCGTCACCGGCAAGGACTTGTGAATGCGCTGCATGACGACGCCGTCTTCGTTCTCGACGAGCGTCGTGCGCCATGCCTCGTGGCGTTCGATCAAATGATCCAGCGCGCGTTGCAATGCGTTTGCATCCAGCCTGCCGCTGATGTCCCAACGACCCGCGACGTGATACGCCGCGCCCGCGTCGCGCGTTTGCGCGAGCACCCAGAAGCGCTGCTGCGCGAACGATGCCGCGCGATCGACATAGGGCGCATCCGACGAAACCACGCTTCTCACGATGACCGGATCGCTCGCCTCCTTCTCGCTCGCATCGATCGATGCGGCCAGTGCTTGCAGCGGCGGATCGTCGAAGATGGCATCGAGCCGCAGATTCACGCGCCAGTCGATGCGGATCGCCGCTTGCAACTGCATCGCCGCGAGCGAATCGCCGCCGCGTTCGAAGAAGCGATCAGCACGTCCGATGGGCGCGGCATGGTCGAGAATGCGCTGCCACGTTTGCGCGAGACGGCGTTCGGTATCGGTCGCCGGCTCGATGTAATCCGCGTCGCGCGACATCGACGTTGCGCGATCCGCCTGCTTCTTCAACGCATCGCGATCGAGCTTGCCGTTCAACGTATAGGGCAGGCGCGCGAGCCTCACATACCGATGCGGCTGCCAGGCTGCGGGCAAATGTTCCGCGAGATATGCCTTCAACGCGGCATCGCTTACAGCTTCATGTGCGCGCGCGAAACAGGCGGTTAGTTGCACGCGTCCGTTCGTCGAATCGGCGAGCACGGCTGCGTCGCGAATGGATGGATGCGCGCGCAAACACGCGGCGATTTCCGCAGGCTCGACGCGCACGCCGCGAATCTGCACTTGGTCATCGATGCGGCCGAGATAGTCGTAGGCGCCATCGGCACGTTCGCGCGCGAGGTCGCCCGTGCGATAGATGCGCGCGCCCGGCTCGCCGGAAGCATCGGGCACGAAACGCTCCGCCGTGAGGGCAGCGCGACCGTGATAGCCGCGCGCGATGCACGCGCCGCCGAGCAGCAACTCGCCATCGTCGATGCGCGCGACACGCGGACCGATCACGCGTCCGATGGGCAGCGACGCATACGCATCGGCATCGTCGAGATCGGGCGTGACGTGCGGCTCGACGGGCCAGAGCATCGGCGAGATGACGGCTTCCGTCGGACCATATCCGTTGATGAGGCGCTGCGCCGCGAATACACGACGCACGCGCGCGAACGCTTCACGCGACAGCGCCTCGCCGCCGAACGCGAGCACGCGCAACGAGGCCGGCACGCCTTTGCGCTCGGCAACGGAAGCGAATTCGCGCAGATAAGCAGGCGGAAACGCGGCCACATTCACGCGTTCACGTTCGATCAACGTATGCGCTGCTTCGGGCGCGAACGGCGGCGGCGCCGTGATGACGACGCGCGCGCCCACGGCCAGCGGCGCGAGCCAGCATTCGTGCGCCGCATCGAAGTTCACCGATGCGAAGTGCAGCAAGCTGTCGCCCTCGCCGATGCCGAGCGCCGCCACAAGTGCATCGCAATGCGCGGCGAGCGGGCCATGTTCGACGACGACGGCCTTCGGCGTGCCCGTCGATCCCGACGTGTAAATCATGTACGCGGCTGCGCGCGGATGCACAGGCGCAGCGTCGTCGAATGCGGGCGCATCGGCGAGGTCTTGCTCTGCGTCGAAGCATCGCGTGAAGCGCGCGCGCATCGCATCGTCGGCGTGTCGATCGACGATGCCGTGCGCGAGGCGCGCATCGTTCGCGATCCAGTCGAGACGCGCGGCAGGATGATGCGGATCGAGCGGCACGAATACGCCGCCCGCCTTCAGCACGGCAAGCAGCGCGACGAACAATTCACAAGAACGCTCGACGCATACGCCGACGCGCACTTCAGCGCCGACGCCCGCAGCGCGCAGACGCGCCGCGAGCCGCGACGCGCGGGCATCCAGTTCGCCGCGTGTGAGACGTGCGTCGTCATGTGCATTGAATGCGAGGGCGGGCGCATCCGGTTGAAGGCGCGCGAGTGCCTTGATACGAAGATGCAGCGCGGTCGGAAAACTCGTCATCGGCATGAATTCCTTCGGGTTCCGGCCGCATCGGGAAAAGCTGCGGCACGAACGTGGGCCGCTGAAAATGCGGCTTCATTCGGGATGACGATTCGCGCGAAAAAATTTTTACCGCTTTTCATGCGCTAAAGATTCGTCGTGCTGAAACGTCTCTATGTAGAGGTGCGTTCAGCGCCGCTTTCCGACTTCAGTTCAGTGATGCCCTGCCAATGACTGCTATCCACGAGCCTTTAGATTCTCCCGCCACGCAGAAGCCCGCTGCGCGCCTCATCCTCGCGCTGCTCAAGCGCTCGCGCGGCGCATTCGCGGTGGCGCTCGTCGCCTGCGTGATGAACGGCATCGCGAGCGTGATGCTCGTCGCGACGCTCAATCGCGCGCTATCGACGCCTTCATCCGCCGATGGCGCGCTCGCCTGGCGCTTTGCGTTGTGCGCGGTCATCGCGCTCTTCACGCGCGTCGTATCGGGCGTGCTGTTCGCGCGGCTCTCGCAGGACACGATGGCGCAACTGCGCGAGCATGTCGCGCGGCGCGTGGCAGCGGCGGAGTTGCGCGATGTCGAGCGCATCGGCGCGGCGCCCGTTCAGTCCGTATTGACCGACGACGCCACCAATGTCTCCATGCTCTTCTTCGCGTTGCCGAACATCGTGATGCACGGATCGATCGTGTTCGGCTGCCTCGGCTATCTCGCGTGGCTGTCGTGGCCGGTTTGCCTGCTCGCGCTCGCGGCGATCATCACGGGATCGCTCGGCTATCACCTCGGCGACAAGCGCGCGATCGCTTCGCTCGAAGCGGCCGGGCAATCGCAGGACAAGCTGTTCGGCTATCTCGGCGCGCTCTTTGCGGGCGCGAAGGAATTGAAGCTGCATCGCGCGCGCTCGCAGCAGTTCGTCGATGGACAACTCGGCGCGGCAATCGGCGAAGTGCGCGATCATCGGCGGCGCGCGTTCAGCGCCTATGCGATCGGCGTGGGCTGGATCATCTTTCTGTTCTACGGCTTTCTCGGTGCTGCGGCGTTCTGGCCATCGCTCGGCGTGCGCGCGGATGCGGGCGCGACAGCAGGCTACGTTGTCGTGTTTCTGTTCATGCTGGTGCCGCTCGATGGTCTGCTCAACAACATTCCCACGCTGAACGCGGCGCGCGTTTCGCTGGCGCGCATCGAGAAGGTGATGGCAGAGTTCGGCAGTCTGCGCGTGTCTTCTGTTTCTGTTTCCTCCGCCGATGATGCGGGCTTTCACACGCTCACCATGCGCGGCGTCGCGCACTCGTATTTCCATGAACGCGACGAGCGCATGTTCCGCATCGGTCCCGTCGATCTGACGTTCAGGCCGGGTGAACTCGTGTTCATCGTCGGCGGAAACGGCAGCGGCAAGACCACGCTTGCGAAAGTGCTTACAGGGCTTTATGAGCCTGAATCGGGCGTGATCGAAGTCGATGGCGTCGCGGTCGATGCAACGAATCGCGCTGCATATCGCGAGCGTTTCACTGCCGTGTTCAACGACTTCCATCTGTTCGATGCGCTGCTCGGCATCGTCGATCCGAACGATGCGTCGCGCGCGGCCGCGGATGCCCGCGCGAATGCGCTCGTCGCGAAGCTGTCGCTGGATCACAAGGTGAAGGTCGTCGATGGCGCGTTCTCGACGCGCTCGCTTTCCACAGGTCAGCGCAAACGGCTTGCGCTGGTGGTCGCGTATCTCGAAGACCGTCCGCTCTATCTCTTCGATGAATGGGCCGCCGATCAGGACCCGGCATTCAAAGCGGTGTTCTACGAGCAGTTGTTGCCGGAGTTGCGTGCGCGTGGCAAGACTGTCATCGTCGTGACGCATGACGACCGCTATTTCTCCATCGCGGATCGCGTGCTGAAGCTGGAGAACGGAATGGTCGTGAACGAGACGCGCGGCGGCGGCGTGAGAGCGGCAACGCTCGACGTTCAGGCGAATGGCACATCGGGTTGAACGATGAACGGGGCGCAAGGCCCCGTTTTTTCAATGCTTCGGCAACGCAAGCAGCTTTTCGGTAATCATGTCGCCGAGCTTCAACGCCGACATCGGCCCGCCGAATCCCCAGATATTCGGTTCGACGAGCGTCACGCGCTGTGCCTTCTTCGCGGGCACGAAGCGCCATATCGGCGAATCGAGTGTGGCATCGACGGACGTCGCCGCATTCGATGTCGTCACGAACAGCACGGCCACATCCGGCCGCTTCAGGAAGTCCGCCGACGTCACATACACCGTGCCTTCGCGCGTGGGCTTTTCAGGCCACAGATGAACGCCGAGCGCACGCGCGACGCCCGCCGCCGTGCTGTTACCCGTATAAGCCCAGTATCGGTCGGGCAGGCCGAGGTCTTGCAACAGCGCGAAGCGCGTGCCCGTCAAACCCGCTTCCTTCAGACGCGCGGCATCGCGAGCCAGTCCCGCATCGAGCTTGGCATCGGCGATGCGCGCCTGCTCTTCGCGTCCTGTCATGCACGCGATCGTGTGAAAGATGCTGCGCGTCCATTCGAGCTGCGTGCGCGCGCCGTCGGCTTTGCCGTTCTGCACATCCGGGCTGAATTGAAACAGCACCGTCGGCGCGATGCGATCCAGCGCCGCGAAAATCGGCGCATGTCGATAACCCACGCCGATGATCAGATCCGGCCGCGTCGATGCGATCGCTTCCAGACTCGGTTCCTGACGCGTGCCGACCGCCGGCACGCCTTCGAAGCGCGCGCTGTCGTAGCCGATCCAGCCGTCGTAATACTCGGGATCGACGACACCGACGGGCGTCATGTCGAGCGCGGCCACGTCTTCGGCGAACATGAATTCGAGCACGACGATGCGCAACGGGCGCGCAGGCATCGTCTTACTGAATTGCGACACGGTCGGATTGCCGGCGAGCGGCGCGCAGGCGAGCGCGCGCTGACCGGAGAACGCGATGCACAGACACGCTCCAAGCGCTATCGAGAGATGGCGTCTTGCAAAGCGAGTTCTTCGTCGCGCATCGTCAAAAGCAGCGGGCAGCTTGCGCACAGTTGCGTCTCTCCGGGAATCTCATAGCGCACGCAGCATACGCGGCGCGCGCGAAACGGGTTGGGCAGAAGCGTCGATCGCGGCGTCGCATCGCGGATCGGCGTGCGCAGCGGATTCGCATCGCCGGCGCGAAAGAGCCAGGCCGCGTCGATATCGGCATCGCTAAAAATCGACCGGCAATTCGCGAGCAAATAGTCCAGCACGTTGCCCGCGTTGCTCCACAGCACGCGCGGTGCGATCTTCGTCATGCCCGCGATCATGCCGATCACGCGGTCCAGATGCGCGACGAGACTCGCATAGCGGCGCGCGGGATCGGCATCGGGTGCGCGCAATGCATCGGCATCGAAATGAAGCGCGGCGGGCATGCCCTCTTTCAGCACGAGATGCGTGCGTTCGGGCGACATATCGAGCGGACGCCCGAGCAGCCTCGCCGCCGCCACGCCCGCGGGCGCCGCGAGGCCGAAGTAGTACTTGCTCCATTGCGACAGCAGCGCGCGCGCATGAAGCGCGGCATCGCCGCCATAGAGCGCGATCATCGCGGCGAGCAATGCATCGCGATGATCGGCGAGCGATGTCAGCGCGATGCGTTGTGCATCGTCGTCCGGCTTGCCGAGCCACACGTTCTGCAGATACGGCGCAAGCTCGGGCGGCGCGAATTCAGCGAAGGAACGCGCTTGCTCTGTCATCGCGCGCGACCCTTCTCGCGACGCGTTTCGATGACGAGCAGCGCCAGCATGTAAGGCGCGCCGATCAGCGCGGTCAGCACGCCCGCCGGAATCTCGCGCGGCGCGAGCAGGGTGCGCGCGGCGAGATCGGCGGCGGCGAGCACGAGCGCGCCCAGCAATGCCGCGAGCCAGAGCCGCGTGCCGTGCGTGCGCGCGCCGAGCATCGTCGCGAGATGCGGCGCCATCAGGCCGATGAAGCCGACCGGTCCGACCGCCGCCACCGCCGCGCACGCGGCGAGCGTCGCGACCGTGAGCACGAGCGGACGCAGGAGCGCGATCGGCAGGCCGAGCGCCAGCGCCTGTTCGTCGCCGAGCGCGAGCAGATCGAGCGGACGCGCGAGCAACGCCAGCACCGGCAGCGCGAGCGCGCACCACGGCAGGATCGTCGCGACTTCGCCCCAGCTTCGCCCATACGTGCCGCCGACGAGCCACACGACAAAACGCGCCGGCTGCACGCTCTGCTGCGTGATGAGCCATTGCGCGAGCGTCGTGCATAACGTGCCGATGACGATGCCCGTCAACGCCACCGCGAGCGGCGCGTATCGATGCCGCCGATTGAAAAGCAGCGTGATGGCGAGCGTCGCGCCGCCGCCGGTCAACGCGGCCGCCGCGAGAAAGAGATGCCCGGCGAGCGGCCAGATCATCAGCGCGGCGAGCGTCGCGAGACCCGCGCCTTGCGTCACGCCGAGCACTTCCGGTCCGGCGAGCGGATTGCGCACGATGCTCTGCATCAGCACGCCGCTCGATGCGAGCAGCGCGCCCGCGAGCAACGCGCACAAAAGACGCGGCACGCGCAGTTCGAGCAGCATGCGGGCGATGTCGTCGCGATGCGCGAGCGCATCGATCCAGCGCGCGGGGCCGAGCATCGTCGGACCGATGGATGCGCCGATCGCGAGCACCGCGCATCCGATGGCGAGGAGCAAAGCGGCGAGCGCAGGCGACGGCCACGCGGACAACGCCCGCACCGCGCCCATGCCGCGCCGCGCCGATTCGCGCGCCTGGCCCGCGTGCAGCGCGCCGGACCACGCCGCGCCGCTCCTGATCATCGCGAGCATCAGCGGCGCGCCGACGAATGCGATCGCGACGCCCGTCGACAAGGTCGAATCGAGATCGAGCGCGAGCACGGCGCTGTCGGTCGCGAGCACGAGCGCGCCGCCCGCGAGCGCGGAGAGCGGCACGAGCGCCGCGAGCTTCGACGCTTTCGCGCCGCGCAGGTGACGCAGCAGATTCGGCGCGATCAGCCCGACGTACGACAGCGGGCCCGCGATCGCCACCGCGACGCTCGCGAAGCCGACCGCGACCGTCATCGCGAAGAGGCGCGTCGCATCGACGTTCACGCCGGCGGAGGCAGCGGCATCGTCGCCGAGCGCGAACGGATCGAGCGGGCGCATCACGAACGGCAGCGCGAGAAGCGGCAACACGAGCCAGCGCAGCGCCGACATCAATCCCGTCGCGCCGGGCTGATACAGACTGCCGCTCGCCCACAGCGACGCGCCGACGACCGTCTGCTCGAAGAACGCGAGCAAGAGCGTCGAGACCGCGGAAAAAAGCAGCATGCACACGCTGCCCGCGAGCACGAGGCGCAAGGGCGTCGCGCGCCAGCCGCCCGCCGCGGCCGCGACGCAACCCGCCGCCGCGAGCCCGCATACGAACAGCAACGGCACCGACGCCGCGCCGACGACCTCCGGCGCGATCATCGCCGCGAGCAGCCCGAGCTGCGCGCCGCCGGTGATGCCGAGCAGATCGGGCGCGGCGAGCGGATTGCGCGTCAGCGCCTGAAAGAGCGTGCCCGCGACCGCGAGACAGCCGCCCGCGACGAGCGCGGCGGCCACGCGCGGCGCGCCCAGATCGAAGAGAAAGACATGCGCGAGACGCGCGGCATCCGTGCCCGATGGCGCATCGAGCCACGCGCGCAGTTCGGGATAGAGACGCAGCGCGGCCAGCGCGAGAATCAGCGCGATCAACGCACACGCGATCGCGCCCGCGCGATTCGGCGCGGCCACGCGATGCCGCGATGCGTTTGCCGTGGCGAGCGTCGTCATGTCGTTCGGCGTCCGGCGATCAGATCGATGACGAGCGACACGCGCGCCCAGAACGAATGCGCGCGATGCAGGCGGCGGCGAGTCGCGAGCGTCGTCATGCGGCGATGCTCCGTTCTTCGACGCCATCGTAAGCGGGCACGCACATCGGCGCGCCCGTCTGCGGATGCGTGACGCGCAGCATGCGAACGCCGAAAGTCTCCAGCAAATGACGCGGATCGATCATCGCTTCGGGCGAGCCTTGCGCGACGATACGCCCCGCGCGCATCAGCACGATTTCGTCGGAGAACGCCGCCGCCTGATTCAGGTCGTGCAGCACCCAGACGATCGTGAGTCCGCGCTCGCGATTGAGCCGCCGCAATTCCCGCAGGATGTCGAGCTGATGATGGATATCGAGGTACGTCGTCGGCTCGTCGAGCAGCACGATCGGCGCTTCCTGCGCGAGCGCCATCGCGATCCACGCACGCTGACGCTCGCCGCCGGAAAGCGCGGCGACATCGCGCGCGGCATCGTCGACGAGTCCGCTCGCGTCGAGCGCCGCATCGATCGCCGCGTGGTCCGCGCGCGTGAGACCGCGCATCCAGCCGCCGTGCGCGTAGCGTCCGTAGGCGACGAGTTCGCGCACCGTGAGTCCCGCCGGAATCTGATTGAACTGCGCGAGCATGGTGAGCGTGCGGGCGAGCGCGCGGCGGCGCATCGATGCGAGCGGCTTGCCGTTCACGTCGACCGATCCCGCGCGCGCCGCCTGCAAACCGGCGAGCGTGCGCAACAACGTGCTCTTGCCGCAGCCGTTCGGTCCGCATAACGCGGTGACGCGCCCTTCGGCGATATCGATGTCGAGGTTTTCCAGTACGACGTCGTCGCGATAGGCGACCGTCAACGAACGCGCGCGCAGCGCCACGGGCAATGTCATCGCGCCTCGCGGTAACTCTGCGCCATCGCCACGACGACGCGGCGCGGTCCTTCGAACGGATCGCGCGCGTGCGCGGTCAGCATGTTGTCGAGCATCAGCACGTCGCCGGTGAGCCACGGAAATGCGATGCGCTTTTCGTCGAGCACCGCGCGGATCTCGGCGAGCGCATCGGCTTCGAGCGGCGCGCCGTCGCCGTAAAAGACGTTGCGCGGCACGTTTTCCAATCCGACGGCATCGACGAGCGCTTCCTGCATGTCGTCGTCGAGCGCGGAAAGATGAAAGAGATTCGCCTGATTGAACCAGACCATGTCGCCCGTGCGCGGATGCCGCGCGACCGCCTGACAACGCTCTTCCGTGCGCAGCAGCAGTTCGCCGTCGTCGCTGTCGCGCCACGCGCACGCAATCCCGCGCGCCGCGCAGATGCGCTCGACCTCGCGCGGATCGTCCGTGCCGAACGCGTTCTGCCACGGCAGATCGAGTCCTTGCCCGAAGTTGCGCACGTACAGCAGCTCGCGCTTCGCGAAGCGTTCGACGAGCGCCGGACCGAGCGCGCGATACACCGCGCGGCTGTCGGCGATCGGTGTCGCACCGCCCGCACGCGCCGCGAGCGCGCAGTGGAACCAGATGCGCATCGGCCATTCGCGCGTGTACGACTGCTCGTTGTGCAGCGGAATCGAGCGATGCGGCGGATATTCCGTCGACGTGTACACCGCGCCCTCGACCTGGCTGCGCGGCGTCGAGGCGAATTCGTAGCCGATCAGCGGATCGCCGAACGACGCGGCGAATTGCTGGAACGCCTCGATCGACTCGACGCGAAAGCCGGTGAAGCGCACGCCGCCCGCGCGTTCGAGCGATTCCGCGACGATCGAATGCAGCAGCGGCGCGGCATCGGCGAGCGACAGATCGACGCCCGCGCGCGGCGATACGACGACCGGCAAGCCCGGCTCGATCCGCAGATCGGCGAGCGCGGGCGCGGTCACGGAGAGCGCGCTCATCAGTTCAGGCTCGCGCGTGCTTGTGTGGCGATGGCGTCCATGTGACGGCGCAGGCTCGCGGGGCGCATGTCGGTCCAGACCTGTTCGATGTACGCGAGGCAATCGGCCTTCGCGCCGCGCTTGCCGGCTTCGCGCCATCCCGCGGGCACGTCGCGGAACGTCGGCCAGATCGAATACTGCTCTTCGTCGTTGATGACGACCGTGTAGACGAGATCGTCGGCTGCGTGGTTCTGCTGTTGCGACATGGTGATGTCTCTCTCTCTGCGAGTTGGCCTATATCGACTAGACGGATGAGCGGCGCGCTTTTTTACCGCCGACGAACGCCGGACACGCGACATTGCGTTCGCGCGCGTCGAGGCAAGCGGCGCAATGCTGCTGGGCGTCGCGCACCATGAAGTGCACGAGCGTCTGCGAGACGTTCAGCGCGCGCGCCGCGCTTTGCAGCGTCTCGTCGCGCAGCCGCACCATTTCGAAGGCGGCGCGATTGCGCTCGGGCAACTGCGCGAGCGCATCGCAGACGCGGTGCAGCGTATCGCGGGCCTGCGCGCGCGCTTCGGGCGAGAGTTCGTGCGAGGGCACGTCGAGGCCGTCCTCCTCGTCCGCGCGATAGATGTTTTCGAGGCTTTGCCGCCTGCACGCGTCGATCGACGCATTGCGCACCATGCGCGCGATGTAGCCCATCGGCTGACGCACGGCGTCCTGCTGCGGCAAGTCGATGAGACTGACGAAGACGTCATGCACCACGTCCTCGGCACGGCTCGCGCAACCGACGACGCCGCGCGCCATGTTCACGAGCATCTGCCGGTTGGCGATGGCGAGATCGAGCAGGCTGCGCCCGGTGGCTTCGCGCTCGGGCGGCGCCGGACGCGCGACGGCGGGTTCGCGCCGATGCCAGTAAGCATCGAGAGGCAGATTCGAAGGCGGCGGCGAGGTCGAAGAACGCTTCGACGATGCCGGCTGTATGTGCATGTAAGCCATAAATCGTGCTCCACTTCCGTAGGAGTCGCGAAGCTAACGTAAACGCGAATCGTTCTCAATAAAGCCCTACATGACAGCAGGTCGTAAGGTTTCGCGCGATTCGGACGGATTCCCTGAGCGGATATGGGCGCGCGCGAAGCGGACAAAAAGTCAAGAACACGCCGCGAATAACTATTTTTTATCGCCTATTTCCAACCGATTGCGCGCCGTTGTTAAGCGGCGGCCTACTAAAGTTTCGATGCGAACGACCGTTATCCGCAGTGTGGTCCGGCCCGACCGTGACGCGAAAAGCCCGATATGGAACAACAAACTGAGGTGTTCACCCTGCCGCGCGGACGTGCGGCGACGTGGTTGCTGCACGCGGGAGCCGACATTCCCCGCGCGATCCGCGTCGCCCTCGTCGGAAGCCTGTTCGGCACGCTGCCGATATTCGCGGGCGGCGTGCTGAACACGGTCGCCGTCGCGTGGGTGCTGGACAACCGCCATCCGACGCCCGCTTTCCACATCTGGCTCGCGCTCGAAATCGCCGTGTGTCTCGTGCGGCTCGTCGTGCTCGTCGTCGCGCGACGCCGCGCGCGCGAGCGCAAATCGACGCTGACGGATACCTACGTGCTTCTCGCGCCGCTTTGGGGCGCAACCGTCGGCTACGGCGCGCTGGTCTCCGTGCTGTCGGGCGACTGGGTCGCCGCGACGCTGTCGTTTCTGTCCGCCGCCGCGATGGTCGGCGGCATCTGCTTCCGCAATTTCGGCGCGCCGCGTCTCGTCGCGGTGATGATCTTTTTGTCGCTCGGGCCGTGCTGCATCGGCGCGGTGCTCTCGGGCGAGCCGACGCTCTGGCTCACGCTTTTGCAAATCCCGTTTTATCTTTTTGCGATGAGCGCCGCCGCGTGGCGTCTGAACGGCATGCTCGTCTCCACGATGAAAGCCGAACAGGAAAACGATCGCCGCGCGCGCCACGACGAACTGACCGGGCTCCTCAACCGCGCGGGTCTTTTCCGGGCGGTCCGGTCGAGCGCGCCAGAGCACACCGCCCTGCTCTATCTCGATCTCGACGGCTTCAAGGCCATCAACGACGCCCACGGCCACGAAATCGGCGATACGCTGCTCGCGCTGGTCGCGCGCCGTTTGCGGCATCTGTCGGGCGAAGGATCGCTGGTCGCGCGGCTCGGCGGCGACGAGTTCGTGATCGTCACGCCGCCGCAGGCCGATCCGCTCGCGCTCGCGGATGTCATCGTGCGCGAGTTGTCGAAGCCCTTCGTCACCGATGCCGGCGCGATGCTGGAGATCGGCGTGAGCATCGGCGTCGCGATGTTCGATCATCATCACGACGAACTCGACGGCGTGCTGCGCGACGCCGACAACGCGCTCTACGAAGCCAAGCGCGCAGGCAAGAGCCGCCGCGTTCTTGCGGCCGTGCGGGAATCGGCCGGTCTCGCCGTCTGAACGTCAGCCGTTGAGCTCGGCGCTCAGCGCTTCCGCTTCCCTCGCGAATCGCTGGCGTTCTTCGCCGTGCAGACGATCGTCGCCGGGAAGATCGACGGTGAGCGGATCCATCGCGACGTCATCGACGTGCACTTCGTAGTGCAGATGCGGTCCGGTCGCCCAACCCGTTTCGCCGACATAGCCGATCACCTGCCCGCGCTGCACCGTTCCGCCAGTCCTGATGCCTTTCGCGAAACGCGAAAGATGCGCGTAGACGGTCGAATACGGCGGCGGATTTTCCAGCATGACGACCTTGCCGTAACCCGTCTGCCTGCCGACAAACGTCACCTTGCCCTGCGCCGTCGCGTGCACCGGCGTCCCGATGGGCGCGGCGAGATCGACGCCGTCGTGACTTTGCCAGCGATGCACGACCGGATCGAACCTTCGCAGCGAGAAGTCCGACGACACCCGCGTGAACGCAACCGGATAGCGCGAGAACGCGGGTTTCGTGCTCTTGCCGTCCTTCGCGTAATAGCGCGTTTCGCCGTTCGGATCGCGATAAAGGAACACGTCGTGCGATGACGATCCGGTCGTCAGACGCACGGCGAGCGGCGGGTCATCGGCGGTTGCGCTGCCTTGCGGACGGTCATAGACCACGCTGAGCGTGTCGCCTTTTCTGAGATCGCGCCGCATGTCGACGTTGCTCGCGAACGCTTCGGTGAGCGTCGCGATCGTCCCTTGGTCGATGCCGAGGCTTTGCGCGGCATCGGAGAACGTCTCGTCGACGGTCGCGCTTTCAGTGGTGCGTGTCGGCGCGGGCGGCGTTTTCGGCGCGGCGCGTTGGGGCAGCGAGACCGCGGGCGCCTCGTCCTTATCGGCCAAAGCCGCGGTCGGACGATGCAGCGCGTTGCAGATCACGACCGTACAGATGGAACCGATCGCGCAAGTGAAAAGCAGTCGGCCTGCCTTGCCGGGCAAGGCGTTGGAAGAAGATAAAGGCATCGGCGGGAGGCGGATCGAGCGACGCGCGCTTAGGGCGCATCGGTCGAGGGATCAGAAGGCGCGGCGCGGGCCGCGAGCGTCGGGAAACCCGCGCGTCATTCGATCTGCCGCGAAAGCGGGTAAATCGTCGGGGATCTTTGGACAAAAAGGCGCGCTGACATGGAAAGGCGAGACGGCGGAGGCGTGTCGAGCGAGACTATGAGACTTTTCTTAAACGAAGCTTAAGCTGCCCCTTTTTACGCTTTTGTACGAAGTTTCGCTACAGTTGCACGAGGATGCCGCCACTTCACCGCTTTTCGATCTCGATCGTCCTTGCGTATCCCGTCAGTTCGAGATATCCGCGTCCTTTTCCGCCGTCGCCGTCGAGCGTGACCGCGCCTTCCCAGTACAGCGCGCCGGTCGAATCGCGCGAGTCGAGTTCCTGATCGTCGATGAGCGGAGTCAGCCGCCAACGCATTGCGCCGACGCGCAGGTTCATCGCCACCGGATACGTCGTGTTCGTGCGTGGCGAGCGCCACTCGCGCTCGGGCGTGAATTCCACATCGCCGGGGCCGAATTGTCGGGTGCGGCCGTCGCGATCGCGCAAAGCGGCGTGCGCCCAGACCGAATGGCCGTCGCGGGCGCGGACCTTGAAGGCCATCAGCGCGGAGCCGTCGTCGAGATTCGCGCCGAGCCAGTCCCAGCCGGCCGCATCGGATGGCAGCAACGTGCTCGACCATTCGTGATCGAGCCAGGCACGGCCCGTCACGGCGACGCCCGCATTCGCCTTTGCCGATGACGATGGCCGCACGACGCTGCCCGTCACCTTGAGCTGCGGCTCGCTGTAGTAATAGCTCGCCTGCTCCGGCGAAGGCCCTTTGCGCGAGTAGCCGCCTTCGCCTTGGAACATCGGCGGCTGCGTCGGCGTGAAGGTGAGATGGAGCGCGAATCCGGCGGCATCGGCGATGACCGTGTAGCTGCCGTCCGCCGCGCGCGACATGCGCCATGCGTCGAGCTTGACGTCGGTGTTGCCTTCCTTCGCGTACGCTAGACCGAAGCCCTGCCGCGCGATGTTCTGATCGTGCGCGAGCCGCCCGTACGCGGGATCGGACAACGCCGCATGCGCGATGACGAGTTGCGACGGATCGAACGCGCTCTTGCCGTGCTTCTTACCGGTGTTCGAGCGAAAGAACGTGATCTGAAACCCGAGCGGCTGGTGCTCCGCCGTCTCGAGCCAGCCGGTCGCGTACCACCATTCCGTGCGATACGGCGGATGCGCGCCGCTGTCCTTCGGCCAGTCGATGACGTGGCCGGGCGCGACGGGCGCGAACTTCGGCTCGCCGGCGAATGCGGTCATCGACATGAGCATCAACGCGAAAAGCAGCGCGCGCATCACCAGTCCTCCCGCACGGCGCGCACCGCATCGACCGACACGGCGCGCCGGCCCGACAGCACCGCCGTCGCGCACGACGACACCATCATCACGCACGCGATCGCCGCGATCATCGTCGACGGAATGTGCAGCGACATGCTCCAGTGAAACGACTGCGGATTCACGACGAACACGAGAATCAGGCTGATCGCGAAGCCGAGCACGCAGCCCATCGCGATGCCGAGCAGCGTGAGCCAGCCCGCTTCCGAAGCGAGCAGCCCGAGAATCTGCGCGCGCGTCACGCCGACGTGCCGCAGCATGCCGAATTCGCGCGAGCGCGCGAGCGTCTGCATCGAAAACGTCGCGCCGACGCCGAACAGCCCGATGACGATCGCGACCGCTTCGAGCAGATACGTCACGGCGAAACTGCGGTCGAAAATGGTCAGCGTGCGCGCGCGGATCTCGCCCGGTTGCGAGAATTCGAGCGCGCCGCCGAAGGGCAGCTTTTTGATCGCGTCGATGACCTGCGCCGCGCCCGAACCCGCGCGCAACGTAATGGCGATGTCGGTGGCGGCCGTGTCGCCGGTCAGCCGCCGATAGTCCGCGATACGCATTTGCAGCGCGCCCGTCTGCCGCACGTAGTCGCGCCATATGCCCGCGACGACGAAACGCTCGCCCGCGCCGCCGACGGGCAAGCTCACGCGCTCGCCCACGCGATAGCCATACAGATCGGCCATCGCTTCCGAGGCCCAGACGGGCGTTTCGCCCGCGCGCCACGCGGATGGCGGCAACGCATCGCCGGTCATCTGCAACGTCGCGCCGGGATCGGCGGCGTCGAGCTCGCGCGCGATCAGCGCGACCGGCGGCTTCGCGGGATCGAGCGTCAGCTTCGTCGCGCGCGTGAACGCCGCGTGCGCGACGCCATCGACTGCTGCGATCTGCGTTTGCTGATCGGGCTGCAAGCCGCCCGTGTCGCCGCTCGATGCGATCCGCACATAAAGATCCGCCGACAGCAGATGCGCGAGCCAGTCTTCGACGGACACGCGAAAGCTCGTCACCATGATCGCCATCGCGACGATCAGCGTGAAGCTCGACAGCACGCCGCCCATCGCGATCGATGCCTGCCCGGGCGCATTGGCGAGACGCGCGAGCGCGAGCGTCGCGACGGCGTTGCGCGGTTTCATCGCGCGGCGGAACACGACTGCCGTGACACGCGGCATCAGCGCGATGCCGCCGACGAGCAGCAGCGCGACGGCGAGATAACCGCCGATGGGCGCATCGAAAACGGGCGGCGCCTGCGTCAGCGCCGCGCCTGCCGCGAGGCACGCGAGCGCGGGCCACGGCGTGCCGAGCGGTGCGAGCGCGGCTTCTTCGCTGCCCGCCTTCAACGCGGGCGCGGGCCGGGCGCGCGCCGCTTCGAGCGCGGGAACGAGCGTGCCCGCGAGCGCGACGCCGATGCCCAGCGCGAGAAAGATCGCGCTCGCTAGCGGATCGAAGACGACGCGCGGCTCGACGCCCGGAAAATATCCGCCGCCGAGATCGCTGCCGAAAAAGCGCAACGCGAGCGCCGCGACCGTGAAGCCGAGCGCGATGCCGAGCACGCCGCCCACCACGCCGAGCAGCGCGCCTTCGAGCATGATCTGCCGCACGAGCGATGCGCGCGTCATGCCGAGCACGCGCAGCATCGCGAATTGCGCGCGACGGCGCACGACGCCCGCGGCTTGCGTCGAGAACACGAGAAACGCGCCGGTAAACAGCGCGACGAGCGCGAGCACGTTCATATTGATGCGATACGCGCGCGACAGCCGGTCCGTCCGGCTCTCGATATCCTGCGTGCCGGTCACGACGAGCCGCGCGCCGAGTTCGCGTTGCAGCGTCTCGCGGAACGCATCGCGATCGACGCCGCGCGCGAGTTGCACATCCACGCGCGATAGCTTGCCCGCCATGCCGAAGCGGTTCTGCACGGCGGCGATATCCATCACCGCGATGCGCTGGCCGGGACGCGTTCGCGCGATGCCGCCCGCGACGCGCAACGTCACCGGCGACGTGCCGCTTTGCAATTCGATGCGTCCGCCATCGCGCGCGCCGAGCCAGGCGAGCGCGGCGGGCGAAAGAAAGATCGCGTCATCGGCGAGAACATCGAACGATGCTTCCGGCGAGGGCACGCCGGTCAGGTCCGGCGCGATGCGCTTCGCGCGGAACACGTCGATGCCGAGCACCTTGAGCGGCGCGTTCTTGCCGGGCACGGCGACATCGAGTTCGAGCACCGGACTCGCGGCGGCCACGCCCGCGCGCGTCGCGAGCCGCGGATAAACGCTCTCGTCGATGAAAGGCTGCGCGCCGCGCACTTGCAAGTCGGCTTGACCGGAAAGGCTGCGCGCGGCGGCGGAAAACTCGTTGAACGCCGCGCCGTTGATGAGTTGCACCGCATAACCGAGCCCGACGCCGAGCGCGATCGTCAGCATGGCGACGAGCGCGCGTCCGCGATGGCTGCGCCATTGCGCGCCGAGCAGCCAGCGCGTGAGCGTGTCGAAGAATCCGCATCCGGCGGCGATATCGCTCATCGGGCGAGCGTCGCGGCGTGCAAGGCGCCGTCGCGCAGAATCACGACGCGATCCGCGAACGCGGCCGCCGCTTCGGAATGCGTGACCATCACCGTCGCGGCGCGCGTCGCCTTGGTTTCGGCGCGCAGCAATTCGAGCACTTCGTGCGCGGTCTGCGGATCGAGATTGCCGGTGGGTTCATCGGCGAGAATGAGGCGCGGCCGATGCACCAGCGCGCGCGCAATCGCCACGCGCTGCAACTCGCCGCCGGAAAGCTGGCGCGGCATGTCATCGCCGCGTCCGTCGAGGCCGACCGCCGCGAGCATGGCGCGCGCGGGCGCGGGCGGCATGCCGTTCAGCAGCAGCGGCACCGCGACGTTCTGATACAGCGTCAGATGCGGCAGGACGTGAAACGCCTGGAACACGAAGCCGAGCTTTTGCCGGCGTAGGCGCGTGGCGGCGTCGTCGGGAAGCGTCGAGATCGATGCGCCGTCGATCAGCACGTCGCCGCTATCGGCGGTGTCGAGGCCCGCGATCAGATTGAGCAGCGTCGATTTGCCGACGCCCGAGTCGCCCATGATCGCGACGAACTCGCCCGCGCCGAGCGCGAAGTCGAGCGCGTCGAGCACGATGCGGCCGCTGCCGTAGGTTTTCGTCAGGCGGCGGCATTCGAGGGCGGGAGAAACGTTCGGGTCGGCGGGTCGCATGGCGCAAGGTCGTAGTTCGTGTCTGCGCAAGCATTGTGCCGAAGTCGCGCGGATTCAGCCCGATTGGGGCAGCGTGCCGGGCCGGATATACGAGAACATGTGCGCCACGTAATCCGGCTTGCCGAGCGGCACGCCGTGGTTGCGCAGGATCGCGTAAGCGGTCATCGCGTGGAAATAGAACTGCGGCAGCGACCAGTCGCGCGCGTATTGCTCGCCGGTCATGTCGAAGACGATGCCGTTCGGCAGATCGAGCGCGATCGGCTCGCCGGTTCCGGCGTCGAGCGCATCGGAAGTGAGGTTCGAGAGCAATGCGATCGCATCGGCGATGCAGGCTTGCGCATCGGCGAACGTGCCCGGCGCTTCGTTCGAATGCGCGCCTTCTTTCCGCACGCGCAGCACTGTCTGCGGCAGGTCTTCGCCGCGCAGCCGGTACACCGGTTCCTGTGCCTGAAAGCACACGAAGCGCACTTGCGCGGCGAGCGGAAACATGTCGGGCGCGAGACGCAAGGTCATCAGCGCGTCGGGATTCGCGCCTTTCTCGTGCTGAAATGCAGCGGCTTTATCGAGCCACGCCGACAGGTTCTTCAACGTCTGCACGAACGTCGGAACGAGAAGACGGGTCAGTTGCATCGGAAGCTCCATGGGTCGAGGTAACGCGATCTTATATCGATGCGGCCCCGACCCGCGCCAGTCATCCGCCGAGCAGACCGAACACCATCACGCCCGTCTTCGTGCCGACGTAGACCTTGCCGTTCGCGACCGTCGGCGAGATGAACTTGTTGTTGCCGAACTGATCGCGCGTGCCCGCCTGATTGCTGTTGTAAAGCTCGATCGCGAGATTGCTCGCGTCGTAGGCATGCAGCACGGCGGTCGGCGTGGTGTTCTCGACGCCCCATACGATGCCGTCGGTATTGCCATTCGCGGAAATGACCGGCGCGAGGCCCGGAAAATTCCAGTTGCCCGCGGGACTCGTCGTCTGGCTCGATGCGCTCGTCGCGACCATCGCGTTGACGACGGGCAGCGCCTTCAGATGATCGCCCGCCGGGCCGACGTAGATCGTGTTGTTGTAGAACGCCGGCGCGGTGAACATCGGACCGGTGATCGTCGAGTAAAGCGGCTGATAGATGTGATCCGCGTTCGAATCGAACTTGCCCATCGAATCGCGGTTCACGACGTAGAGGACGCGCGTCTTGCCGCCGCCTATCGCGAGATGCTGCACGTTGCCGTTGATGTCGGTGACATCGGGCAGCACGAGCACGCCGCCCGAGCCGAGATCCAGATCCTGGTTCGATTCCACCACGGTGTTCGACGGCTCGAAGTAATCGTTGACCTGAAGCGCGAACGTCGCGCTCGGCGTGACCTTGAGGAAGCCGTTGCCGAAGTTGTTCCTGATCGGCATGTCCTGCGCGTTGATGGTCGCGTCGAACGTGCCGTTGCCGTCGAGGAAATAGATCGACGTGCCGTCCGATGCCAGGCCCGCGCCGCCCATCCAGATGCCGCCCATCTCGCCGTTCGGCGTGACGTTCAGGATGCCCGTCTGCTTGAGCGTGTCCGCGCTGTAGCCGATGAGCCAGCCGGTATACGGCAGCGTGTCGCAATGCGAGCTCCACGCCGTATAGACGACGCCGTTCAGCAGCAGCAGCGACGCGCGCTCGATGTACTGGCCCGGCGTGAACGGCACGACGCCGTTCACGCTGCCCGATCCGGTGCCAGGATACGAGCCGGTGATTTCGGTCGGGCCGCCGAACAGTTCGCCGCCCGTTGCGATGTCGATGGCGTGGATGCGCTGGTGATACGCGCCGCCGCTGTCCTTCGACATGCCGACGACATAGATCACGCCGTTGGGCCCGCGCGAGCGGTCGATGACCGGCGTCGCCGTGATGCCGATTTTCGGCGTGGTCTGGTCGCAGCCGTGATCGTCGCTCGGCACTTCGCCCGCGCCGAGCGTCGAGACTTGCCAGAGCACGGCGCCGGTGTCGGCATCGAACGCGTAGAGGGTCGCGTTCTCGGTCGCGACGTACAGCACGTTATGCGTGCCGCCCGCGATCGGCACGTTGGCCAGAAAGAGCGGTTGCGCATCGACGGCGCCATCGACGGCATAGAAGCCGAGCTTGCCGAACGTGGACGACTTCACGCTGGCGAGCGTGAGCCGGGTCTCGGCGAGCTGCTGCGCGGTGCGGCGGATGTCGTTGTGATACGTGGTGACATCCATCGGAGTCGATGCGGACGGCGAGTTCGTCGCGGGAGCGCTTGCGCTCGCGGGCGCGCTCGCGCCGTTTGCCGACGATGCGGCCGAAGGACTGGATGCCGACGCTGGGCTCGACGCCGACGCGGGACCGGATGCCGACGCGGAGCCGCCGGATGTCGAGGACGGATCGGAGGAGCTTCCTCCGCTGCATCCACCGATGATTGCTGCGATAGCGACTGCGATCACGCCAACCGATAAATGCCCTTTCATCTGCGATCTCCGTTCAGGAGGGGCCGGCCCCGGTGCAGTCGCGATTATTGTCTGCAACGGCTTAAAAAAGTGGACGACGGTCGGCTGAACGCTAGGCTTTGGCGGAACGGTCGGCGGGCTGTATGTA
The DNA here is from genome assembly GCF_023630905.1 of Caballeronia sp. ATUFL_F1_KS4A. Lineage (NCBI taxonomy): Bacteria > Pseudomonadati > Pseudomonadota > Betaproteobacteria > Burkholderiales > Burkholderiaceae > Caballeronia > Caballeronia sp. ATUFL_F1_KS4A. The sequence goes on along the minus strand of NZ_JALQEB010000037.1, from coordinate 271,095 downwards.
TGCGTCTCACGAATTCGCAGACAGCGGAAAAAAACCCGGACGATCGGGCAGCCAGCGCGGACGTGCGGGCAGGACTGCAAGCGGACGTTAAAGGCACAGTAAGGCTCAGGACGGGACCCGATTCGTATCGCTATCGCAGCACTGTGCGGTCTTGCCCGATTTCGACAGATGTTTTCGAGGTGAGACGCAGATGAAACGCTTGACCGCTCAGGTGATGTGCCACCCGCTCGTCGCGATCGCGGCGCTTTTCGCAGCCGATCTGCTGATGCGCTCCGATTCGGGGCTCTCCGGCGCGATGTACGTCGTCGCGGCGAAGTCGGTATCGAGACTGTTCAACGCGATGCGCAGAGGCGCGACCCGATGCCCGCCCGATTGGTCGGACTTAAGCATTTGCATGGGAAAAGTAAAAAAGCTTAAATCGGATTAAGCGACAAAAATTGAACGGTTAGGCTTACTGCTTACGGAATGTAGGCAAACGTCAGAATTGCCACGCCGGCAAAACATTAGAACCTGAGAGAGCAATGAATCGACCCGACGACGTGATCTACAAAGGGCACGTACTGAGCGCGACCGCCGTCCCGGAGCAGGACAGATACGCGGCGATGCTCATCGTGCGAGAACCGGACGGCACGCGCCGTTCGAGCGGAATGCTCGGCGAATTCGCCAGCGAAACGGGCGCGGTGCGCTACGCGTTCGCTTACGGCATGGCCGAGATCGACTATCGACAGTCAGTGCAGAACCCGCGCTGATCCGCGCGCATTCGCTCTCACGCCGCGGCATGCCTGCCGCATAAGCCTTTCGATCATCTCCACCGGTCAAATCTATGATCATCTATCATCGGGGAGCGGCTTTTAAGCCCTCCGCCACCCGTGTAGGCAACGCGTTCGTCGCGACCGCGTCGATTCTCGAAGAGGACGGCCATGCCACCTCGCTCGGCAATCTCGGCGCATTCGCAAGCAAGGACGGCGCGCTCGGCTTCGCGGTGCGCTGCGCGACCGCGTTTCTCGACGGCGACGAGCTGCCCTTGCCGCCCTTTCAGATGATGAAGCAATAGCGCCGCAACGCGTCGACGTTGCAAGCGCATCCGCCCATTGCAACGATGATCGACTGCTCCGCGACCGAACCCGGCAACACGCCTTCGCTGCTGACGGTCGCACCTTTCCGTCTGCTGGTCGAAGCGGTCGAGGACTACGCGATCTTCCTGCTCGACGCGCACGGCCACGTCGCGACCTGGAACAACGGCGCGCGGCGGATCAAGGGCTATGACGCGAGCGATATCGTCGGCCGTCATTTTTCCGTCTTCTATCCGGGCGACGATATCGCCGCGCGCAAGCCGCACAACGCCCTCTCGACGGCGGCGCGCGTGGGCCGCGTCGAGGACGAAGGCTGGCGCATCCGCAAAGACGACAGCCGCTTCTGGGCGAACGTCGTCATCACCGCGTTGCACGATCCGTCGGGTAGTCTGATCGGCTTCGCCAAAGTCACGCGCGACATGACCGACCGCTTGCGGCTCACGGAACTGCAGCATGCGCGCGAGCTCTCCGCGCACGTACAGACGGCGCTGGAAAACGAGCGCGCGTCGATTGCCCGCGAGTTGCACGACGATCTCGGCCAGCAGCTTGCCGCGCTCAAAATGCAGTTGTCGATTCTCGACAGCACCGCGCCGAACGCGCGCTTCAAACAGCAGGCGCTCACGCAAATCGACACGATCATCGGTTCGCTGCGACGCATCGCGGCGGGCCTGCGTCCGCCCGTGCTCGACGATCTCGGCCTTTTCGCCGCAATCGACTGGCTCGTTTGCGATTACCGCCGCCGCTACGATCTGACGATCCATCTGGATATCGAAGGCGACGAGGACGGCTTCGAGGCGACTGCGTCCACGTCGCTCTTCCGGCTCGTGCAGGAAGCGCTGACGAACGTCGTGCGCCACGCGCGGGCATCGGAAGTTCGCATCGCGATCGTCTGCGCGTATGCGCGCTGCACGCTGACGATCGAGGATGACGGCCGCGGCGCGGATATCGAACGGCCGCGCGCGGCGGGCACGTTCGGCCTGCTCGGCATGGGCGAGCGCGTGCGGCAACTGGGCGGCGTCATCGAGTTTCGCAGCGCGCCGGGCGAAGGCTTTCGCGTCGTCGTGGACATTCCGCTTCATCGCCCCGCCGATGACGGGTCCGTTCCTTGACTTGCGTCAACCGTTTTGCATACGCCGTCCGTAGACTCGATCGCACACCCGCGACGCGCCAACACACCGGATCAGGAGATCGTCATGTACAACCGCATTCTCGTGCCCATCGACGGCAGCCCGACTTCCCTCCACGCCCTCGATGAGGCGATCAGGATCGCAAGCGCGAGCGCGGCGCAAATTCAGCCGCTCTTCGTCGTCGACATGCAGCCCGTTTCCTACGACGCCACGAGCGCGTTCTATCCCGGCCTGCGCGACGCATTGCTGGAGGAAGGCCGGCGGCTCGCTGCGACGGCCACGGAGCGCATGACGCAAGCGGGCGTCAAGGGCACGCCGCGCGTGTGCGAAGTCGAGTATCTCGGCGATGACATCCCGCAGCGCATCCGTCATTGCGCCGACGATTTCCGCGCCGATCTCGTCGTCATGGGCACGCACGGGCGGCGCGGCTTGCGGCGGATCGTGCTCGGCAGCGTCGCGGAAGGTTTCGCTCGGCTGTCGCGGTGTCCCGTTCTGCTGGTGCCGGGCCGCGAAACGGAAGAACCGAATCCATGACGACGAAAGTCCTGATCGCCGATGACCACGCGCTCGTGCGCGACGGCCTGCGCCATATCCTCGCGAACGCGCACGGCTTCGAGGTCGCCGGCGAAGCGAGCGACGGGCCGGGCACGCTCGCGCTCGTGCGCGCAACGGAGGCAGACGTGCTCGTGCTCGATCTGTCGATGCCCGGCCGCAGCGGCCTCGACCTGCTCAAGCAGATCAAGGACGAAAAGCCCGCGCTGCGCATTCTCGTGCTCACGATGCACGCCGAGCAGCAATACGCCGCGCGCGCGTTCAAGGCCGGCGCGTCGGGCTATCTGACGAAGGAAAGCGCGAGCGCGGAGCTGGTCGCGGCGGTCGCCAAGGTCGCGTCGGGCGGCGCGTACGTGAGCCTCGCGATGGCCGAACGCTTCGCGCAAAGCCTCACCGAACCTGACGATGCGCTACCGCATCAGCGATTGTCGAACCGCGAGTTCGAAGTGTTCCGGCGGCTGTGCGCGGGCGAATCCATCAGCGATATCGGCGAGGCGTTGTGCGTGAGCGCGAAGACCATCAGCACCTACAAGGCGCGCATCCTCGAAAAAATGCAGATTCCCCACGAAGCCGCGCTCGTGCGCTACGCGGTGCGCCATCAGCTTTTCGACGACGACAGCGCCTGAATCGAAGCGGCGCGTGTCGGCATTTCCCTACACGTCTTCCCGAATGCCTACGGCACGATCAGCCAGCACCGACATTTTTTCGAGACAGCGCACTCCATAATTGGACAGGTGACATGCGGGATCGCGCGTCGATGCGCGATCCGGTTCGACAGGAGGCGCAGCATGATTTCCGCGAGCGCAGACAGTCCCGGCATGCACGTCGACGCGAAGCCGCCGAGCACGCGTTGCTCGACGTGTTCGATGAAGCGCATCTGCATGCCGTCCGGCTTGTCGCCGGTCGATTATCAGCGTCTCGACGCGATGATCAGCTCGACGCGCTTCGTGCGGCGCGGCGAAACGCTTTTCCGCAGCGGCGATCCCTTCCAGAGTCTCTATGCGCTGCGCAGCGGCTGCTTCAAGACCGTCGTCATGCATCGCGAAGGACACGAGCAGGTCACGGGCTTTCATCTGGCGGCCGAGCCCCTCGGGTTCGACGGCGTGAGCACCGACCGCCACGCGTGCGACGCCATCGCGCTGGAAGACAGCGTCGTCTGCATCGTTCCGTTCGATCTGCTCGAATTGCTGTGCCGCGAAGTGAAGGCGGTGCAGCATCACGTTCATCGCATGATGTGCGGCGAGATCGTGCGCGAATCCAATCTGATGATGCTGCTCGGCACGATGACGGCGGAGCAGCGCGTCGCGGCCTTCCTGCTCAATCTGTCGACGCGCATGAAGGCGCGCGGCTATTCGCCCGCGCAATTCGTGCTGCGCATGACGCGCGAGGAAATCGGCAGCTATCTCGGGCTGAAGATCGAAACCGTCAGCCGCATGTTCTCGCGGCTGCAAAAGGCCGGCGTGATCGACGCGCGCGGCAAGGACGTGCGGATCCTCGATCAGGCGCGGCTCGAAGCAGTCTGAGCGCGCGCTTCGCGAAAGCGGAAAAATCCGCTGCGCAGCATCACCGACGTGCCGCCGACGCGGCTCAGCACATGTTCGGCGGCGCCTTCTATCGACGAGCGATGGCTCTCGAACGCCTGCTGCAGATCTTCCTCACGCCACGACGCCGCGCCGAAGTGATCCTCCAGCGCTTCGGCCGAAATGGTGCACTCGATCGGCTCACCGTCCGCGAAGGCGGCGAAAGTGAGCGAAGGGACATCGCCCTGATAGACGGGCGGCTGACTCGGAAACGTAACGATCATGCCGATACCTCGTGGAACGTTGATGCGACGCGAGCCGGCGCAGCGCATATCCACTTAGTCTTGGCCACGGTTTCGGAGCGCGTATTGATCTGGATCAAATCGCGTCTGGCGCGCCGCGCTGAAGCAGCAGCTGAACGGCGTCATCGAATGTATGACGCAGCGCCGCGTTCACGTCGGCGTGTGTGCTGCGTTGCACCGTGACCTGCTCGGAATCGCGCGTGAGCAGAACCAGTTGCGCGTCGAAGACGGTGCGTCCCGCGCGATCGAGCGACGCCTTGATCGTGAGCCTGCAATCGACGATGTCTTTCGCGACGCCCGCAAGCCGCACGAGTTCGACGCCCGCTTCGCGTTCGATCGCGCTCGAGCCCGCGAAGCCGAGGCAGGCGATCTGCATTCCGAGGCCCATGTCATTGTTCTCCGGTCAGGCCATCGCGCGGGCGCGCCTCACTCGTCGTGGCTCACGCGTCTTTCGCGACATGCTTCGGTGCGCGCGTGAGCAGCACCGGACACGTCGAGCGTCTGACGAACGCTTCCGCGACGCTGCCGAGCGCGAGCCTGCGCAACCCGGTCCGGCCATGCGTGCCCATCACGACGAGATCCGCGGGCATGTGCACCGCGCGGCGCTGCAGGCACTTCGCGATCGTATCGGTGACGTTGCGCGTCTCCGCGAGTTCCGTTTCGCATTCGATGCCCGCATCGATCACGCGCGCATACGCGATATCGAGCGCGTGCCCGCCTTCCTCGCGCACGTTCACGCGATACTGCGCCGGATACGACGAAAGCGCGGCCACGTCGATCACGTACACGACATTCACTCGCGCACGCGCGCCGATGCGGATCGCTTCGTCGAGCGCGCGTTGCGAGCACTCGCTGCCATCGAGCGCAACCAGGATTTTGCGGTACATCGTTTTCCGGCCCGCACGGCTTCCCGCTGAAGGCCGCCCACTTCAAATTTCGATGATGACCTTCAGCGCGTTCGTTTCCGCCGCGCGGCCAAAGGTGTCGTAAGCGTCGAGCGCGCGCGCGAGCGTGAAGCGGTGCGTGATGAGCTGCTTCGGCTGCAGCCGCCCCGCGCGCACGGTCTTGAGCAGCATCGGCGTGCTGACCGTATCGACGAGACGCGTCGTGATGCTGATGTTGCGATCCCAGAGCGATTCGAGATGCAGATCGGCCTTCACGCCATGCACGCCGACATTCGCGATGGTGCCGCCCGCCGCGACGATCTGCTGGCACAGCTCGAAGGTCGCCGGCACGCCGACCGCTTCGACGGCGCAATCGACGCCCGCGCCATCGGACAGACGCATGATCTCGGCGACGGCCTCCGTGCGCGCGATGTCGATGCACGCGCTCGCGCCGAACGTGCGCGCGATTTCGAGCCGATGCGCGTCGCGATCGATCATGACGATCTGCGCCGGCGCGTAGAACTGCGCGGTGAGCAAGGCGGCGAGACCGACCGGCCCCGCGCCGACTATCGCGACCGTGCTGCCCGGCTGCACGCGCCCGTTGAGCACGCCGCATTCGAAGCCCGTCGGAAGAATGTCGGAGAGCATGACGAGCGCCTCTTCCTCGACATCTGCCGGAATCGGATAGAGGCTCGTATCCGCGTGCGGGATGCGCACGTATTCGGCCTGCGTGCCGTCGATCTTGTGGCCGAGAATCCAGCCGCCCGTCGCGCAGTGCGAATACATGCCGCGTCGGCAGGCCTCGCACTTTCCGCACGACGAAATGCACGAGATCAGCACGCGATCGCCCGGCTTGAACGTCGACACCGCCGCGCCGACGTCCTCGACGACGCCCACGCCTTCGTGACCCAACACGCGGCCGGGCTCGCAGGTGGGAACATCGCCCTTGAGAATGTGCAGATCGGTTCCGCAGATGGTCGTGCGCGTCACGCGAACGATCGCATCGGTGGCGGCGGCGAGCGCGGGTTTCGGCCGCTCGTCGAGCGACTTGATGCCGGGGCCGTGATAGACGAGTGCTTTCATCTGCGAACTCCGTTGCGTGGCGCGTGACGTGAATCGACGCTCTCACTCTATCGGGACGCCCGCGGCTCCGATTGACTTGAATCAAGCGCACGCGCATATCGCGAGTAACATGAAACCACCTGATTGACTGCGTTTTCATTTTCAGGAGGCTGCATGAAAGCGGTGTGTCCGTTGCATGGACCGACGACCATCGTCCGCACGAACGCGTACGGCTTTCCGGTCTATGCGTGCTGCTGCCACGACGTGCCTTATGTCACGCCGCCCGATGCCTGCACGCGCGCGCCGACGCAGCGCGGCGCTCCATCCGAGCCGCAGAAGGCCCGGCAACCGAAGCCCGCGAAGGAGTGACTGCCGGGCGCACGCGTCGTTACGCCGGATCGGCGGCGGCCACGGCGATGGCGTCATTGCGCGAACGACGCGCATCGATCAGACAAACGGCAAGCATCGCGATGACGCCGGGCACCGCGATGGCGACGAAGTTCTGCTGCAGCGGCAACGCCTTGCTCACGAGAAAGCCGATCACGATAGGCGCGAGAATCGCCCCGCTGCGCCCGATGCCAGACGCCCAGCCGATGCCCGTCGAGCGGATCGCGGTCGGATAGAACTGACCGGCGAACGCATACGTGACGATCTGCGTGCCGATCGTCGATGCGCCCGCGAGACCCACCAGGAAAAACAGCACGCCGACCGGCACCTTCACGCCCAACAGGCTGATGGAAATCGCGGCGAGCGCGTACATGGCGATCAGCACGTACTTGATGTTGAAGCGGTCCGCGAGCCATCCGCCGCCGATCGCGCCGATCATCGCGCCGAAGTTCAGAACGAGCACGAACGTGAGCGCCGAGCCGAGGCTGTGCCCCGCGCCAGCCATCAGTTTCGTCAGCCACGAACTCAGCGCGTAGACCATGAAGAGGCACATGAAGAACGCGATCCACAACATGACGGTGCTCATGCCGCGTCCTTCGGCGAAGAGTCGCGCGATCGGCGAACCGGGCGCGGCTTCGCGATCGGAAAGCGCGAAGCGGTCGGCCTCTTGCGGCACATAGCGCGGATCGACGCGCGAAAGAATGTCCTTCAGGCGCGCCGCGCGTTCGTTTCGCACGAGGAATGCGAGCGACTCGGGCATGTACTTGAGGATCACAGGCGCGAGCAGCGCCGGAAGGCCCGCCGCGATGAAGACGGATTGCCAGCCGTAGCGCTCGATCATCCCCTTGCCGACGAGCGCCGCGAGCATGCCGCCGACGGAATATCCGCTGAACATCAGCGTCACCATCGTGCTGCGGATCTTGCGCGGCGAATACTCGGTCATTTGCGCGACGACATTCGGCATGACGCCGCCGATGCCCAGTCCCGCGAGAAAGCGCGCGATGCCGAACGTCACGGGATCGCGCGTCAATCCGGCCGCGGCCGTGAATACGCTGAACAGCAGCAGACAAATGACGATGGCGGGCACGCGGCCGATCCTGTCGGCAATCGTGCCGAGAAACACCGCGCCGATCATCATGCCGAGCAGCGCGGAACTCACCATGAATCCAGCGCTCGTCGGCTGAATGCCCATGTCGCTCATGATCGACGGAAGCGCGATCCCGACGACCGCGAGATCGTATCCGTCGAAGATGATGATGAGCGCGCACCAGAACAGAAGCAGCAAATGAAACTTGCTGAACCGGGCATCGTCGCATAGCTTTTGCACGTCTATTTGCCGCATGGGTGTCTCCAAGGATGTAGGACTTGCTTTGATTCCGCGATTTTTAATGTATTGATCAGGCGGAACGATGAACGCGCGCGCGTTCTCCTTGCTGCGTGCATGGCGCAGCAAGGCCGGTTCTTTTTACGTTGACGTTTCTTGCGTGTTACGACGCGCTCGCCGTCACTACGGCGACCGCCTTGATTTCGACGATATAACCCGCGGAACCACCGAGCATATGCGCGCCGATCGCGGTCCACGCCGGCAGCGGATGCGTGTTCAGATAACGCTCGCGCACCTGCATGAACAACGGCAGATCGCGCATGTCGGTATGAAAGCTCGTCACGTCGACGACATCGCTCAACGAAGCACCCGCCGCTTCGAGCACGAGCTCGAGATTGTCGAAAGCCTGCACGATCTGCGCTTCGCGGTCTTCGACCAGTTGCATGTTCGCATCGCGTCCAATCTGCCCGGACACGTAGATCGTATTGCCGGCCTTGATCGCGGGCGCATAGCGGATCTTTTCGTAGACCGCTTCCATTCCCGCGGGAACGATTGCCTTGCGTTCACTCATGATTGCGTCTCCCGTGAGATCAGCCGTTATCGCCGCCGGCGACGGGCAATACCGCGCCGGTGATATAGCTCGCTTCGTCCGATGCGAGGAAGAGAATCGGCGCGATCTGTTCGTCCAGCGTGCCGTAGCGTTTGAAGAACGTCGATTCGGTGACCTGCTTCACCGCTTCGCCCATCCAGACTTTTTCCTGCTCGCTGTCGCCGCTCGCATTGCGCGGCACGCGTCGCGCGGGCGCTTCGGTGCCGCCCGGCGCGGCTGCGACCACGCGGATGTTGCGCTCGCCGTATTCCATCGCGAGCGCCTGCGTCATTGCGTTGACGCCGCCTTTCGCCGCCGAATACGGCACGCGACGAATCCCGCGCGTCGCGTTCGAAGACACGTTCACGATGGTTCCGCGCCCGCGTTCGAGCATATGGGGCAACACGGCATGGCACGCGTAGAGCGTCGGCATGAGCGAGCGCCGGATTTCGGCGTCGATCTGCGCGGGTTCGAATTCGGCAAACGGACGCATGCGAATCGCGCCGCCGACGCCGTTGATCAGGATATCGATGCCGCCGAACGTGCGCGCCGCGAACGCCATCGCGGATGCCGCGCCTTCATACGTTTCCATGTCGGCGACGAAGCCGGCCGTATCCGCGCCCTGCGCTTCGGCGGCCACTTCCCCGATGAAGTCCGCGCGATCGACGAGCACCACCTTCGCGCCTTCCGCCGCCGCACGCAGCGCCACGCCGCGCCCGATGCCCTGCGCCGCGCCGGTCACGACCATCACCTTGCCGGCAAATCGTTGCGTGTTCATGCTGCCACCGGCGCGGCGTTGGGCGTGAACTTCTCGTAGTGGAAGCTGTTGGGCTTCACGCCGCTATCGTCGAAGTGCTTGCGCACGGCATCGACCATCGGTGGCGGGCCGCAGAGATACACATCGACATCGCCGTCATTCAGCGATTCGGCGGGCATGTGCTGCGTCACCCAGCCTTTGCGCGGATGGTTCGAATCCGCATCCGCGACGACGGTGCTGAACGTGAAGTTCGGCAACCGCGCCGTATAGGCTTCGATCGCTTCGACTTGCACGAGATCGAGATCGCGCGTCACGCCATAGATGAGGTGAATCTTCTGCTGCGAGTTCGCGCGTGCGAGCACTTCGAGCATCGAGAGGAATGGCGCGAGACCCGTGCCGCCCGCGAGGAACAGCAGCGGACGCTCCACCCCGCGCAGATAGAAACTGCCGAGCGGACCGGTCAGCTCGACCGTGTGACCGGCCTGCGCGGATTCGAGCCATGTGCTCATCACGCCGCCGGGAATCTTCTTGATGAGAAAGCTGATCTTCGTCGCGCCCGGCGCCGACGAGAACGAATACGAACGATGCTGTCCGCTGCCCGGGACATCGATATTCACGTACTGGCCCGGCAGAAAAACCGGCGCGGGCGTAGCGGCATCCACATCCAGTTCGAGCACGACGGCGGCGTCGTTGTGCGGCTCGATCTTCGTGACCGTCGCGGCGAACTTGCTCTGCGCGGTCTTGCATGCCGCCGACGATGCCGGGACCGCGATCACGCAATCGCTCGATGGCACCATCTGGCAGGTGAGCACGAGACCGCTTTCCTTTTCGTCGTCGGAAAGCGCGTCTTCGATGTAGTCGTCGCCGAGATCATAGTTGCCGCTTTCGGCGCGGCATTTGCAGGTGCCGCACACGCCGTCGGAGCAATCCATCGGCAGATTGATCTTGGCGCGGAATGCGGCGTCGAGAACTTTCTCGCCCGCCTTGCATTCGACAAAACGCGTCACGCCGTCTTCGAAATTCAGTGCAATGTTGTAGCTGGACATGTTGCCTCCTACTTCCTGTCTCGTCACCGCGAGTGTCAGACGTGATAGACGTCGAGCACCTGGCGGATATAGTCGTTCTTCAGCACAATCTTCTTGTGCGCAATCACCAGAATGTCGTCGACCTTGCGCAGCGTCACGAAGATCGTGCCGAAGAAATGATCGGTGATCTTGTAGCGGTGATTGAGCGTGTCGAAGTTGTAGCGCACATCCACTTCGTTCTCGCGCTCGGCCAGCACTTCCACGTTGGTGACGTTGTGGCTCGTGCGCGGCTCGGGCATCGAAGCGCCACTGCGCTCGGTCTTGATGCGGAACACGCGATCTTCGAGGCCGCCGCGATCCGGGTAATACATCAACGAGATCTGACTTTCGTGGTCATCGGTGATCTGATCGTCGTCGTCCCATGCGGGCATCCAGTACGTGACGTCTTCCGCATAGCAGCCGAGCCATTCGTCCCATTGACGATCGTCGAGCAGACGCGCTTCGCGATACAGCGTCGCGCAGATTTTCAGGTAGTCGAAGCTCATGCCAGTGCCTCCCCTTGTTCCTTCTTCAACGCGTCGCGCATCACGTTGACCCAGTATTCGTGCTGCACGACGAAGAGTCCTTCGTCTTCGCTGCGCTCGCCCGAAATGAGCGGCTTGATACCCATGTTCTGCGCGTTCTCGTCAGGACCGTGGACCCAAAGCGGCGCGCCGCGCGAGAGGTCGTTCCACATCGCCGTGATGCCCGCATAACCCGACTGGCACGCGCGAAATTCCTCGAGGTCGTCGCTCGTGCCCATGCCGGTCACGTTGAAGAAGTCTTCGTACTGACGGATGCGCGTCGCGCGATCTTCGGCGCTCTCGCCCTTCGGCGCGAAGCAGAAGATGCTGACTTCGGTCTTGTCGACGCCAAGCGGGCGCACCACGCGAATCTGCGTGCTGAACTGATCCATCAGAAAGACGTTCGGATAGAGGCACAGATTGCGCGTCTGATTGACGATGTAATCCGCCTGCACTTCGCCCACGCGCGCCTTGATCTCTTCGCGATGCTGATACACCGGCCGCACTTCCGGATTCATCGTCTTCGTCCACAACAGGATGTGGCCATGATCGAATCCGTACACGCCCGCGACCGACTTGCTCCAGCTATTCGCATCGACGGCCTTGGTGCCTTCGATCTTGCGGCGGCCCATCGTCGCGGCGTAATTCCAATGCACGGTGCTGACGTGATAACCGTCGCAGCCGTTTTCCATCTGCATCTTCCAGTTGCCGTCGTAGATGTACGAGGAATTGCCGCGCAAGACTTCGAGGCCGTTCGGCGCCTGATCGACGATCTGATCGATGATGACCTTCGTCTCGCCGAGATAGTCTTCGAGCGGCATCGAATCCGCATTCAGGCTGCCGAAGAGAAAGCCGCGATAGTTCTGGAAACGCGGCACGCGGCGCAGATCGTGCGAGCCGTGCGTGTTGAACTGGATCGGGTATTCGGTCGTCTTCTCGTCCTTCACCTTCAGCAGCTTGCCGGTGTTGGAGAACGTCCAGCCATGGAACGGACAGGTGAAGCTGCCCTTGTTGCCGTGCTTGCGGCGGCAGAGCATCGCCCCCTTGTGCGCGCATGCATTGATGACCGCGTGCAACTCGCCGGTCTTGTCGCGCGTCACCACGATGGGCTGACGGCCGATCCACGTCGTGTAGTAATCGTTGTTGTTCGGGATCTGGCTTTCGTGCGCGAGATACACCCAGTTGCTCTCGAAGATGTGTTTCATCTCGAGATCGAACAGATCGGCGTTCGTGAAGATGTCGCGGCGGCAACGGAAGATGCCACTCTCCTTGTCGTCCTGGACGGCGTTTTGCAGCAGTTCATCGAGCTGCGTGGCTTTGTCGGTGATGGCGGACATATGAGTTCTCCCTATGCGCGTTCCGGCGACGGAGCGCATGCATCGGTATCGAAGGGGTCGTACGGAGATTCGGGCGGCGGCGGGCTGACCGCCGCTGTTGCGTAATTACGCGGTGACGGATGCGCGCGGGCGCTGGACGAGCTGGTTGTCCTTGCCCTGCACGAGCGGCGTCAACTGGATGTCGAACACGATTTCGTTGTACGCGTCGGCCTTCAGCCCCAGCGCCGTGCCGCCCGTCTTTTCGACGACATGCGGAACGAGTTCTTCGCGAGTCGCATAAGCGAAGTCATCCCAGATCAGCGGATCGCCTTCGATGTTGATCTGCGTCGTCAGCTTGCGATGCTTCTCGCTCGTCGCGAAGAAGTGCACGTGCGCCGGACGATTGCCATGACGCGCGAGCGAGTTCAGCAGTTGCTGCGTCGCGCCGTGCGGCGGGCAGCCGTAGCCGACCGGCATCAGCGTGCGGAATTCGTACTTGCCGTCCGCGCCCGTTTTCACTGCGCCGCGCAGATTGAAATCGCTTTGCGCGCCGGTCGGGTCGAAGTGCGAGTAGAAGCCGTTCGAGTTGGCGTGCCAGCATTCGACGACCGCATTCGCAACCGGCTTGCCATCGTGACCCGTGACCGTGCCGCGAATGACGAGCGGGCCGGCGTTCGCATCGGGATCGAGATCGATCTTCGACACGCCCTCGCGCACCGGCGCACCGGCCACATACAGCGGGCCTTCGATGGTGCGCGGCGTGCCGCCGTGGATATCGGCTTCGCGGTCTGCGGCATCCATGCGGATGTCGAGATACTTCTCCAGACCGAGGCCGGCGGCGAGCAACGCCGCTTCGCCATCCTGACCGAGCTTGTTGAAATAATTGACGCCGGCCCAGATTTCATCGGGCGTCATGTCGAGGTCGTCGATCGCCTTGAAGAGGTCGCTCAACAGGCGATGCGTGATCTCTTTGGCGCGAGCATTGCCGTCCTGACTCCCGATGTTCGCAGCGGCCTTCAGCAGGTCCTGCACTTCCTTCGTATCGAACACTTTGATGCTCATGTCTTCTCCTGAATCTCGCAATTTTCTGGTGGGGGTTAACCCTCGCTTCATCACCTGTGCAGATATGCTCGGAAGGTATAGTCGGGTGTTGAAACAGAGCGTGAAGGCAGGATAATGGACGTAAAGAAGCCCAGTCCAACACTGATTTAGTATCGGGCCATATCCAGGAGGTATTGAATGGAGTTGCGACACCTGCGTTACTTCGTGGCGGTGGCGGAAGAAAGAAACTTCACGCGCGCGGCCGAAAGGCTGCATATCGCACAACCGCCTTTGAGCCGTCAAATACAGCAACTCGAAGAAACGCTCGGCGTGCAACTCTTCGAACGCAACTCGCGGCCGCTCAAGCTCACGGAGACCGGCAAGTTCTTTTATTCGCATGCGGTGCAGTTGCTCGCGCAGACCGCCGAACTCGAATCGATGACGCGCCGCGTAGGCAATATCGAGCGCAGTCTTTCGGTGGGATTCGTCGGCTCGACGCTCTACGGCATGCTGCCGAAGATCATCCGGCGCTTTCGCGACGAGAACGCGACCGTCGAACTGAGCCTGCACGAAATGTCGACGATGGACCAGATCCGCGCGCTCAAGGATGGCCGCATCGATGTGGGCTTCGGGCGCATTCGTCATGAGGATGCCAACATCCGTCGCGTGATCTTGCGCGAAGAGCAACTGATCGTCGCGCTTCCGCTCGGGCACCCGCTCTCGCTCGCGAAGCCCATTCTCTCGCTGCGCGATCTCGTCAACGAGACGCTCATCATCTTTCCGAAGTCGCCGCGCCCGAGTTATGCGGATCAGGTGCTCGCGGCGTTTCAGGATCGCGGGCTCGCGCCGCGCAAGATCTACGAAGTGCGCGAATTGCAGATCGCGCTGGGGCTCGTCGCGGCGGGCGAAGGCATTTCCGTCGTGCCGAGCAGCGTCCACGGCCTGAAGCGCGACGACGTGAGCTACAAGGAACTTGACGATCCCACGCTCGTTTCGCCGGTCATCATGAGCATGCGCGCGCTCGACGAATCGCGCGACATCAAGGAAATGCTCGAACTCATTTACCGGCTGTATGACGAGGAGAAGATTCCTTACACGGCGCGCACGGATCGGGGGCGATGACGCGCGTCATACCTGGGGGGTATCGCACTAGACGCGAATGGTCTTGGACAGGCGGCAAACGGGCGCGCAATACTGCATCAACCTCTCCATTCCGACATTTCAGGTATGAACGCCCAAATCACCTCCGTCGAAGCGATTCTGGTTGATCTCCCGACCATTCGCGCGCATCAACTCGCGATGGCGACGATGCAGCAGCAAACCCTCGTCATCGTCCGTCTGCGCACGAGCGACGGCATCGAGGGCATTGGCGAAGCCACGACCATCGGCGGCCTGTCTTACGGCGATGAAAGCCCCGAAGGCATCAAGCTGACGATCGATACCTATCTCGCGCCCGCGCTCATCGGACAGGATGCGAGCAACATCAACGCGGCGATGCTGAAGCTCAACAAGGTCGCGCGCGGCAATCGCTTCGCGAAGTGCGCGCTCGAAACGGCGCTGCTCGACGCGCAAGGCAAGCGGTTGAACGTGCCGGTGTCGGAGTTGCTCGGCGGCGCGGTGCGCAAGACGCTTCCGGTACTCTGGACGCTCGCGAGCGGCGACACGCAGCGCGATATCGAAGAAGCGGAAATGCTGCTGGCCGAACGCCGTCACAACACATTCAAGCTGAAGATCGGCCGGCGCGGCGTGCGCGATGACGTCGCGCATGTATCGAAGATCAAGGCCGCGCTCGGCGATCGCGCGAAAGTCACCGTCGACGTGAATCAGGCATGGAGCGAGACCGATGCGTCGCTCGGCATCGAAGCGCTTCAGGCAGCGGGCATCGATCTCATCGAACAGCCGACTCCGCGCGAGCAGCGCGGCACGCTCGCGCGGCTCGCGGCGCGCTTCATCGTGCCGATCATGGCCGACGAAGCGGTGACGGGCCCCGAGGACGCGCTCGAACTCGTGCGTCACGCATGCGCCGATGTGTTCGCGCTGAAGATCGCGAAGTCCGGCGGCATCTACGGAATGATGCGCACGGCCGCCATCGCGGATGCGGCGGGCGTCTCGCTCTACGGCGGCACGATGCTCGAAGGCAGCATCGGCTCGATTGCATCGGCGCATGGTTTCAGCGCGTTGCCGCAGCTCGCGTGGGGCACGGAACTGTTCGGGCCGCTGCTGTTGAAGGACGACATCGTCACGGCGCGTCCGCAGTATCGCGACTTCGATCTGCACTTGCCGGAAGGACCGGGCCTCGGGCTTCAGATCGATGAAGCGAAGCTCGCGTTTTATCGTCGCGACAAGCGCGCTTGAATCATCGAATCAACGCATCAACAACGATTGGGGACATCATGCTTTATCTCGTCAGAATGGACGTTCATCTGCCGCACGACATGCCCGCCGCCAAAGCCGATGAAATCAAGGCGCGCGAGAAGGAATACTCGCAGGAACTGCAGCGGCAAGGCAAATGGCAGCAGTTGCATCGCGTGGTCGGCGAATATGCGAACTACAGCGTCTTCGATGTCGATTCGCACGATGAACTGCACACGATCTTGTCCGGCCTGCCGCTCTTCCCGTACATGACGATGCAAGTGACGGCGCTCGCGCATCATCCGTCGTCGATTCGCTGAAGCCGCGCATGTCGATTCCGGTATCGCGGGAAGGAAGCGGGTCGGTATCGGCGGTGAGCGCCGGGTTGCTTGCCGTCATCATCTCGTATGCCGGACCGCTCGCGATTCTCTTCCAGGCCGCGCACGCGGCACATGTCGGCAACGACGTGATCGCGTCGTGGGTCTGGTCCATCTCGATGGGCGCGGCCGTTTCGGGCATCACGCTGAGTGTGTGGCTGAAGCAGCCGATCATCACCGCGTGGTCGGCGCCCGGTTCGGCGCTGCTCGTCACGCTGTTTCCCGGCATGCCGGTGAGCGAGGCGATCGGCGCGTATATCGTCGCGGGCGCGTGCATCTTCGTGCTCGGCTTGTCGGGATGGTTCGATGAGATCGTCAAGCGCATACCGAAGGGCATCGCCTGCGCGATGATGGCCGGCATTCTCTTTCAGTTCGGCACGAACGTATTCAAGTCGATTGCCGTTACGCCGTGGCTCGCGTTGGGCATGATCGCGAGCTTCCTCGTTTTTCGCCGATGGGCGCCGCGCTACTGCCTCATTCTGGTTCTCGCGTCCGGCTGCGCGCTGGCGATGGCACTCGGCCTGACGCATTTCGAGTCGGTCAGCCTTCATCTCACGCGCCCCGTATTCACGATGCCGACTTGGTCCTGGCAATCGACCGTGAGTCTTGCGTTGCCGCTCGTCATCGTCAGTCTGACGGGGCAATTCCTGCCTGGCTTTTCGATCTTGCGCGTGTCGGGTTATCAAACGCCGACGCGTCCCGTGCTCATGACGACGGGCCTCGCATCGATGCTCGTCGCGTTTTCGGGCGGCATCACCATCGTCATCGCGGCGATTACGGCGGCGCTATGCACCGGGCCCGATGCGCATCGCGACCCGGCGAATCGTTATGTTGCGGGCATCGCCAATGGCGTCTTCTATCTGATCGGCGGATGCTTTGCGGGGACGGTCGTCATGCTGTTCGCCGCGCTGCCGAATGCGTTCGTTGCGGTGCTCGCCGGTCTCGCGCTGCTCGGCGCGATCGCGGCGAACGTCGTGGGGCTGGTGCAGGATGAGGCGCATCGGGAAGCTTCGTTTATCGCGTTTATCGCGACGGCTTCGAATATGAGTTTTCTCGGGTTGGGGTCGGCGTTTTGGGGGATCGTGCTGGGGACGATGGCGCATTTGGTGTTGGGGCGGGCGAGGGACAGGGGCTAATTCGGACTTTGCGTGTACGCCTTCAAAACGCACGGTTATCCCGAGAGCCATCCTCACGACGCGCAAGTCAGGCGGGACGCCGCTCGACTTCCAGAAGTTCACGCTTGAAGACGTGCGTATTAGCGGCGTCGATCCTATTGGATCGGGTGGCTACCATGCCGAGAATGTTTAACTCCCGTTTGCGAGCGTTAAACAGGAATACACCACTCAAAATGCGCAGGGCGGTAGCAATGGTGTTATTACGGCTGCGTTCGATCTTCGGGCACGCTCAATTCGGCAAATGCGTTAATCGTGCTCCGGAGCATGAGTGAGGGACTTGTCGATGGCGGTAGCTTTACGTCGTCGATCGGCGTGCTTACTTACCAAGGACAATATTTCAACTGACTGCAGCCGGCATCGCACGCGCTTGGCCGAATGTACACCTGGTACTTAAGGCCTCCCGACACCAGAACCCAATCGCCGCCCGATTCACCTTCCCTTGCTCGGTAAGCGGCACGCGCTGCACGGCAGCCATCCGCACAACCTTCGCCACTGCGACCCCACACGCCGATTCAAGCGCCCGCATGCAACGCGCGACATCCACACGCCTTCCTGTCCACGGCACCACTACGACATCCCACACATAACGGCGCGCAGCATCGGCCGATGCAACAGCGCGCGCATAGCGCACATCGGGCAACGCACAAAGCGGCGTTTCGATCTGCGCCGGACCGACGACGGCACCATCGATTTCGGCGACATCCCCTCCACGTCCGATCACATGCAGATAACCCCTCCCGTCGATGAAGCCGATATCGCCCGTCATGCACCAGCCATCGCGAAACTTCTGCGCCGCTTCGATCGGCTGCCGGTAATAGCCCTGCGCCACCGCCTTCGATTTCACCTCGATTGCGCCGTGCTCGCCATGACGCGCGAACGTGCCGTCGGCGCGGCGAATCCGCACCTCGACGCCCGGCCGGATACGCCCGGCGCTCTCGAGCAGACTCGCATCGACGAGATAGTCCGACGGCGTCAACACGCTCACGAGCCCCGCTTCGCTCGCGCCGTACATGTGCGTGAGCACCGGGCCGAGGCGCTCGATCGCGCGCCGCCGCAAAATCGCGGGCGCCGATCCGCCGATATGCGCGACCGAGCGCAACGAAGACAGATTGCGCCGATGAACGTCCGGATGATCCATCGTTTCGAACAGTTGCGGTTCGACGAGCAAGACGTCCGTGATGCGCTCGGCTTCGATCGTCGCGAGCGTTTCGGCGGGATCGTAGCCAGGCTTCAGCACGACGATGCCGCCGCCCATCAACGTGTTATCGACGAGCACTTGCGACAGATACGCAAGCGCGCCGTTGACGAGCTGCCGCCGATCCTCGGGGCTCGGCGCGCTTACCATCGTCGAATATGCGGCGAAGCTGCGGCGGCTCGCTTTCGGCACGCCGGTCGAGCCGCCCGATGACACCACCACCGCGAGATCGTCGGGTCTTGCACGGCTCTCAACCGGCAGATCGTGCTGCACGCGCGCCCGGATATCCAGCCGCAAACGCGCCGGCCCCGTTCCGACATACGCGAGACGCGCGCCGCTATGCGCCGGCACGAGATGCTTCGTCTGTTCGAAGCCGATGAGCAACGTCGGCTGCATGCGCGTGACAAACGCGGCGCGCTGTTCCGCGCGCGTGATCGCGGGCAGGAACATCGTCGTTGCGCCGAGCAGGCCGGTCGCGTAGCGGATCGCGAGCGCATCGGGGCAGTTCGGCGCGAACATCGCGACGAACCCGCCGCGCGTGACGCCGAACGACGCAAGCGCCCGCGCATATCGATAGATCGATGCGCGAAACGCCGCGCCGGTCACGTCGTCGCCGAGATAGCGCAGCACCGTGCGATCGGCGTGCGCGTCGAGCTGGTCGAGCAGCTCATCGACATAAGAGCGAAACGTTTCCATGACTGCATCCCTCCTTCATCAGCGATGGATGCAGTGTGCCCGCGCACAATGAGGCGAAAATGAGCGGCTACGCGATCGCTTTCGACAGCACTTCGCCGATGGCGCTTGCGGTCGCATCGACGTTGCGCTCGTTCAGCGCCGCGACGCACATGCGGCCCGAGCGGATCAGATAGACGCCGTGCCGTTCGCGCAGCACATCGACCTGCGCGGCGGAAAGCCCCGTGTACGTGAACATGCCGCGCTGCTCGACGTAACGCGCAAGCATCGCATCGGGCACGTTGCCGGAAAGACGCGCGTGAATCGCGCTACGCATGCGCGCGATGCGCGTGCACATCGACGCCAGTTCTTCCTGCCACGATTGCCGCAACGCGGGCGTCGTCAAGACGCGCGCGACGATCCTCGCGCCATGCGTCGGCGGATTGCTGTAGTTCGCGCGCACGGCGCTCGTCAGTTGACCGAGCACGCGCGCCGCTATCTCCGCCGATTCGCAGATCACCGACAACGCGCCGCAACGCTCGCCGTAGAGCGAAAAGTTCTTCGAGAACGAATTGGCGATCAGCGCGGGCACGTTGCGGCGAACCAGCTCGCGAATCGCGAACGCATCCGCATCGAGTCCCGCGCCGAAGCCCTGATACGCCATGTCGATGAACGGAAGCAAGTCGCGCGCTTTGATGGCGTCGATGAGCATCGCCCATTGCGCATCGTTCAGATCGACGCCCGTGGGGTTATGACAGCACGCGTGCAGCAGCACGACGCTCTTCGCAGGCAGATCGCGGATCGCCGAGAGCATCGCGTCGAACTTCAGGCCGCCGCTCGCTTCGTCGTAGTACGGATACGTGCCGACCGTGAAGCCCGCGCGCTCGAAGATGAAGCGATGGTTATCCCACGTCGGATCGCTCACCCAGACGTGCGACGCCGGGAAATAGCGCTTGATGAAGTCCGCGCCGACCTTGAGCGCGCCGGAGCCGCCGAGCGTCTGCACGGTCGCGATGCGGCCTTCGATGCGCGCGGCGGAATCGTCGCCGAATACGAGCGACTGCACGGCATCGCGATACGCCGCGAAGCCCGCCATCGGCAGATACGGTTTCGCAGCGGGTTCCGCGAGCAACTGCGCTTCCGCTTCGCGCACGGCGCGCATCACCGGCAGACGGCCTTCGTCGTCGTAGTAGATGCCGATGCTCAGATTGACCTTGTCCGCGCGCGGATCGTTCGCGAAGTCTTCGTTGAGCGAAAGGATCGGATCGCCGGGATAGGCATCGATGTGTTCGAACATGACCGTCTCCTTCAGACGCGCGACAAGGCCGCACTCGCGCGACGGCGATTGCGAATCGCATAGCCGACGCCGAGCACCGCGAGCCACACGGGAATCAGATAGACCGAGATGCGCAGATCGGGGATCAGGCACATCACCACGAGAATGCCCGCGAGGAACGCGAGGCACAGATAGTTGGTGAGCGGATAGCCGAGGCTCTTGAACACGGTCGTTTCGCCGTTGCGCGCCTTCACGCGTCGGAATTGCAGATGGATGAGCGAGATCATCGCCCAGTTGATGATGAGCGCCGACACGACGAGCCCCATCAGCAACTCGAATGCCTTGCCCGGCATCAGATAGTTGATGAGCACGCAGACGGCCGTCGCGAGCGCGGAGACGCCGAGCGCGGCGAGCGGAATGCCGCGCCGGTTGACCTTGAGCAGCGCGCGCGGCGCATTGCCCTGCTGCGCGAGACCATAGAGCATGCGGCTGTTGCAATACACGCCGCTGTTGTAGACCGAGAGCGCCGCCGTGAGCACCACGGCATTGAGCACATGCGCGACGAAGTTGCTGTTCATCGCATGGAAGATGAGCACGAACGGGCTGCCGCCGGTCACGACCTTCTGCCACGGATACAGCGAAAGGAGCACGCCGAGCGCGCCTACGTAGAAAATCAGAATGCGATAGATCACCTGATTGGTCGCGCGCGGAATCGTGTGCGAGGGATCGTCCGCTTCGGCCGCGGTGATGCCGACCAGCTCCAGCCCGCCGAACGAGAACATGATGACGGCCATCGCCATGACGAGACCGGAGACGCCGTTCGGGAAGAAGCCGCCGTGACGCCAGAGATTGGTCACGCTCGCGTCCGGCCCGGCGCTGCCCGAGAACAGCAGCCAGCCGCCGAAGCCGATCATGCCGACGATCGCGACGACCTTCACGATCGCGAACCAGAACTCCAGCTCGCCATACGATTTCACGCTCGTCAGATTGATCGCGTTGATGATGCAGAAGCAGACGAGCGCGGAGATCCACGTCGGGATGCCCGGCCACCAGTACTGCACGTAGATGCCGACGGCGGACAGCTCGGCCATCGACACGAGAATGTAGAGCACCCAGTAATTCCAGCCCGACAGAAAGCCCGCGTACTGTCCGCAGTATTTGTCCGCGAAGTGGCTGAACGAACCCGCGACCGGCTCGTCGACGACCATCTCGCCCAGTTGCCGCATGATGAAAAAGGCGACGATGCCCGCGATCGCGTAGCCGAGCAGCACCGATGGCCCCGCCGACTTGATCGTCTGCGCGATGCCGAGAAAAAGCCCGGTGCCGATCGCCCCGCCGAGCGCGATCAGCTGAATGTGACGGTTCTTCAGGCCGCGCTTGAGCGTGCCGTGTCCCTCATGTGTCACGTGTCTCTCTCCTTGTGCTCGATTTAGGGGAATCAGTGTAAATTTGTTACGGCACAATATGATTTCCTAACGCGCGCAGACAAACCCTAGTTTGCGCGTCCGGATTTCATCGATTGGTTCATCGGAGAAAGAAAATTGCAGACTATCGAGATCGATCGTATCGACCTGCGTTTGCTCGCGATACTGCAGTCGCGCGGACGCATCTCCAATCTCGAACTGGCGGAAGCGATCAACCTGTCGCCGGCGCAGACGTTGCGGCGGCATCGGCGGCTGGAAGAGATGGGTGTCATCAAGGGCTACGAGACGCGGCTCGATGCGCAGGCGCTGGGCTTCGGCGTCGTCGCCTTCATTCAGGTGACGATGGAGCGCGGGCACGTGCGCGACCTCGCGAAGTTCAAGGGCGTCGTCGGCAAGCTCGCGGAGATTCAGGAATGCTTCGCCGTGACCGGCGATATCGATTACATGCTGAAGGTGATCGCGCGGGACCTGAAGGGCTTGTCGGAGTTTCTGCTCGACACGCTGATGCGTATTCCCGGCGTGAGCGGCGTGAAGTCGAGCGTATGTCTCGACGAGTTGAAGTGCGTGAGCGCGGTGCCGCTGGAGGGATAGTGAGGGCGGCGCTCACGCCAGGATCACGTCGAACCTCGCTGAAGCACCCGCGAAAGCACCTGTTCCTCGAGTTCGGCAAACCCCGGCGCCGTGCGCGTGCGCGGCCTCGGCAGCGGGACGTCGGTATCGAGCGTGATGCGCCCCGCATCGATCAGCACGATGCGATCGCCGAGCGACACCGCTTCCTGCACATCGTGCGTGACCAGCAGCGCGGTGAGCCGATGTTCACGCCACAAACGCTCGATCAAGCCCTGCATTTCGATGCGCGTCAACGCATCGAGCGCGCCGAGCGGTTCATCGAGCAAAAGCAGATCCGGCCGATGCACGAGCGCGCGCGCCAGCGCCACACGCTGACGCTGCCCGCCCGACAGACGCGACGGCCAGTCCTTCTCGCGTTCCGCGAGGCCGACCTCGGCAAGCGTCGCGCGGGCTTCGTCGCGCTTCTCGCGCGGCAGGCCGATCATCACGTTGTCGAGCACGCTCTTCCACGGCAAGAGACGCGCGTCCTGAAACATGATCCGCACTTGCAGTTCGTCCGATCGCGCGGCGGCGTTGCGCTGCAGAATGCCGCCGGTCGGTTGATCGAGACCGGCGATGAGCCGCAGCAACGTCGACTTGCCGCAGCCGCTGCGCCCGACGATCGATACGAAACTGCCGCGCTCGATCGACAAGTCCAGCCGATCCAGCACCGTGCGCTCGCCGAAGCGCTTCTCCACGCCGCGCAGCGACACGGCGATATCGCGCCCGCCGAGCGGCGCGCGCGCATGTGTTTCGACGCGCCTGAACGCGGGCGTCAGCGTGTCGATATCGATCAGATTCATGATTGCGCCTTCGTTTGATACGCCGGATGCCAGCGCAAGGTCGCGCGTTCGATCGCGCGCGCGGCCATGTCGGCGAGTTTGCCGAGCAGCGCGTACAGCAGGATGCCGACGACCACGACATCGGTTTGCAGGAACTCTCGCGCGTTCATCGTCATGTAGCCGATGCCCGACTGCGCGGAAATGGTCTCGGCGACGATCAGCATCACCCACATCAGCCCGAAGGCGAAGCGCACGCCGACGAGTATCGACGGCAACGCGCCCGGCAAAATCACATCGCGATACAGCGCGAAGCCGGACAAGCCGTAGCTTCTCGCCATCTCGATCAGGTCGCGATCGACCGAGCGGATGCCGTGATACGTGTTGACGTAGACCGGAAAGAACACGCCCAGCGCGACGAGCACGAGCTTCGCTTCCTCGCCGATGCCGAACCACAGGATCAAGAGCGGAATCATCGCGAGCGCGGGGATGTTGCGGATCATCTGCACGGTCGAGTCGAGCGCGATTTCGGCGGGCTTGAAAAGACCCGTCGCGAGACCGAGCACGAAGCCGATTCCGCCGCCCATCGCGAAGCCCGCGAGCGCGCGGCCCGCGCTGACCTTGACGTTGGCCCACAGATCGCCGGATTCGATCAGCGCCCACGCCGCCTTCACCACCGCGAGCGGTTCGGGCAGCACGCGCGACGACAGTCCGCCCGTGCGCGCGGCGCTTTCCCAAGCGATGAGGATCATCAACGGCACGAGCCACGGCAGCGCGCGGCGAGCAATGAATGCCAGTTTCATGATGCCGATGCGCGCGGCAATTCCGACGTGCCGATGACTTCGCCGAACGGCCCCGAGAGCGGCCCGCTCGCCTGCTCGCGCTGCTTGCGCGGCAGAAGCGGAAACACCAGTTCGGCGAAACGATACGACTCTTCCAGATGCGGATAACCCGACAGGATGAACGTATCGATGCCGAGTTCCGCGTACTGTTTCATCAGCCCGGCGACCTGCTCCGGATTGCCGACGAGCGCGGTGCCCGCTCCGCCGCGCACGAGCCCGACGCCCGCCCACAGATGCGGATACACCTCCAGCTTGTCGCGGCTGCCGCCGTGCAACGCGGCCATGCGTCGCTGGCCTTCGGAATCCATCTTCGCGAACGAGGCCTGCGCGCGGCGGATGGTTTCATCGTCGAGCTTGCTGATGAGTTTGTCGGCGTCGGCCCATGCTTCCTCTTCGGTCTCGCGCACGATCACATGCAGGCGAATGCCGAACTTGATGTCGCGCCCTTCCGCTTTCGCGCGGCTGCGGATATCGGCG
The DNA here is from genome assembly GCF_023630905.1 of Caballeronia sp. ATUFL_F1_KS4A. Taxonomy (NCBI): domain Bacteria; kingdom Pseudomonadati; phylum Pseudomonadota; class Betaproteobacteria; order Burkholderiales; family Burkholderiaceae; genus Caballeronia; species Caballeronia sp. ATUFL_F1_KS4A. The sequence continues at coordinate 246,395 of NZ_JALQEB010000037.1, read as the reverse complement.
AGCTTCTTCTCGACGTCCGCGGGCGGCTCGCCCCACGTGAGATACGTGTCGATGTGCTTCGCCGCGATATCGTGCGCCGCCGCCGACGAACCGCCGAACCACAGCGGCGGATGCTGCTTCTGCACCGGCGGATACAGCACCTTGCCGCCCTGCGATTGCAGATGCTTGCCGTCGAAATCGAAGCTGCCGTTGTCGTGCGACTGTTCGAGCAGGCCGCGCCAGATCGTGAGGAATTCGTCGGTGATTTCGTAGCGCGTGTCGTGATCGTGAAAGACGCCGTCGCCCGCGAGTTCGGTCGGATCGCCGCCCGTCACGACGTTGATGAGCAGACGCCCGTGCGAGAGCCGGTCGAACGTCGATGCCATGCGCGCCGACAATCCCGGCGAGCTCAGGCCAGGGCGAATCGCGACGAGAAACTTGAGGCGCTTCGTCGCGGGAATGAGGCTCGACGCGACCACCCACGCGTCCTCGCAGGAACGGCCCGTGGGCAGCAGCACGCCTTCGTAGCCGAGCGTATCGGCGGCTACCGCGATCTGACGGAAGTAATCGTAATTCGCGGCGCGCGCGCCTTGCGACGTGCCGAGATAGCGGCTGTCGCCGTGCGTGGGGATGAACCAGAAAACATTCATGTTCGTCGTGTCTGAGAGAGGGCTTGCCGCGCGCAGGAATGCAGCGGCGCTCGAACGAGTCTAACGACGCGTCGCGCGCGGCTGAACCATCGATTCGCGCTAAGGATGTGCGTGATCGTGCTAACGCCGGTCGCCGCGTCAGGCAACGTTCCAGCGCGCTTCGGTCACGTCGAGCTTCTTCGGGATGAGCTTGAGGCTCGTGAAGGTATCGGCGATCTGCTGCTGGTACGCGAGCGTGGCTGGATCGATCGGCTGCACGCCGTACGACGTGCGTTTCAACGCCGTTTCGAGGATGCCGGTATCGAGCCCGACGAGCGGCGACAATTGCGCCGCCACGGCGGAGACGTTGTCGCGCGCCCAGCGATCGACCTGATCCAGCTCTTCGAGCACCGCATGCACGAGTTGCGGCTGCGCCGTCGCGATCCTGCGCGTCGCGAGGTAGTACTGCACGTTGCGCACGATGCCTTCTGCGTCGGTCAGTTGACGCGCGTTCGCCTGCTTTTCGGCGGCGGCGAGATACGGATCCCAGATCGCCCATGCGTCGATGCTGCCCTGCACGAACGCGGCGCGCGCATCGGCGGGCGCGAGATAGACCGGTTGAATATCCGACCACGTGAGATTCGCTTTTTTGAGCGCCTCGACGAGCAGATAGTGAACATTCGATCCTTTATTCAGCGCCACTTTCTTGCCGCGCAATTCCGCGACCGAACGGATAGTCGAATCCTTCGGCACGACGATCGCCTCGGCGTGCGGCGCGGGCGGCTCGTGGCCGATATACACGAAGTCGACGCCCGCCGCCTGCGCGAAGATCGGCGGCGTTTCGCCTACCGTGCCGATATCGACCGCGCCCGCATTGAGTCCCTCGAGCAGTTGCGGCCCGGCCGGGAATTCGAGCCATTGCACCGTGACACCTTGCGCCGCAAGGCGTTTGTCGAGCGATCCGCGCGCCTTGAGCACGACGAAGTTGCCGTACTTCTGATAGCCGATACGCAAGGTCTTCGGCGCATCGGCGGCTTGCGCGATGCGCGTGGCGAGCCCGCCCGACAGCCCCGCACCGAGCGCGGCGAGCGTGAAGAGCGTGCGACGGCGCGCGGGAATGGAAGGCGTGTTCTTGCGGTCGGACATGCGTGTTTCCTCGTTGAGCGAAGGCATCTTTACCGATGCCAATGCTAACAACGCATGCCTCGCGGGCTAAACGAGAAATCGTGATATCGATAGTGCGGTCAGGCCGATGTGTACCGACGTGACTCAGTACGTCTGCACACGTCCCGACGACTCAGTGAGTGCGCCGCACGGCGCGCAGCAGCCAATCGCCATCTTCCGTGATGCGCGGCAGTTGCGCGCCGCTCACGAGTTGTTCCATCGCGATCAGTTGACGTTCAAGAAGCGTGTCGAGCTCGTGCCGGTCGATGATCTGATCGGCGGCATCCTTGACGAGCATGAGGGTTGCGAATTCGTGTGCGCTGAGCATACCTGTCTCCCCATCGTTTGATTAGCTGATGTAGGCATGCGCTTCGGACGCATGACCCGGGGGTACCTCTGGCCGCGATAGCAGCGGGATTCGATAGTAGGACCGGATGCCCGTTCGCGGCAATTCGGGTCGTCCCGGATAGTGGGAGAAATCGGCCGATCGAGACGACTTACGCCGCGACGCGCCTGTCGTTGATCGGCTTTGGACTTTCACAGCCCCGGCATGATCGGATAAGGAATCGTGTGATCCTCGACGCGCTTCACGCCCGGAATGCTTTGCGACGCGATACGCATGGCATCGAGCTGATCTCTCGACCACACCGTGCCCCACAAATGCACGACGCCATCGCGCACGACGATATTGCGCCCCGGAAACGCCCAGCCGCGTCCCGCGAGATCGCCCATCAGCATGGCGCGGATCTCGGCATCGCTGGCGAGCGCCTCGGGCGCGGCTTCGACGGCGAGCGCCGACGCCAGCGCCTGCACCAGATTCGAGCGGCTGACGATGCCGACGAGGCGGCCATCGCGCAGCACCGGCACGCGCTTGATGTGATGGCTTTCGAGCACCGCGGCGATATCGGCCAGCGACGTGTCCTCTTTCACGCAGATGGGTTCGCGCGTCATGATCTCGCCGACCGTCGGGGCATGCGACTTGATGTAGTCGGCCGCGCCGCCATCGGAGCCGAGCATGTCGAGCCACCACGAGCGGCGGTTGCGTTTTTCGGTGCCGATTTCCTCGCGATGAAGCAGATCGCCTTCGCTGATCATGCCGACGACGCGCTCATCCTGATCGACGACGGGCGCAGCGCTGATGCGGTGCTGCACCAGGAGCCGCGCCAGGTCATGCACTCTCGTTTCGGGCGTGACGGAAACGACAGGGGAAGTCATTACATCGCGTGCTTGCATCATGTGCTCCGGAGGTCGATGAATAAGGTCGCGCATACGCGTCCTGAATCACTCTAAGGAGCGCTGCGCGATCCTCGATTGACTTGCATCAAGCAATCCACCGGAGCACGCGTGCGGCGAACCGACGCGGCCTCGTTCAATGCGCGCCGATGAACGCGACGACGTCGGCGAGAACGGGCGAATCCTTGCGGCGCGACGCCGAGAACGTGTCGATGATCGTGTCGTGGCCGTATCCCGCGTATTTCTTCAGCACGACGGCGTCATGATGCGCGCGCAGCGCTTCCGCGAAGCGATCGCTGTTGCGCGGATCGACATCGGTGTCGGCCGTGCCTGCGGCGAGCAGCATCGGCGGTTCGTCTCCCGATATGAACGCGATCGGCAACGCACCCGCGCGCAACGCCGCCGGAAAGATCTCGTCCATGTGGGGATCGCTCGTCGGGATCGCGGCGTACGGACCGGCGAGTCCGATCATCCCGCGCAGCGAAGTATTCGCGATGCCTTGCGTGGCGAGATAGCGCGGATCGGTTGCGAGCATGGACGCCAAGTGCGCGCCGGAGGAATGCCCCATCAGAAAGATGCGATTGGGATCGCCGCCGTATTCGTGCGCGTGATCGCGTGCCCAGCGCACGGCGGCGGCGGCGTCATCGAGAAAGCCGGGAAAAACGGCTTGCGGATAAATGCGGTAATCCGGCGCGACGGTCACGATGCCGTGCGCGGCGAGCGCCTCGGCAATATTGCGCGAGTCCTTGCGATGGCCGCTTTGCCAGCCTCCGCCGTAGAAATACACGACGACCGGGCGATTCCCCGGCGTGCCCGAATCGGGTGCGTAGACGTCGAGCCGCTCGCGCGGATCCGTGCCGTACGCGATACCGTCGGCTCGTTCGCTATCGTGTTCGAGCGCGCGCGCGGCTATGACGCCGCCCACGCATGCCGCCAGCGCGAGGGCAATGAACTTTCTTCTTGCCGGAAAATGCATGTTGCGTTCGGAGTATTTTTTCAGGCGACATGACATGATGCACGACGCTTATTGTCCGTGCTGGAAATATCGTTGCGTGCATCATCTTAGAGCAGCAGGAACCGCACACACTTACGGCGGCCTGACGAATAGCATCACGAATCTTTCATAATCTTTCCAATTAGGAATGCCACGCATACCGGTTATTCGATGTTTATAAGCGTGTCGAATTCACGCATCGCAAATCGCATTGTTTCGGTCGCGCGAGGGCGCGAATTAACTCTTCAGCCCCTGATTAAATAATATGGCATGACCAGCCGGCGATTCGCGTCATTCCTACCGACTCCCAACGCGCTTCATTAATCAGCGAACGACTTGTGTTTCTCTCCGCACATTACCGGGCGATCTGTCTGGATACGCTTAATCGTCGATGGCACATGTCCGCCGGAATCGGACCTATTCGAGAGCGCGAAAAAGCGCCGCAGACAATCCAGAGATTTAAAAAAAGAAGGCAAACCGAGTGCCCAAAGGTATTGCCATAACTGCTGAGGGAGCCACTTCATGGATCGTTCGGAATCGCCCGGCGAGGCGAAGTCGCGTCTGCCGATTTTTGTCCAGGAAACCGTCCAAACCACACCATCGCAGATATCCGCATTCACCGCGGCGCTGCGAGCGCAATCCGACCAGCCATTAAAAGACTTTAGCGAGTTACACGACTTCTCGATCCGCGATTACCGCGGCTTCTGGAAGTCCTTTCTGCAATGGACGCCGGGATTGACGTGGTCGGGCAAAGCCGAGCCGGTATGCGTCGGCGATAGTTGCGAACACGCGCGGTTCTTTCCCGACGTCACGCTCAATTACGCTGAGAATCTGCTCGGCTTCTCGATTGCGCCCGCGGATTCGCCAGCGCTCACCGCCTGTCACGCCGATGGCCGCCGCGTGCGCTTTACGCGCGGCGACTTGCGTGCGCGCGTGGCTCGTCTCGCCGACGCGCTCACGCAACTCGGCCTGCGCGAAGGCGACCGCGTCGCGGGCGTGATGCGCAACGACGCCGATGCGATCGTCACCGCGCTCGCCGTGACCGCGATCGGCGCGACGTTGTCCACCGCCGCGCCGGAAATGGGCATCGAAACGCTGCTCGACCGCTTCACGCAGCTCGAACCGCGCTTCCTGTTCGCGCATACCGCCGCCAAGTCCTTCGACACCGGCACGCCGCTCGACAAGAAGATATCGATGCTCGCCGACGCGCTCCCAACGCTTGCGGGCATCGTCAGTCTCGATGGCGATCCGTCGGCCGTGCACGCCGCGCCGCCCGTCAACTCGCTGGACGCGCTGCTCGCGGCCGGCGATCCGGCGCGGGTCGAATGGAAGCGCTTTAACTTCAATCACCCGCTCTTCGTGATGTTCTCGTCCGGCACGACCGGCAAGCCCAAATGCATCGTGCACGGCGCGGGCGGGAGCCTCATCGAGCATCTGAAGGAGCATCGGCTGCATTGCGATCTCCGGCCGGGCGACCGCATGTTCTTCCACACGAGTTGCGCGTGGATGATGTGGAACTGGCAGTTGTCGGCGCTCGCGTCGGGCGTCGAAATCGTCACCTATGACGGGCCGATCGCATCGGTCGATACGTTGTGGCGGCTCGTCGCCGAAGAACGCGTCAACGTGTTCGGCACGAGTCCCGCGTATCTGAAGATGTGCGAGGACGCCGGGCTCGTGCCGTCGCGCGAATTCGATCTGGGCGGCCTTCACGCGATGATGTCCACCGGCGCGATCCTCTTCGACGCGCAGTTCGAATGGGTCCGCGACAACGTGAAGCCGCTGCGATTGCAGTCGATTTCCGGCGGCACCGACATCCTCGGCTGCTTCGTGCTCGGCAACCCGGACCTGCCGGTTTATGCGGGCGAGGCGCAATGCAAGAGCCTCGCGTTCGATGTGCAGGCGTGGCGCGACGGCGCGCGCACGCAAGGCGTCGGCGATCTGGTGTGCGTGAACCCGTTCCCGTCGCGCCCGCTCGGATTTCTCAACGATCCGGACGGCGAGCGCTTTCACAAGGCGTATTTCAGCGCCAATGCGGGCGTGTGGACGCACGGCGATCAGATCGAGTTTCCGCCGGAAGGCACGGCGCGTCTGCACGGACGCAGCGACGGCGTGCTCGTCGTGCGCGGCATCAATGTCGGGCCGGGCGAGATCTATCGCGTGCTCAACGACATTCCCGAGATTCGCGAGGGCATCGTCGTTCAGCAGCGCGTGCGCGCCGCCGATGCCGATGCCGATGCGCCCGGCAATCCGGTCGGCGAACGGCTCGTGCTGCTCGTGACGCTGAAAGCCGGCGCGCGGCTCACCGGCACGCTGATCGCGCGCATCCGGCGCGATCTCGTGAGCCGCACGTCCGCCGCCCATGTCCCCGACGTGATCGCGGCCGTCGACGATCTGCCGGTCACGCATAGCGGCAAGCTGACGGAAGCCGCAGTGCGCAATGCCGTCAACGGGCTCGATGTGACCAACGCCGCCGCGCTGCGCAATCCGGCATCGCTCGATGCGATCCGTCATCATCCCGCGTTGCAGCCGCGATCCGGCGACGTGCCGCAGAGCTACGCGACGCGCGAGGAACTGGAGCGGCTGTTGCAGACCAAATGGGAGCAGCTCTTCGCGTTCGCCCCGATCGCTCGCGACGACAATTTCTTCGAACTCGGCGGACATTCGCTGCTTGCGGCGCGTCTGCTGGCGGAACTGCAACCGATCATCGGACGGCCAATCCCGCTCTCGACGATGTTGCGCGCGCCGACCATCGCGAAGCTCGCCGATGTCATCGACAACGGCGCGCTGCCGCAGACATCGGAAGTGCTCGTGCCGATGCGCGAAGGCGAAGGCGTCCCGCTCTTCCTCGTGCATAGCGTGACGGGATCGGTGCTCGAATGCACGCGCCTGATCGGCAACATGCGCAAGGAGCGCCCGGTGTACGGCCTTCAGGCGCTCGGGCTCGATGGCGAGACGGCGCCGCAACGCCGCGTCGAGGACATGGCGAAGACTTACGTCGAGCAGATTCGCAAGGTTCAGCCGAACGGCCCGTATGCGCTCGCCGGATTCTCGTTCGGCGGACTGGTCGCGCTCGAAATCGCGCAGCAGTTGTTCGGCGCAGGCGAGCAGACAGAGTTCGTGTGTCTGCTCGACACCTACGTGCAGGAACGCTGGCTGCCGTGGTTCGCGCTGCTCGAATTCCGCCGCGATTACGCGAGCCGTCTATGGAAGACGCTCGCGGGGATGTCGCCGCGCGAACGCGTCGGTTTTGCGGGCGCGAAGTTGTCGGCCGCCGGGAACAAGCTGGCGATGCGCCTCGGCCGCGTGCCGCAGACGCCGGCGCAAGTCGCATCCGCCGATCCGATGCCGCCGGTTTTGCGGCGCATGCGCGACACGTTCCGCGCCGCGATGAACAACTATCGGCCGAAGCCGTACGAAGGCGGCCCGATCGTCTACGTACGGGCCGCGTCGCGCGAGGAAGACCGGGGCGATCCGCTGCCGCTCTGGCGCAAGATTGCGCGCCGTGGGCTGACGGTCGCGGAAGTGCCGGGCAACCATGCGGGCGTCATCGAGGAACCGGGCGTGTATGCGGCGGCTGCCGCGCTCGACCGCGACTACAGCGCCGAGGACGACACCGAAATGCAGCGTCGCGGTCATGGCGTGATGGTGCGGGGCGCGTAGGACTTGCCAGCGGGTCAGCCGCTCGCGCGAACGGAGCGGCTGACTGCCGATGAATCACTGGCTATCGGAACGCGGTGCGGTAGCGGTCGGCGCGAAGCTGGTGAGGAAGAAGTAGCAGATGAAGACGCTCGCCGCGCCCACGCCGGTCCCGAGCAGCACGCCCTGCGATCCGAAAAAGCGGATCAGAATCGCCGTGGCCGCTAGCTTGGTCGCGAATCCCAGCACGGAAATGACCGTGATCGCCTTGTAGCGCGCCTCGCTCGCGAACGACTGAATGAGCACGCACATCCCGAACGAAAACGGAATCTGCGAAAGCCCGCAGCGGAACAGGCTCGTGACCGCGATCGTGTCCTCGCTCGTGAACGCCCCCTTCTGGAACAGCAGCTTGATCGCGTACGGCGCAAGCGCATAGGCGATCATCGCGCCGACCGTTCCCACGCCCAGCATCACGAACGACCATTTACGCGCCGTGCTGCGCGCCCGCGCGTGATCGCCGCGATGCAGGATTTCCGAAAGAATCGGCAAGGTCGCCCGACTGATCGCGATCGCGCCCATGCTCACGAGCAGCGACAGCAGCCGGTTCGCGTAGCCGAGCGTCGCGATGGCGCCATCGCCCATATGCGCCATGAAGTATTGATCGACGGGAAGCCACAGGTTCGCCACCACCGAGCCGATCAGCAACATGCCGAGCGAGCGCGTCATGCCCGGCCAATGCGGCGCGCGCACGGAGAGACGCGGGCGCGCGGGCACGCCATCGGCGCGCCGGGCGAGGATGCGCAGCCACACGGCCTGAATCACGATGCCGATCGTCGTGCCGACGATGAGCGGCATGATCGACGTGTTGTTGCGCGCGCTCAGCACGAACACCAGCAGCGCGATGGCCGGCACGCATTCCAGCAGCGTGTTGATGTGCCTTTCGGATGCCTGGAGCCGCGCCGCCGAAATGCAGATCGTGAAGGCCAGCACGCCGACCGGCGTCATCCCGACGACCATCTGCCGGCACATTTCGCGCGTCGATTCGGAGAGCGTTCCGGCGAAGAGACCGACCATGTGCGGCCACAAAAAATACAGCAGCAGCGATACCACGATGCCGATGGCAAGCCCCGCGCCCTCGAGCTCGCTGAGAAGCTGGTTCTGCCGGTGCTTGTCGTTCCTGAGCGCGACGAGCGCGGGCACGAGCAGCACGCTCAACTGATTCGTGATCGTCGCGGGCAGCCAGGTAATGATCGTGAGCGCGAGCTGATAGGCATCGACGGTGCCGCTGACGCCGTATCGATACGCGATCGCCATTTCCTTCGATGCGCCGATCAGCTTCCCGGCAAGAACGAACAGCAGCAGGACGAAGGCGCTCCTCGCGATGCGCTTGTGATCCTGATGAACCCCGAGCAGACGTTCTCTTAGCGATTGCACTGTTGCGGTCAGCACTCTCCCTCCGGCAAATTGACCTCGATCCGCGCAAGACGGATGCTTGCTTGCGCACCGGGGGAGAGTGCATCAAACGGCATGCGCGAACTGTTCGCCACAGCACGGCGCGCGCCGATGCCATGCGCGAACCCCGCGATTCTGCACGGTCATGCTGGCACGCCCGGCCAGTTTGCGCGCTTGCCGGGTGCGCTACCGTGCAGAAGTCCACGTTCATAACGTGCGAGAGTGGCGGCTGCGCGCGGCGTCATCGGAGCCTCGTCATCGTGAATCTCAATGCGCGTACGGAAGGCAAATGAAGAAATCCATTTGGGTTGTTGTAATAATGATTGTTGTTTCCGTGCTCGCGATAAACACGCCACGCGTGACGCAGCATGTGCAGACGGTCTACGCAGTCTGGGACGATGGCCGGGTTCTGAACCGGCTGAACTGGCAAACCTTCGTGCGCTGGTGGCATCGGCTGAGGAACGAGAACTACGGCGGCGCGCATCGCGCCACGCTCACGAGTTCGCCGGTCCCGGCGACGCCGAGTTGCCCGCTGACGTCGTTCACGCCGCCGAAGCTCGTCGATCCGCGCAGCCCGAAGGATTTCGGCGCGGCCGGCGACGGCAAGACCGACGACACCAAGGCGTTCCAGGCCGCCATCGATGCCGGCGATGTGCTGGTGCCCGCCGGCACGTATCTGCTCAATCACACGGTCGTCGTCACGGCCAGCAACCGGCATCTACAGTGCGAGCCGGGCGTGACGCTCAGGAAGACGATCCGCAACAACGGCAACATGTTCAATTACGAAGGGCCGTCGACGGGCAACAGTCTCGTCGGCTGCAACTTCGTGGGCGCGAATCCGACGCGTATCCGCGAATGGGATCGCCCCGGCGAATACGACATTCCCGTCCAGACCAATGGCGCGGTCGACAACTTCGTCCTCGCGGGCAACAGCTTCCGCGATTTCTTCGGCCAGTCTATGTTCCAGACCGAAGGCCAGGGCGGCGGCACCGGCGCCGTGCTGATGTTCAACTCGTTCGCCAACTGCCCGCTGTACGGCATCGCGCTCGTCGGCTCGGTGAACGGGCGCGTGGCCTATAACCTCGCCGACAACTGCCGCATGGGCCCCGAGAACAACGACGCCACGCAGGACACCGGCGGCAACGTGCTCGAATGCAACCGCATGGTCAACGGGGGCAACATCACGGGCGGGGCGAATGGCGAAGGCGGCGTCGACTATAGCGGGAACGTCGTGCGTCACAACATCCTGGATGGCGGCTATATGCAGATCAGCCCGCCCACGCACGGCAAACCGGCGAGGTACATCGACAACACCTGCAACGACTGCGGGACGGAATAAGCGGGTTACTGACGCTGGAGTGGGAAGCGCATCTTTCTTGCTTGACGTTGCCATCGATACCCGGAGCCGCGACTTCTTCCTCGCCGGACGACATTCCGTCGACGCGCGCGAAGCCGGCCCGGACAAGGATGAGACGGAGGAGCGATGCGCCAGATCGGAATCACGCCCGGCATTCGCCGCGCAATTTCTGCCGTGCTGATTGCACTGCTTACCTCATGCGGCGGCGGCAGCGGCAGCGATAGCGACTCGGGCGGAACGAGTCCGTCCGCGCCGGCGGGCGGCGTGAAGCTGCAGGTCGTCGCGTTCGGCGACAGCTTGTCGGATGTCGGCACGTACGCGCCCATCGCGAGCGCGGTCAAAGGCGGGCGCTTCACGACCAATCCGGGCCAGGTCTGGACGCAGAATGTCGCGCAGTATTACGGCGACACGCTGACGGCGGCATTCACGATCGACCTCGGACACGAGTTGAAGCCGCAAAGCGGTTTGGGCTACGCGCAAGGCGGTTCCACGGTCGCCACGCCGGCCGATCAGAACCAGTTCCTGACCGATGTGATCGGCGATATCGAAATGCCGGTCAATCAGCAGATTTCGAGCTATCTGTCGTCGCACGGAAGTTTCAATTCGAATCAGCTCGTGCTCGTTTGGGCCGGCGCGAACGATGTTCTGCGCGCGGGCACGCCGCCCGCCGCCAACACGACCGTGCAGACCGCCGCGACGACGCTCGCGCAACTCGTCGGCAAGATCGTGCAGAGCGGAGCCACGCATGTGGTGGTGGTGAACGTGCCGAATATCGGACTCTCGCCCGATGGCCTCCGCCAGTCCGATGGCGGCGGCAACCTCACGCAACTGTCGCAGCTTTTCAATGCGACGCTGACCTCGGCGTTGCAGACGAACGGGCTGCAAGGCAAGGTCATCGTCGTCGATTCCTATACGTGGACGACGCAGACCATCGCGAACTATCAGGCCAACGGATTCACCGTGTCGAACACGGCGCAGGCGTGCGATCCGTCGAAGACGCCGCACGATACGTCGCTGCTGTGCTCGCCGGCGACCTACGTGACGTCGAACGCGGACCAGACGTACATGTTCGCCGACGAACTGCATCCGACGACGCGCATGCACGCGCTCTTCGCGCAGTATGTCGAGCAGCAGATCGCGGCGAGCGGGCTCGGGCGGTGAATCGGGCGATTTTGGGCGGAATCGCGTTGCTACGGGACTGAATATGGTCGAGATTCGGTTGTTCATTCCTTGACTGAATTGACCGTGAACATAGCCGACCCCATGAAACCGACGATCAATCTTGAGAGCGAAGCGGCGCAAAGCGGCGCCACCGCGCAAGTAACGAACGCGCTCTTGGATATCCTTGCCATCGGGCATACGCAAATCGATCGCGCTGACCACGTCGACGGCGACGAATTCTTCGCGAACCTCGGCGAACTCGACCGCCAACAGAAAATTCGCTAGCGCGTGGCCCGCACTCACCGCCGCGTCGATTTCCGCGCCGCGAATGTGCTGACGTTCGGAAGCGGCTATCACCCGCTATCAGCCCAGCGGCGAAATGCGCACGGGCACCTTCGAAGCCCCCCATCGACTGTGATTTAATGTGCTCCGTTCGGGTCCACGGAGCGCATCCGATGACGAGCACCTGGTTGCACAACCTTCCGCTTTGGCAGATGACGCTCGTGGTATTCGGCGCGACGGGCGTCGCGGGGGCGGCGATCCACTTCGTAACGGGCCGGCTCGCGGCCAGCGCGCATCGGCGCGCCTTCACGACGCTTTCGCCGGGCCTGCTTTCGCCGATCGGCGTCATCTTCGGCTTGCTCATCGCGTTCACCGCCGCGCAGGTCTGGAACGACACCGCGCGCGCCAACGGCGCCGTCGATGCCGAAGCCGGCGCGCTGCGATCCGTCGTCGTGCTATCCGCCGCTTTTCCGCCAGACGCGCAGATCCAGTTGCGCAAGCTGATCCGCGAATACATCGAATACACCGTCAATACGGAATGGCCGATGATGGCGCAAGGCGCGGTCACGCTGAAAATCAGTCCGCCGACGCTGAACAAGGCGCTTCAGTTCGCGCTCGCCCTGCCCGCGATAACCCCCGGACAGCAGACCGCGCAGCGGCAGGTAGCGGTATCGCTGGAACGGGCGCTCGAAGCGCGCCGCGAGCGCATTCTGGTGAGCCGGTCCGAAGTCAGCGGCATCAAATGGCTGTGCCTCGGCTTTCTCGCCGTGTGTCTCGTCTTCGCGATCGCGCTCGTTCATGGCGAAAACCGGCTGACATCGGCCGTCGCGATCGGGCTCTTCTGCGCGAGTCTCGCGACGACCATGCTGCTGATTCTCTCGCACGACCGCCCATTCTCCGGCGAGATCGCGGTGAAGCCCGAGCCGCTCCTGCAGGTCGTCCCCGCGTTCGGCTGATTCACTGAAGATTTTCGAAGATCGCCGCGATGCCCTGACCGCCGCCGATGCACATCGTGACGAGCGCGTAACGCCCGCCGATGCGCTTCAGTTCATAAAGCGCCTTCACCGTGATGAGCGCGCCCGTCGCGCCGACCGGATGCCCGAGCGAAATGCCCGAACCGTTCGGATTCACCTTGCGCGGATCGAGTCCGAGCTCGTTCGTCACCGCGCACGCCTGCGCGGCGAACGCTTCGTTGGCCTCGACGACATCGAGCTGATCGACGGACAGACCCGCCCGTTCCAGCGCCTTGCGCGTCGCAGGCACGGGACCGATGCCCATATACGCCGGATCGACGCCCGCGTGCGCGTAGGACACGAGCCGCGCGAGCGGTTTCGCGCCGCGCCGCTCGGCTTCGCCACGCTCCATCAGCAGCACGGCCGCCGCCGCGTCGTTGATGCCCGATGCGTTGCCGGCCGTCACCGTGCCGTTCTCCTTGACGAACACGGCCTTCAGGCTTTCGAAGTCGCTCGGGCGCGCGTCGTGGCGGACGTGCTCGTCGGTGTCGAAGACGGCATCGCCTTTTTTCGCGCGCACGGTGATCGGCAGAATCTGCTCGCCGAAGCGGCCTTCCGCGATCGCACGCGCCGCACGGCGATGCGATTCGAGCGCGAGCGCGTCCTGCGCCTCGCGGGAAATGCCGTATTTGCGCGCCACGTTTTCCGCCGTCACGCCCATGTGGATTGTCTGAAAGGGATCGTGCAGCGCGCCGAGCATCATGTCGACGAGCTTGCCGTCGCCCATGCGCTGCCCGAAGCGCGCGCCCGGCAACGCGTACAGCGCGCGGCTCATGGATTCCGCGCCGCCGCCGATCGCGATGTCCGCGTCGCCGAGCATAATCGTCTGCGCAGCCGATACGATGGCCTGCAAGCCCGATCCGCACAGCCGGTTCACCGTCAGCGCCGGAACGTGCTGCGCGACGCCGCCGTCGATCGCCGCGACCCGCGCGAGATACATGTCCTTCGGTTCCGTATGCACGACATTGCCGAAGACGACGTGACCGACGTCGTCGCCCGCGACGTTCGCGCGCTGAAGCGTTTCGCGCACGATCATCGCGCCGAGTTGCGTCGGAGAGAAATCCTTCAGGCTGCCGCCGAAGTCGCCGATCGCAGTTCGCACGCCGCTTGCCACCACTACTTCACGCATTGCATCGCTCCTGTTGATTTCGCGCGCAGGCGTCAGAATTGCGCCTCGCTCAATGTGAACAGCGGATCGTCGCCGTGCGCCGAGACGATCGCGGTTTCCAGCGCGCGCGCCTGCGTCAGCACGTATTCGGAGAAGCAGTGCGCGGTCGCGATCTTCGCGCCGTGGAACGCCGGATCGTCGGCCCGTCTGGCTTGCGCGACGAGCAGCGCGCGCGCCATCTGCCAGCCCGACAACACGATGCCCGCGAGCTTCAGATACAGCACGCTGCCCGCGAACACCGCGTTCGGATCGCGCTTCGCGGATTCGAGCACGTAGGCGACGACGTTCGCGAGCGCGTCGCGGCCATCGGCGAGACGGCGATGCATCGATTCGAAAACGCGCGCGGCATCGCCGGCATCGACGGATTTCAGAGCGTCGAGCGTCTCGTCGATCTGCGCGAGCAGCACCTGCGCCGTCGCGCCGCGATCGCGCAGCGTCTTGCGGCCGACGAGATCGTTCGCCTGGATCGCCGTCGTGCCTTCGTAGATCGCGAGGATGCGCGCGTCGCGATAGAGCTGCGCCGCGCCGGTCTCCTCGATGAAACCCATGCCGCCGTGAACCTGAACGCCGAGGCTCGTCACGTCGTTCGCCATTTCGGTGCTCCAGCCTTTCACGACCGGCACGAGGAATTCGTTGAGCGCGAGATGGCGGGCGCGCGTGTCGGCGTCGTCGTGATGATGGGCGATATCCGCGTGCGCGGCCGCGACGTAGGCGAGCGCACGCGCGCCTTCGGTCATCGCGCGCATCGTGCCGAGCATGCGCCGCACGTCGGGATGACGGATGATCGCGACGGAACCCGCGCTCGAACCATCGACGGGACGGCTCTGCACGCGTTCCTTCGCATAGTCGGCGGCCTTCTGATAAGCGGCGTCGGACAGCGCGATGCCCTGCAAGCCGACGCCGAAGCGCGCCGCGTTCATCATCACGAACATGTATTCGAGGCCGCGATTCTCTTCGCCGACGAGATAGCCGGTCGCGCCGCCGTTATCGCCGTACTGGAGCACGGCGGTCGGGCTCGCCTTGATGCCGAGCTTGTGCTCGATCGACACGCAATGCACGTCGTTGCGCGCGCCGAGGCTGCCGTCGTCGTTGACGAGGAACTTCGGCACGACGAACAGCGAGATGCCTTTCACGCCTTCGGGCGCGTCCGGCGTGCGCGCCAGCACGAGATGGACGATGTTCTCGGCCATGTCGTGCTCGCCCCAGGTGATGAAAATCTTGGTGCCGAACACCTTGTAGGTGCCGTCGCCCTGCCGTTCGGCGCGCGAACGCACGAGCGCGAGATCGGAGCCGGCTTGCGGCTCGGTCAGATTCATCGTGCCGGTCCAGACGCCTTCGATCAGCTTCGGCAGATAGCGCGCCTTCAGTTCGTCCGAGCCCGCGAGCAGCAACGCTTCGATGGCGCCATCGGTGAGCAGCGGGCACAGCGCGAAGGAAAGGTTCGACGCGTTCAGCATTTCGATGCACGGCGACGCGATCAGTTTCGCGAGCCCTTGTCCGCCGAATTCGGCCGGATGGCTGATGCCTTGCCAGCCGCCTTCCGTGTATTGACGGAAGGCATCGGCGAAACCGGGCGTCGCCGTCACTTCGCCGTCGCGCCACTCGCTCGGCTGCTGGTCGCCGCGCGCATTCAGCGGCGCGATGACTTCGGCGGCGAGTTTCGCGCCTTCCTCGAGAATGGCAAGCGCTGTGTCCGCGTTCGAATCGGCAAGTCCGGGAAGCTGGCTGATGCTTGCAATATCTGCCAACTTTTCCATGACAAACATCATTTCCTTGACGGGCGGCGTGTAATTCATCGATGACTCCTGGGCCCACAGCCTTTCGACGAAACGCGCGCTGTGGCAAACAAACGTTGATGTGTTGCGATGCATGGTATCAACGCCGCCGGAATCCTTAGCTACCGGAATCTGCCCTTTCACTGACAAAATCTGCCAAACGCGCCGGCCGCTTTTGGGCGCGTCACTCGCCTTTTCTTTGCCGGTACGCCGCGGGCGTGCTGCCGGTCCAGTGACGGAACGCGCGATGAAACGCGGTCGGATTATCGAAGCCGACGTCGTATGCAATGGCCGCGATGGCATCGTTCGAACGGGTGAGACGCTGGATCGCGATGTCGCGGCGCACTTCGTCCTTGATCGCCTGAAAGGTCGTGCCCTCGGCTTCGAGACGTCGGCAGAGCGTGCGCATCGAATAGTGCAACTGCTGCGCGACGGCATCGACGGTCGGCGTCGACGGCAGGCCCGTCGCGATGCACTGCCGCACGCGATGACACACCATCTCTTCCGTGAACGACACGAAAATCCAGTCCTCCGGCGCGCGCTGAAGAAACGCGTCGAGATCGGACTTGCGCTGACGGATCGGGCGGCCGAGATAGCGCGCATCGAACGCGATGAGCGTGCGGTCGCGGCCGAAACGCACCGGCCCCGGAAACAGGTACAGCAGATCGCCGGACTGCGCGGGCCGCATGAATTCGAACGCCGCTTCGATGAGTGGAATCTTCGCGCGGATCAGCCACGACGCGACGCCGTGCACGAGCTTCAGCACGAGTTCCCGCGCGAGCGCGCTCGCGGGCGGTCCAGCGGGATTCGCGACGAATTCGACGGTCGCATACGGTCCCTCGCGGCGCGACACGAGCTGGAATTCATCGAGCACCAGATGGAAGAACTGCCCGAAGCGATGCAGCGCGACCTCCAGACGCGGCGCGTCGAGCAGGCTCAAACACAGGAATTTGAGCGTGCCGTTGCGCAGCGGACGCGCGAAGATTCCCGGCATCTCGTCGTCGAGTTCCATCGCAAGCAGGCGATAAAGCGTCGAAAACTGCTCCTGTGTGACGCGCGCGGCTGGCATGCCGAGCAGCTCGTGCGGAATGCCGGAATGCTCCGCGAGCCGGATGACCGCGGCGCGGTCGGCGCCCGAAAGGAAGCCGTTGACGACCGAGATGGGAACGGTTGGGGAAGGAGGCCTCATGAGGCCGATTTTGTCATAGCCGCCGGGCGGCGTAGCGCGGAACGCGTACGTTCGTGCTTCATCGCGAACGTCCGGACCGGTGCGGACGAATCGCTGGACCTTTCAGATTGAAACTTCTATAACGGGATGTGCAAGCGCCGTCCGAAAGGCATCCGTCCGCGACGAAGCTCGCTCGAATTAGTTAGGAACTCGAACCATATGTTCTGAAGAAAATTTTGGAGGTTGATCATGACCCGTTTCCCCTGTTCAACGAAACTCCTTGCGTTGCCGGTTCTGAGCCTGATGGCAGGCGCATCCGCCGCTTGGGCGCAGACGCTTCCGAAGCAAGGCAATATCGAAGCCACGTACACCGCATCCGGCGCGGATGTGCGCAATATCAGCGTGAGCGGCGATGACGCCGTGTATCTCTTCGAATCCACGCTCCTGATGACGAACAACAAATCGCCGCTGATGCAGAACGTCACCGCGCGCTGCGTCGAAGCCGGCTTCAGCGCGGGCACGGCGACCGGATATTGCGTCTATTCGGACAAGGACGGCGACAAGTTCATCGAGTCCTACACGTATCAGGGCGGCACGCCCAAGGGCAAGGGAACGATCGGCTCGGGCACGGGAAAATACAAGGGCATCGAAGGTCAGTTCGACTGGCAGCAAGTCGTCGCCCTGCCCTCGGACAAAGGGACATATAACTACGTCGGCAAGAAGACCGGCAGCTATCGCATTCCGTGAGCGAGATTCAAAGCTGAAAGATGGACGCCACATGATCGATGAACGCGCGGACGACAGGCGGCAGCCCGCGACGGGTCGTGAAGACGAGGTGGACGATCCCGGTTTCGGTTTTCCACGACGGAAATACATGCACGAGCTCGCCGCTCGCGACCTGCTCGCGACAAACGTGATCCGGCAGCAAGGCGACGCCGAGCCCAGCCATCGTCGCATCGCGCAGTGAGACATAGTCCACGCACGTCATGCGCGGCTCGCTGCGGATCGTATGCGACGCGCCATCCGGTCCGGTGAATTGCCATTCGATCTCGCCCATCTGATCGGTGGTCGCGAGCGTCGGCAATGTCGATAACACCGCAATGTCGCCGCTCGTGCAAAGCGACGCGACGACGGGCGCGGCCACCAGAATGCGGCTCGAATGCCCCAGCGTCCGCACGATCAACGACGCGTCCGTGTCCAGCCTGACGCGCACGCGAATGGCAATGTCGATGCGTTCCTCGATCAGATCGACGGGACGATCCACGGCGATCACCTGCAAGCGCGCCTTCGGAAAGCGCGTCAGAAACGTGTTGTATGCCTTCGACAAAGTCGGCATGAGACCGAGCGGACAACTGCAGCGGATCACGCCGCGCGGTTCGCTGAGCGCTTCGGAGACGACCGAATCGGCTTGCTGCACGTCGAGCACGATCGTCCGGCAACGCTCGTAGAACGCCTGTCCGACGTCGGTCACGCGAAAGCGGCGCGTCGAACGTTCGATCAGGCGCACGCCGAGCCGCGCTTCGAGCCCGGCGATGCGTCGGCTGATCGTCGATTTAGGCGTGCGCAGGACGCGGCTCGCCGCCGCGAAGCCTCCATGCCCGACGACTTCCGCAAATAGAACGTAATCGTTGATGTCCGCCATGCCGATTGCCTCGATTGACCCATTTTTGGAACTATCAAACCCAGTTTCGCAGTCTACCGCGCCGATTGTCTCATCGGCATGATGTCTTCAACGCGACGCAACGTGCGACGCGAAACCAACGGAGAACTCAAATGACTGGCAAATTCGAAAACAAGGTCGTGGTCGTGACGGGCGGCACCAGCGGAATCGGCTATGCAACGGCGGCGCGTTTCGCGGCGGAAGGCGCGTCGGTGTTCATCACCGGCCGTCGTCAGAAGGAGCTCGACGCGGCTGTCGAGTCGATGAAGGGCCGCGTCGTCGGCATCCGCGCGGACATGTCGAACCTCGCGGATATCGACCGCGTCTACGATGCCGTTCAGCAGAAGCATTCGCACATCGACGTGCTGTTCGCCAACGCCGGCGGCGGCTCGATGCTGCCGCTCGGCGCGATCACCGAAGAGCACTACGAAGACACGTTCGGGCGCAACGTGAAGGGCACGATCTTCACCGTTCAGAAGGCGCTTCCGCTGCTGCGCGACGGCGCGTCGGTGATCCTGACCGGGTCGACGGCGGGCAGCGTGGGCACCGCCGCGTTCAGCGTCTATAGCGCGTCGAAGGCGGCCGTGCGCAACCTCGCGCGTAGCTGGACGCTGGACCTGAAGGATCGCGGAATTCGCGTGAACGTCGTCAGCCCGGGGCCGGTGAAAACGCCTGGTCTCGTCGAGCTGGCCGGCCCCGATCCGGCGCAGCAGCAAGGCCTGCTCGACTACATGGCGTCGAACGTGCCGCTCGGACGCGTCGGCGATCCGGACGAAGTCGCGAAGGTCGTGCTGTTCCTCGGATCCGATGAATCGAGCTTCGTCGCGGGCGCGGAATTCTTCGTCGACGGCGGCATCGCTCAGGTCTGAGACGTCACTAAGGCTTGACGAACCTGAGCGTCATGCGATCCGACTCGCCGATGGCGGCGTAACGCGACCGGTCGACATCGCCGCCCCGGTAAGTGGGCGGCAAGGACCACACGCCGTTCGGATAGTCCTTCGTATCCTTTGCATTCGCGTTGATCTCGCTGCGCGCAACCAGCACGAAACCCGCTGCTTGCGCGTGCTCGATCACGAATGCTTCGGTCACGTAGCCGGAATCGATCATTTGCTGCACGGTCGTTCCCGGCCGCGCGCGATGCTCCTCCACGCCGAGCACGCCGCCATGCTTGAGCGCGTCATTGAACGCGCGCAGGTTTGCATCGATCTGGCCGTCCTTGATCCAGTTATGGATGTTCCTGAACGTGAACACGCGGTCGAACCGCTCATGCGCGTTAAAGCCGATGAAGCGCCCCGCGTGCAACGTGCCGACGACGACGTTTCCATACACCGCGGGCGCAGCCGCGAGCTTGCGCCGATAAGCGGCGTCGGTTTCGCTGTCCTCGGCGGCGAGGTCGGCGGATATGCTCAGATATTGCGCCTCGTAAAGCTGACCCGAATCGTGCAGATAGGGCGCGAGTATGTCCGTGTACCACCCGCCGCCCGGCGCGATTTCGAGCACCGCCTGGGTCGGAGTCAGCTCGAAGAACTGCAGCGTTTCTCTCGGATGACGATAGACGTCGCGCGCCCTCGCCTTGTCGCTGCGTTGCGATCCGTTAATGGCGGCATCGAGCGACGATTGCGCATCGCGTGAAGAAGACGCGCATCCTGTCAGCGCGAGCATGAAGCTGGCGGCGGCGATGACAATCGCGCGCCGCATGTCGAGGCGAATGAGGTTCATGAAGCACGATGCGAGTCCGAGGTATCCGACACGATACGCGTTTCTTTCGCTATTCGCTCGCCAGGAAACTGCGCACCAGCGGCCCGACTTCGCATGTTCGCGTGATGAGAAACAGATGCCCGTCCTCGATGACATGCAGCGTCGCGCGCCGGATGCGGCGTGCAAGGATTTGCGCGTTGACGAGCGGAACGATGGGATCGTCGTCGCCGTGCATGACGAGCGTCGGCTGGCGCAGGGAGCCGAGCCAGAGCAGGCTGCTCCATCCGCACGTCGCGAGCAGTTGATACATGTATCCGCGTCCGCCCGGCGCGCGAATGTGACGGCCATGTTCCGCCAGCAGCGCGGGATCGCGCCGGTAAGCGCCGCCGTAAATCTCCGCGCCCACTTCCCGCAGATAGTCCGGATCGCGGTAACGCCGCGCGCCGACGAGCTTCGACAGCACCGATAGCCGCCCCGGCACCATGATGACGCCCGGCGATGTCGCGGCCAACACCAGCCTGCGGCAGCGATACGGATACATATACGCGAACTGTTGCGCCAGCGCGCCGCCCCACGACACGCCGAGAATGTCGACCGGCCCTTCGTAGCCGAGCTTCCCGAGCAGCTTGTCGGTCATCACCGCGAGCGTCGCGAAGCGATACGGCACGAGCGGCGCGGGCGATCCGCCGACGCCGGGAACATCGAAGACGACGACTTCGACATCGCCGAGCGCATCGGCGAATGGCTGAATCAGTTCGAGATTCGCGCCGATGCCGTTGAACACGACGAGCGGCGGCGAAGTCTCGTTGCCACGCCAGATGCCCACGCGAAGCGTTTGGCCATCCAGCGAAACAGTCTGTATTTCCGGTGCGCGCACGTTTTTCATCTTTGTTTTCCGTTTGGACGCTTCGCTTCAGGCCTCGCTGACATACGTTCCGGGCGCGTCGGCCAGTCGCTTGTGACGCCGGTTGCCGAGGGCTCGCGGCGCGGGACGCAGTTCGCCCGAGCGTTGCGCAAGCCAGTCGCGCCAGTCGCTCCACCACGAATCCGCTTCGGGGCGCGCGCCGGCGAACCATGCATCGGCGTCTTCGGGCAATGCGTCGTTACGGAAGAACTTCGCCTTCGGATTGCCCGGCGGATTGATGAGGCTTTGGATATGCCCGCTCGAACTCAGCACATAGCGCGTCTTGCCGCCGAACGCGCGCGCCGTGTTGTAGACGCCCTTCCACGGCGTGATGTGATCGGTCATGCCGGCCATCACATACGTGTCGCACTCGACCTTCGACAGATCGACCGGCGTGCCGAGCACCGTCAGCTTGCCCGGCTCGCTGAGCAGGCTGCGCGTGAAGATGTCGAGCAACTGGCCGTGCAGCTTCGCGGGCAGGCGCGTCGTGTCGTTGTTCCAGTAGAGGATGTCGAAGGCCGGCGGCGCCTCGCCCATCAGATAGTTGTTGACCCAGAAGCTCCAGACGAGATCGTTCGGCCGCATCCATGCGAACACGCGGCCCATTTCCTCGCCGGGCAGCACGCCCTTCGCGCGGCTGTTGCGCTTGGCGACTTCGATGGCTTCGGGCGTCGTAAAGAGACCGAGTTGCGAATCGGCGCTGCTGTCGAGCACGGCGACCATCAGCGTGGCCGCGTGGACCGTCTTGTCGCCGCGCGCCGCCAGATGGCCGAGCAGCGCGGAGATCGTCATCGCGCCGGAGCACGCGCCGTGCAGGTTCACATCCGCGTGACCGGTGATGTCGCGCACCGCGTCGATCGCTTCGATGAGCGCGGCGACATACGTGTCCATGTCCCAGTCGCGCTGCGCCTCGGTCGGATTGCGCCAGCTCACGGCGAACACCTGGAACTCGCTCTGCACCAGATATTCGACGATGCTCTTCCCCGCCGACAGATCGAAGATATAGAACTTGTTGATCTGCGGCGGCACGATGAGCTGCGGACGCGCGCGGACGTTCGGCGTCGCCGGCGCATAGTGGATGAGTTCGAGCACTTCGTTGCGGAAGACGACCGCGCCCGGCGTCGTCGCGAGATTCCCGCCGACGCGAAACGCGCGCTTGTCGACCTGCGAAGGCATGCCCTTGTTGTTGAGCGTATCGGTGAGCATGTTGCGCATGCCGGCGACGACGCTCGCACCGCGCGTGTCGACGAGCTTGCGCAGCGCCGCCGGATTGCCCGCGAGCGTGTTGGTCGGCGCGAGCGCATCGGTCAGGAGCGACATCACGAACTGCGCGCGCTCCTTGCTGGCATCGTCGAGCGCGGACCGATCGATGAATCCGGCGAGCGCATCGCGCCATGCCAGATACCCCGTCAGCGTCGTGCGATACAGCGGCTGTTCGCGCCATGCCGGATCGGCGAATCGCTTGTCGCCTTGCTGCGGCGAAGGCGCGTGAGCGCCGTTGACCGCCGAGCTCAGATCGCGCACGAGCGCCGCGGTCTGTCCCATCAGCAACGCGGGATGCAGCATCGCCTGAGCGCCGATCTGTCCCGCAGCCGCAAACATGTCGACCGCGCGCAATCCGACGAACGGGTTGGGTCCGAGCATGCCGTCGGCGGCGCTGGCCGTGAGGCCTTCGTTCTCGTTGATCATTTGAAATTCCTTCCACGCGCCGCCGTTACGCGACGAGCATTGCGAGCGTTTGTGCGATCAGCGCCGGCTTCGTCTCGCCTTCGATCTGCAATTCACTGTCCGTCTTCACGAGGATGCGTCCGCCGTCCTTGCGCTCCACCGCACTGAGCACGACGCGGCATCGCACGCGCTTGCCCGATCGCACCGGCGTCATGAAGCGCACCTTGTCGAGTCCGTAATTCAGCGCGGCGGATGCATCGGGCGGAATGAGGCCGACTTCGATCGCGAGCGTCGCCAGGAGCGACAGCGTCAGATAGCCGTGCGCGATCGTTCCGCCGAACGGGCTCTCGCGTTTCGCGCGTTCCTCGTTGACGTGAATCCACTGCATGTCGCCCGTGCATTGCGCGAATGCCTCGATGCGCGCCTGATCGACGATGACCCAGTCCGACACGCCCAATTCCTGGCCGACGAATTCGTCGATCGTCGCCATGCTGTATTCCATCGTTCTCATGCAATCTCCGTTATTGCGCGAAATTGCGCCGGACGGTCAGCTTGTTCGTGACAGACGTCACGCCCGGGACGCCTTTTGCCAGCGTTGCAGCCTTCTCGATCTGCGCCGCGTCGGCCGCGGTGCCCGTCAGCGTCACCGCGCCGTCTTTCGCGCTCACGCCGATATCGCCCGCATCGATGCTCTTGTCCTTCGCGAACGCCGCGTACACGAGCTTGCGCAGCGCGCGATTCTCCTTGCGCGTCGCGACAGGTGCGCTCGCGGCCGAGGCCATCGAAGGCGCGTTCGCCGCCGCGATCGACTGGCTCGATTCGAGGCCGGCGCTCATCGACGCCATCACGATCGCTGCGCCGCCCACCGCATTGCGTGACATGATTTTCTTCATGGTTGCTCCGTTTATCGTCTTAGAAGTTGTGCCGCAGGCCGATCATCGCCGCGGTGGTCGACTCGCCCGGAGCCACGGGTTGCCCGTAGACGATCGTCTGGTTCATCGTGCCGTGATTGTCGACATAGCCGACTTGCGCATAAGCGAGCGTGCGCTTCGACAGGCTGTACTCCGCGCCGAGCGCGAATTCGCTCGAATGATTCGTCGAGTTGTTGTTGTCCTTCAGGTAATAGAAGCCCGAAGTCATCTTCAACACCGGCGAGAAGCGATAGCCGAGGCCCGCCGAATAGAGGTCGTAGTCCGCGCGGCCCGCGTTCGCCGGATTCTTGCCGTGGCTGTACGAGCCGGACACCGAAATGTCGCTGAACGTGTACATCGCGCCGAAGTAGACGAGCCGGTTGTTGTTGAGGCCGGTCGCCGCGACGCCGGGCAGCGGGTTCGCATCGTGTCCGTTGTAGTAGACCGCCGCGAGGTTCAGGCCGAAGTTCGAATACTTGACCACGGCGGACTCGCGCGTGCCGCCCTGGAATTCGCCCGGTACGCCGCCCGGCGCGTATTCGAGCGCGAGCGACGCGCCATAGAATTTCGGCGATTCGTAGACGAGCGCGTTGCTGTCGTACAGCGCGCCGATCGGACCGTTCGTGCTGGTGCCCGGCCAGCCGGCGGCCTGATTCATGCCGAGCCACGCGGTGAGAATGCTGCCGAAGTACTGCGCGCCGCGCACGTCGGTATCGAACATTGCGTAGACCATCGGCACGATCTGGCGGCCCGCGTTGAACGTGCCGAACGGGCCGGAAATGCCGAGCGTCGCGAACTGGTTGAACTGCGCGGGCACGCCGGGTGTATCGGACAGACCGAAGCGGCCGCTGCCCGAATCGAAGGTGCCCTGCAGCCTGAAGTTGACGCGATATCCGCCGCCGAGATCTTCGTAGCCTTTAAGGCCCCAGTAGCTGGCGTAGATGCCGCCGTCCTTGTAGCGATACACCTTGCCCAGATTGGGCGCGTTCGGCGCGAACGACGCGGCCGACGTGCTCTGATAAAGCAAGCCTGCATCGACGACGCCGTAAAGCGTCACCGAACCTTGTGCCGCCGCAGCGCCTGAGCACGCGAGCAACGCGGCGAAGCATGGAATTCTTCCGAGTTTCATAAGGTCTCCGTATCTTGTTGCTTCCGGACGTCGTGATCGAAAAGGCAGCCGCGTAATCGGCCGCTTCACGGCGCGTGAAGTCATGTTGCAAGAATACGGAAAGCGCGCGGTCAAAACCCCTCTCGCGGCGGGAGGGGCAACGGCTGCAGATCGCGCCCTCAATATCGCGCCCTCCCCTCCCGACGCGAGAGGGTTGCACGAGACATCTCTCCACTACGATGGGTTCAGGTCAACGAATCCAATTCACAGGAGCGAACATGCAATTCCTCGACGATTCCCTGCACCCCGAAAACCAGGACAAGGTCGTAATCACCGTTGCGCCTTACGGTCCCGAGTGGATGCCGGAAGATTTCCCTGAAGATATCCCCGTGACGATGGAAGAGCAGGTGCAGAAAGCCGTCGACTGCTACAACGCGGGCGCGACGGTTCTCCATCTGCATGTGCGGGAACTCGACGGCAAGGGCAGCAAGCGCCTCTCGAAGTTCAACGAGCTGATCGCCGGCGTGCGCGCGGCGGTGCCGGACATGATCATCCAGGTCGGCGGTTCGATCTCGTTCGCGCCGGAAGACGACGGTCAGGCGGCCAAGTGGCTCTCCGACGATACGCGTCACATGCTCGCCGAACTCGATCCGAAGCCCGATCAGGTGACCGTCGCGATCAACACGACGCAGATGAACATCATGGAGCTGCTGTATCCGGAGTATCTGGCGGGCACTTCGCTCTCCAACCCGGCGTTCATGGCCGCCTACGCGGAAATGACGGTTCCCGCCGGCCCCGCATGGGTCGAGGAGCATCTGCGCCGTCTGCAGGCGTCCGGCATCCAGCCGCATTTCCAGTTGACCGGCATCCACGCGCTGGAGACGCTCGAACGCCTCGTGCGCAAGGGCGTGTACAAGGGGCCGCTGAATCTGACGTGGATCGGCATCGGCGGCGGCTTCGACGGTCCGAATCCGTTCAACTTCTTCAACTTCGTGCATCGCGCGCCGGACGGCTGCACGCTCACGGCGGAGTCGCTGCTGAAGAACGTGCTGCCGTTCAACATGATGGCGATGTCGATGGGCCTGCATCCGCGCTGCGGCATCGAGGATACGATCATCGATCAGCACGGCAACCGTTTCACGTCGGTGCAGCAGATCGAGCAGTGCGTGCGCGTGGCGCGCGAACTGGGACGCGAGATCGCGAGCGGCAAGGAAGCGCGCGAGATCTATCGCATCGGCGTGCAATACGAAACCATCGACGAAACGCTCGCCGCCAACGGTATGGCGCCGAACCGCAAGGCCGGCCAGGTCAATCTGCCGCTGCGCGCGGCCTGACATCAACACTCCACGGCGATGGCGGGATGCTCACGCGTCCTGCCGGAAGCCGGACATCGGAGGAGACAATCTTGGATATTCATTGCATCGAGCCGGCGAAGTGTGACGACAACACCGCCACGGCCAAATCACGCAAATACGCGTGGATCGTTTTCGCGCTGACCTTCGGTCTGCTTTTATCGGACTACATGTCCCGGCAAGTGCTGAACGCGGTGTTTCCGCTGCTCAAGCAGGCATGGGGCCTTTCCGACACGCAGTTGGGCTCGTTGAGCGGCGTCGTCGCGCTGATGGTCGGCCTACTCACCTTTCCGCTTTCCGTGCTCGCCGACCGCTGGGGCCGCGTGCGCAGCCTCGTTCTGATGGCGACGCTCTGGAGTCTCGCGACGCTCGGCTGTGCGATCGCGACCAACTACGGCGAAATGCTCGTGGCGCGCGCCTGCGTCGGTCTCGGCGAGGCGGCTTACGGCAGCGTCGGCATCGCGCTGATTCTCAGCATTTTCCCCGCGCACTTGCGCTCCACGCTCACCGGCGCGTTCATGGCCGGCGGTGCGTTCGGCTCGGTGCTCGGCATGGCGCTCGGCGGCTTCGTCGCCATGCACTTCGGATGGCGTGCCTCGTTCGCGGCGATGGCGATCTTCGGCATCGTGCTTGTGATCGTCTATCGTCTGACGGTTTCCGACAAGCGCATCGCCGCGCGATATGGCGACGCGCAACCCGCCACGCGACAGGCGGACGGCATCCGCACGAGTCTGCGCGCGCTGCTGGCCGGACTCTTCTCGACGGTTTCCGTCGTCTGCGCGTACGTCGGCAGCGGCTTGCAGCTTTTCATCATGGGCGCGGTGATCGCGTGGATGCCGAGCTTCCTCAACCGCTACTACGCGATGCCCGCCGACAAGGCCGCGGCAGGCGCCGCCGTCTTCGTGCTGCTCGGCGGCATCGGCATGGTCGCGTGCGGTGTCGTCACGGACAAGATTTGCCGCAACGCGCCGTCGCGCAAGTGGATCACGGCGCTGGCCTATTGCCTGATCTCGATCGTGCTGCTGTCCATCGGCTTCCGCGTTGCGCCAGGCGCATTGCAGCTCGTGCTGCTCGGCGCGGGCATTCTGGTCGTCGCGGGTACGTCGGGGCCGGCGGGCGCGATGGTGGCCAACCTCACGCCATCGACGATCCACGCCTCCGCATTCGCGACGCTCACGCTCGCCAACAACCTGCTCGGCCTCGCGCCCGGCCCGCTCGTGACGGGCGCGATCGCCGACCGCATCGGTCTGTTGGGCGCGTTACAGGTGATTCCGCTCGTCGGCGTGGCGGCAATGGTCGCATTCGCGCTCGGCAGAGCGAGATATGCACGCGATCTCGACAAGATCGACGCGCTGCGCGGACGTGCATCAGAGCAGCAAGCAACCGAAATCAGCCGATAAATTCACGCCACTTCAAGGAGAAACCGCAATGACCGATCGCCAGCACACGGCTTCGTCGACCGAAACCGCCGACACCGTCGAACAATCGAAACCGGAGGTCCCGTCGACCTCGACGTCCACGCGGACATGGGCGTGGGGAGCGTCATACGGCCCCTACGACTGGATGGACGCGCACACGCCGTGCGATGACCTGAGTCCGTGGCATTGAATCCGCGATGACACACAAACTATCGATCGCGCCGGAGAACGTGCCGCAGACCGGCGCGCGCACGCTCACGTTCGTCGATGGACGCAGCGTCGTGCTCTTCAATATCGAAGGCGTCGTTCACGCGATCGACAATTCATGTCCGCACAACGGCGCTTCGCTCGCGAACGGCCGGCTCGACGGACATATCCTTCAATGCCCCGCGCACGGCCTGCGTTTCGATGTCGTGACGGGCTGTGTCGTCGGGGCGAAAGGAATGTGTCTGACGAAACTCGTTATCGAATGACGTCGGACGTTTCATTGCTTCACGCTCTGCGCCAATGCGCGCAGCAATGCAGCGCCGTCACCGCTCCACGCGCTGCCGTGCATGCAGGCGAGCGTGGTCGGAGCGAGTTGCGCGAGGCGCTCGAACATCGCGTCCGCGTTACGCGTGTGAGAGAAGTAATCCATGCTGCGCCGGAACGCTTCGCTCGGGCCCAGAATATCCCCGGTGGTCAACGCGGGCAGCGTCGCGCCGCCTTGCGTGAACAGATCGCCGCATAACAGCGTGCGCGTGCTGTCTTCCATCATGAAGCCGCACTCCCAGGCGTGCGGCAGATGCGGCGTGTCGATCCATCGCACGCGATGACGTCCGAGCGGGATCGATTCTCCGTCGCCGAGCGCGACGGGCGCGCGATCGGCGAGATCGGTGATCGACACCATCGCCGCAACCGTGCCGCACAGCGGCGTGGCATCGGGCGACGCCGCAAGCCACTCGTTGAGCGAACCGCACTCGTCCGCTTCGACGTGCGAGAACGCGATGTGCCGCAAGCGCGCCGGATCGATCACGCTCGCGAGCGCTTCCCGCACGAGCGGGAACATCTTGCGCGGACCGGTATGAAAGAGCAGCGGATCGTCATCGACGATCAGATACTGGTTGAAGGAAAAACCGCCCGCATCGCCGGGCAGCGTCACGGGCGTGTTGATGCGATACACGCCAGCGGCGATTTCCTCGACGTTCGTGCCGGACTGCGAGTTCGTGATGACCATGGATGCCTCCTTGGTTGATCGTTTCCCGCCGCACGCGATTCCTGCGAACCGGTCGCGTTTTCGGATGACGGCGTCATCTCATACTTCGCCCGCGGACGCAGCAGGAAAGTCTGCGTGCGCTGCTCCATCACATGCGCGGCTCAGCCGCCCGTGCGGCTGACGATCCAGATCGCCGTCGCCGATCCGAGCGAATCAGATGTACGAGCCGATCGCCCGCCGCCACGCAACTGAATATATCCGCATTCGTCGATGCCGCCACGCGCGCAGAACGCACGCTGCGGCCCGAGCCAGCCGACGCAACCCGCCATGCTTTGCTGCACGAGACGCGCCGATCTAGGGGTAAACATCCAGTTCGTCGGAATCGCTTTGATATAGTTGGTGTACGGAGTATATTTCAGGCCATCGAGACATCCAGTCAAAGAGGGAGACACCATGCAATTTCATCTCGACGGTTTCCGCGTCGGCGATCCGACGATCGAACCTGCCGCCAGCGACGCGCCTCGCGTCGACATGCCCGAAACGGTCGATGTCCTGATCGTCGGCAGCGGGCCTGCGGGACTCGTGCTGGCCGCGCAACTCTCGCAGTTTCCGACGATCGATACGCGCATCGTCGAGCGCCGTTCCGGACCGCTCTTGATGGGCCAGGCGGACGGCGTCGCGTGCCGCACCGTCGAGATGTTCAATGCGTTCGGCCTGAGCGATCGCCTGCAGCGCGAGGCGTACTGGGTCAACGAAACGGCTTTCTGGCGGCCCGATGCCGAAGATCGCGGCGCGATCAGGCGTACCGGCCGCGTTCAGGATACCGAAACAGGTTTGTCGGAGTTTCCGCACGTCATCGTCAATCAGGCGCGCGTGCAGGACTATCTGCTGGGTGTGATGCGGCGTTCCGCCTTGCGTCTCGAACCGGACTACGATCTCGAAGTCGTCGATGTCGAGCGCGACGGCGACGGCGACGGCGACGGCGATCATCCGGTGAAAGTCACGCTGCGGCGCACCGATGCGGCGCGGCTCGACGAGACCGTCACCGTGCGCGCGCGTTATGTCGTGGGTTGCGATGGCGCGCGCAGCCGCGTGCGGACGGCCATCGGGCAAACGCTGCGTGGCGATGCGGCCAATCACGCGTGGGGCGTGATGGATGCGCTCGCTGTCACGGACTTCCCCGACATTCGTCTGAAGGTCGCGATTCAATCCGCGAGCGAAGGCAATCTGCTCATCATTCCGCGCGAAGGCGGGTATCTGGTGCGCTTTTACGTCGATCTGGGCGAGGTCACGGCGGACAATCGCGACACCATCAAGCAGATCAAGGTCGATCGCATCATTCAGACCGCGCAACGTATCCTTCATCCCTATTCGCTCGACGTGAAGGAGGTCGCGTGGTTCTCCGTGTACGAGGTCGGGCAGCGTCTGACGGACCGTTTCGACGATGCCATCGCCGCCGATGGCACGAGTCGCGAGCCGCGCGTGTTCATCGCGGGCGATGCCTGCCACACGCATAGCGCGAAGGCCGGCCAGGGCATGAACGTCTCGATGCAGGACGGCTTCAATCTCGGCTGGAAACTCGGCGCGGTGCTGCGCGGACTCGGCGACGCCGACCTGCTGCGCACCTATTCCGACGAACGTCAGCCGATCGCGCAGGAGCTCATCGATTTCGACAAGGAATGGTCGGCCATGATGGCCGCACCGCCCAAAGACCCAAACCGGCCCGAAGCGGGCGGCGTCGATCCCGCCGAGCTTCAGGCGTACTTCGTGCGCGCGGGCCGCTACACGGCGGGCGTCGCGACGCGCTACCGTCCGGCCATGCTGACGGGCGAGCCGACGCATCAGGCGCTCGCGAGCGGCTTCGCGATCGGCACGCGCTTTCACTCGTCGCCCGTGATTCGTCTGGCCGATGCCAAGCCGATGCATCTCGGACACGTCGCGCGCGCCGATGGCCGCTGGCGTCTGTATGCGTTTGCTGATGCGAACGGCCGCGCGCTGCATGCGCTGTGCGAACATCTTTGCGCTTCGCCCGATTCCGTTCTGCGGCGCGTGACGCCGGAAGGCGCCGATCCGGACAGCGTTCTCGATCTGCGCGCGGTGTTGCAGCGGGATCATCGGGACGTCGCGTTGAATGAACTGCCGGGCATTCTCCTGCCGCGCAAGGGGCGCTATGGTCTGGTCGACTACGAGAAAGCATTTACCAACGATGCGGCGACTGATATTTTCCACGAGCGCGGCATCGATCGCGAACGGGGCGCGATCGTCGTGGTCCGTCCGGATCAATACGTCGCGCATGTCCTGCCCCTGGACGCGTACGCGGAACTGAACGCCTTTTTCGATCCGATCTTTCCGCGTGCTTCAACCCGCTCATGAACTGATCAAATTGCCGAATAAAGAAGATGACCGCGCGCTGTCGCGATACACGGGCAGCCTCGTGCGTCGCGCGCAGCAGCGCCATGTCGCGGTTTGGCTCGCCGAGGTTTCCGCCGAGATTACGAGCGTGCAGTACGCGGCGCTCGAGGTCCTGCACGAAACGCCAGGCGTCAATCAGCGCCAGCTCGGCGATGAACTCGATGTGGACCGTTCGACGATCGCCGATCTCGTCGCGCGCATGGTTCGCAACGGTCTCATCGAACGCTCGGACGATCCCGTCGACAAGCGCAGTTACGTGCTCTTCCTGACGCCGGCCGGAAAGAAGCAACTGGCGGCGCTGCGTCCGCGCGTCGAGGAAGTCGAGCGCATTCTCACCGCGCGGCTGACGAAAAAGGAATGTCTGGAGTTACGGCGGCTGCTTGCGGCGTTGCTGCCCGATCGCGAAGTTTGAGTAAGCAGTTAGTCGCAACGCGACATGCGGATGCGCGCGCCGGACAGGTTCCAGGCCGACAACGTCTTGGCGATTTCCGTCGGGCCGGCATGTCCCCGGTTTCATGACAGTACCCTCGCAGGCAATGACAACGACGTCCAGTCGACTTGGGGGAGACATGAACCGGATTCAGGCACTCGTGGCGGCATTGGCCGCCACTTCGTTGCTGGCGGCTTGCGGCGGCGGCGGCGACAGTTCTTCGGGCGTTCAAAGCACGTCCACCGCGACCGCGCCTACGCCGGCTTCAGAGCCTGCTCCGGCTGCCACGCCCGCGGGTTCGTCGCCGAATATCGTTGCCATCGGCGATAGCCTGACGCAGGGAGTCGGATCGGATATCGGCGGATACCCGGCAATTTTGTCCGGCATACTAAATAATCGGACCTTTGCGAATCTCGGCATCGGCGGGCAGACATCGACGCAGATCGCGGCGCGCGTCGGAGCATTGCCATCGACGGTCACGGTCGATGGCGACGCCGTGCCGGCGGGCAACACGGCGGTCCATCTTTCGAGCGTGTCGATCGACATGCTCTCGACACCCGCCGATGACGTCGCTCGGAGCAAGCCGGGCACGCTCTGCTCGGTGCATGGCGCGCTCCAGCGCACAGCGGACGGCGGGCCGCCATCGACGACCGAAACCTATACGTTCGTGCGGGACAGCGCCGGATCGGCAGTGCCTTGCGCCGCCGGATCGGCATTCCTCGGCGATTCGGAAGGCTATGACACATGGACCGCGATCATCTGGGTCGGCCGCAACAATGGCTATGACGCACAGACCGTCCTCGCGGACGTGAAGTCCATCGTACAGTGGCTCAAGCCCGCGGGCGCGCACTTCGCGGTGCTTTCGATCATCAAGGGCGATTTCACCGGCGAGTATGCGGGCGGAGAAGTCGCGAAATATCTCGACGATCTCAACGCGTCCCTGAAGGCGGCGTATCCCGACAATTTCATCGACGTCGAGTCTGCGCTCGTCAATGCCTACAATCCGAGCCTTCCTCAGGACGTCATCGATCACAGCCACGACATTCCGCCGTCTTCACTGCGCTCCGACGCGATCCATCTCAACGACGCCGGCTATACCATCGTCGCCGGACAGGTGAAGGCGCTGCTCGCATCGAAGAACTGGTAACGGCGATCGGGACTTCTAGTCGCGGACAGCAGGACGAACACGCGCCGGATTCCCGACCGCCGTGGCGCCGGCGGGCACATCGCGCGTCACGATGCTGCCTGCGCCGATCAAAGCGTCATCGCCGATCGTCACGCCCGGCAGGATGATCGCGCCCGCGCCGATCCACACATTGCGGCCGATCCGCACGGGACGCCCCAGTTCGAGGCCCGTCGCGCGCACGGCAGGATCGCGCGGATGATCGGCGGTCAGAATCTGCACGCCCGTCGCGATCTGCGTCATGTCGCCGATCTCCACGGCGACGACATCGAGAATCGTGCAGTTGTAGTTCAAGAACACGCCCGCGCCGAGCGTGATGTTGTAGCCGTAGTCGCAATGAAACGGCGGCCGGACCATCGAGTCCGGACCGATGGCGGCGAACCGTTCCGCGAGCAACCCGTACCGCTGTGCGAGCGGCATGTCCATCGCGCCATTGAAGCGCGCCATCCATGCGCGCGCCGCTGCCTGATCGGCCTGAATTTCTGCGTCGTTGGCCGTGTACAGTTCGCCAGCCAGCATCTTTTCTTTCTCTGTCCGATTCATCTGCAAATCCTCGACTCATGATGGGCGCGCCGCAGAACAATCGTTCGCTCGCGGAGAAATCAGTATTTTCCCCCGAATACGAACCGCCGGAATTCGACAGAAAATAAGTCCCGAAACGATACGACAAGCCGAATGACGGCCTTCGCCCGCGTTAAGCGAACGCCCGAACCGCGTATGACCTTCACTTGATGGAGTGCCCTGTCATGAAAACGTTCGTTTCCCTCTTCGCGGCGTCCGCGCTCTGCCTGGCTCCGCTCATTGCAAGCGCGCAGCAGACCGTCAAGATCGGCCTGTCCGCGCCGCTCACCGGCATCAGCGCCGCGAACGGCAAGGATCTGGAAAACGGCGTGCGGCTCGCGATCGAAGAAGCCAACGCCCAGCACATCAGCATCGACGGACAGCCGGTCCAGTTCGAGCTCGCATCCGTCGACGATCAGGGCGATCCGCGCATCGGCGTTCAGGTGGCGCAGAAGCTCGTCGACGATGGCGTCGTTGCGGTCGTCGGCTATTACAACTCCGGCGTCGCGCTGCCTTCCGCGCCCATCTTCGGGAAGGCCGGCATTCCGCTGCTCGATCCCGCGGCGACGAATCCCGCGATTACGCGTCAGGGCTTGAACAACGTGTTCCGCATCATCGCCACCGACACGCAGAATTCCGGCAACGCCGGCACGTATGCCGTGAAGGTCACGAAGGCGAAGCGGATCGCGGTCATGGACGACCGGACCGCCTTCGGGCAAGGCGCGGTCGAAGAGTTCAGGAAGGCGGTGCAGGCGGCGGGCGGCCAGGTCGTGTCGGAGGAATACACCAACGACAAGGCCGTCGAATTCAATGCGCAACTGACGAACATCAAGGCCGCCAACGCCGATCTTCTGTACTTCGGCGGACTCGATGGTCAGGCCGGGCTGATCGTCAAGCGGATGAAGCAGCTCGGCATCCGCGCGCAGTTCGTCGGCAGCGGCGGGATTGCCGACAGCGTGTTCATCAGTTCAGCGGGAAACGCGGCTGAAGGCGCGATGGCCTGGGAATACGGCCGGCCCGTCGATTCATTGCCCGAAGGCCGCGCGTTCGCCGCGAAATTCAAGAAGCGCTTCGGCGCGGAGACGCTGACCTACGCGCCGTTCGCGTATGACTGCGCGTGGCTCGCCATCACCGCGATGAAGAAAGCAAATTCCGTGAAGCCCGCCGCGATCATCGAGACGCTGCGCACGATCCAGTACAACGGCATCACCGGAAATATCTCGTTCGACAAGTTCGGCGATCTGAACAACCCGACATCGACGCTGTATCAGGTCAAGTCGATGAAATGGCAGCCCGTGACGACCATCGGCGCGGAGAAATAGACGCGCTCGCGGAACGTCATCGGGCAACCGATTCAGGCCGCGTTAGCCGCCTGCTTGTCGACCAGCGCGCAGACGGCGGCCGTCACTTGCGCCGTCGTCGCGGTGCCGCCGAGATCGCCGGTGTGCAGCGACTTGTCGGATGTCACGGCTTCGATCGCCTGCATGACGCGTTTGGCCGCGTCGAACTCGCCGAGATGTTCGAGCAGCATCACGACCGACCAGAACGTGCCGACGGGATTCGCCAGGCCCTTGCCCATGATGTCGAACGCGGAGCCGTGAATCGGTTCGAACATCGACGGATAGCGGCGCTCCGGATCGATGTTGCCCGTCGGCGCGATGCCGAGACTGCCCGCGAGCGCGGCGGCGAGATCGCTGAGAATGTCGGCATGAAGATTGGTGGCGACGATCGTATCGAGCGTCTGCGGACGATTGACCATGCGCGCGGTGGCGGCGTCGACGAGTTCCTTGTCCCATTTGACATCGGGGAATTCGGCGGCGACTTCGTTCGCGATCTCGTCCCACATGACCATTGCGTGACGTTGCGCGTTGCTCTTCGTGATGACGGTCAGCAGCTTGCGCGGACGCGACTGCGCGAGGCGGAACGCGAACCGCAGAATGCGCTCGACGCCCGCGCGCGTCATGATCGACACATCGGTCGCGGCTTCGATCGGATGACC
This sequence comes from Caballeronia sp. ATUFL_F1_KS4A, assembly GCF_023630905.1. NCBI lineage: Bacteria > Pseudomonadati > Pseudomonadota > Betaproteobacteria > Burkholderiales > Burkholderiaceae > Caballeronia > Caballeronia sp. ATUFL_F1_KS4A. The sequence continues at coordinate 210,885 of NZ_JALQEB010000037.1, read as the reverse complement.
TTGATGCACGCGCCCGCCCACGCCGGAATATTCGCCTTCCGAGTTTTCGCGCACGATCACCCAGTTCAGGTCTTCGGGCTTGCAGCGCTTCAGCGGCGCGTCGATGCCCGGCAGGATGCGCGTCGGACGCACGTTCGCGTACTGGTCGAATCCCTGGCAAATCTTGAGACGCAGGCCCCACAGCGTGATGTGATCGGGCACGTCCGGATCGCCCGCCGAGCCGAAGAGAATGGCGTCCTTGTCCCGGATCGCATCGAGTCCGTTCGCGGGCATCATCACGCCATGCTGACGGTAATAGTCCGCGCCCCAGTCGAAATTCTCGAATTCGAAAGCGAATGCCTGCGTGGACTTGGCGAGCGCTTCGAGCACTTGCTGGCCCGCCGGAACCACTTCCTTGCCGATGCCGTCGCCGGGAATCGTTGCGATGCGATAGGTCTTCATGTCTCCGTCCTTCGATGTTGTCGGGTATGGGCGAACTTTAACCGCATTCCGGCTCCAAAACCGGTGCTAGACTCAAAGCATCTTTAACCTGAAGTTACGAATGAACCGATGCCCGATGCCGTCCAGCCCGCCGATCTGAGCTTCTTCTCCACGCTGTCGGCGGCAGGCAGTCTGAGCGCGGCCGCGCGCGAGCTCGGCCTCACGGCGGCGGCCGTCAGCAAGCGTCTTTCGCAGATGGAAGCGCGCGCCGGCGTGGCGCTCGTCAATCGCACGACGCGGCGGATGATGCTCACGCCGGAAGGCGAGCTGTATCTGGAACACGCGCGCCGGATTCTCGACGAGATCGACGAACTCTCCGAACTGCTCGGCGCCGCCAAGCAAAGCCCGAAAGGTCTGCTGCGCGTGAACGCGACGCTCGGTTTCGGGCGCAGTCACGTCGCGCCGCTGATTTCGCGTTTCAGCAGGATGTATCCGCAAGTGTCGGTGCAGTTGCAGTTGTCGGTCACGCCGCCGCCGCTCACCGACGACAAGTTCGACGTCTGCATCCGGTTCGGCGAACCGCCCGATACGCGCGTGATCGCGCGGCGTCTCGCGGGAAACCGGCGGCTGTTGTGCGCCGCGCCGTCGTATATCGAGGCGCATGGCATGCCGCTCGTCCCGCACGATCTGACGCGGCATAACTGCATCGGCATTCGTCAGGGCGACGAAGCCTACGGCGTGTGGCGGCTCACGTCCGGACGCGGCGCGTCGCGCAAGACGGAAGCGGTGCGGATCGACGGCACGCTCACGACGAACGACGGCGAAATAGCCGTGAAGTGGGCGCTCGAAGGCCACGGCATCCTGATGCGCGCCGAATGGGACCTGAAGCCGTATCTGGCCGATGGTTCGCTCGTGCGCGTGCTGCCCGACCACGAAACGCCCAACGCCGATATCTTCGCGGTCTACTCGCAGCGGCATCAGATGTCGAACCGCATTCGCACGTTCGTCGACTTCATCGCGCAGGAGCTGAAGGGCGACGCGTGAAGCGCCGCTACCACGGCGAGCCGGCGGGCGACGGACCATCGGCGTGCTGGCCGAGATAGTGACGCAGATGATCGACGAAAACCGCGACCTTCGGCGACAGATTCAGCCGTTCGGGATAGACCGCGTAGATATCGGCGGGCGGCGTGTCGTATTCGCTCAACACCTGAACCAGCCTTCCGCTGCGCAGATACTTCGCGACGTCCCATTCCGCGCGCATGAGAATGCCGCGCCCTTCCAGCGCCCAGTTCAGCGCCACTTCGCCGTCGTTGGTGCTGAGCTTGCCGTGCACTTTCACGGTCTCCGTGCGCCCGCTGCGCGTCAGACGCCAGTTGCCATAGGCGGCCTCGTTCTGACGCAGCACGATGCATTGATGCGAAGTCAGATCATGCGGATGCGCCGGCTCCCCGGCCACACGCAAATATCCCGGCGACGACACCAGAAGCCGCCGATTCGACGCGATCTTCTTCGCGATCAGCCGTGAATCCGGCATCTCGCCGAAGCGCACGGACACGTCGATGCTCTCGTCCGGCAGGCTGATCGGCCGATCGGTCAGATGCAGTTGCACTTCGACATCGGGAAACGCCTCGCTGAATTCCGAGATCGCCGGACCGATATACGACCGCCCGAATCCCAACGGCGCATTGACGCGCAACAGTCCTTTCGGCGCGGCCCGGCTGCTGGAGACCGTCCGCTCCATGTCGTCGATGTCGCTCAATATTCGCTGGGCGTTCGCGAAATACACCTCGCCTTCGCTCGTCAGGCTGATGCGCCGCGTCGTGCGGTTGAGCAGGCGCACGCCGAGCCGGTCTTCGAGCGAAGAGAGCCGCCGCGAGACCGCCGGCGGCGTCAGATTCAGCTCTCGCGCGGTCGCGGCCAGACTGCCTTGCTTCACCAGCAGGCAGAAGAATCCCAGTTCCGAGTCGGTGCCCATTCGTGATTTTTTTGCAATGATGAATTAAGTTTAAGTCGATTCATACGCGATTCCAACGGTTTTAACCTAGACGCCAGCTCACGTAAAGGGCGACCGCTTCGAACCGACGTTCGAAGACGGCATCAAAACCGCACCAGACGGTTTCGAACCCTATCAATCGGAATCAGGAGACGTTCCATGGAAATGGACATCGAGAAGCGCACTCTGCGCAAGGTCAGCTGGCGCATCGTGCCGTTCATCATGCTGCTGTACTTCATCGCGTATATCGACCGGGTGAATATCGGCTTCGCGGCGCTCACGATGAAGACCGACCTCGGCTTCACCGCGTCGATTCTCGGCTTCGGCGCGGGCATCTTCTTCTGGGGCTATTTCCTGTTCGAAGTGCCGTCGAACATCGTGCTGCACAAGGTCGGCGCGCGCATCTGGATTGCGCGGGTCATGGTGACGTGGGCGATCATCTCGGCGGCGATGGCGTTCGTCACCGGGCCGACGAGCTTCTACATCATCCGCTTCCTGCTGGGCGCGGCCGAAGCGGGCTTCTTCCCCGGCATCATCCTGTATCTCAGCTACTGGTTTCCCGCGCGGCATCGCGCTGGCGTCGTCGCGTTCTTCATGGCCGCCGCGCCGCTTTCCACCGCGCTCGGCTCGCCGCTGTCCGCCGCGCTGCTCGAAATGGACGGCGTAATGGGACTGCACGGATGGCAATGGCTCTTCATCCTCGAAGCCGTGCCGGCGCTCATTCTCGGCGTGGTCGTCTTCTTCTACATGACCGACAAGCCCGAGAAGGCCAAATGGCTGAAGGACGACGAGCGCAACTGGCTGGTCGATGTCATGAACGCCGAAACCGCCAGCCGCGCGACCACGGCGAAGCACGGCATCATCAGCGGCCTTGCGAATCCCCGCGTAATCGCGCTGTCGCTGATTTACTTCGGCACGTCGGCGGGGCTGTACACGCTCGGCATCTGGGCGCCGCAGATCATCAAGCAACTGGGCGTGTCGTCGATGACCGTCGGCCTGCTCAACGCGATTCCGCCGATCGTGTCCGTCATCGCGATGGTGCTGTGGTCGCGCCATTCGGATCGCACCGGCGAGCGAACCTGGCACGTCGTGCTGGCGTGCGTCGCGGCGGCGGTCGGCCTGATCGTGGCGGCGATGGCCAATAGCGTCGTCGGTCTGATCGCCTCGCTGACGCTGGTGAACATCGGCATCAGTTGCGCGAAGCCGCCGCTCTGGACCATGCCGACGATGTTTCTCTCCGGCGCGGCGGCCGCCACCGGCATCGCGACGATCAACTCGATCGGCAATCTGGGCGGCTTCGCCGGTCCGGTCGTCATCGGCTGGCTCAAGGAATCGACGGGCAGCTATGCGGGCGGCCTCTATTTCGTCGCCGGTCTTCTCGTGATGTCCGCCGTGCTGACCTTGCTTCTCGCCCGCTCGCAGAAGCCTTCGGTATCGACCAGCAACGCCGCCGCACACTGAAAAAGCACGCGCGCGTCCCCCAACTCAACACGTCGTAGAGGAATCAAGATGGAAAAGGAAGCGGCCATTCAGTCCGTCACGGACACCATGGCGAAGTTCACCGCCTATATCGGCAAGCGCCTGCCGAAGGATGTCAAGGCGAAGCTCGCGGAATTGCGCACGATGGAAACCAATCCGCTCGCCAAGTCGATTTACGATTCGATGGACAGCAACCAGGACGCCGCCGACAAGCTGAACCGTCCGAGCTGTCAGGACACGGGTGTGATCCAGTATTTCGTCGAGGCGGGCGCGAATTTTCCGCTGCTCGGCGAGCTCGAGGAAATCCTTCAGGAAGCCACCGCCGGCGCGACGAAGCTCGGGCCTTTGCGTCACAACGCCGTCGAAACGTTCGACGAGAAGAACACGGGCACGAACACCGGCACGCAGATTCCGTGGCTCGACTGGCGCATCGTGCCGGAGAAGGACAGCTGCACGATCGACGTCTACATGGCGGGCGGCGGCTGCACGCTTCCCGGCGCGGCGAAGGTTCTGATGCCGGGGCAAGGCTATGAAGGCGTCGCCGAATTCGTGATGGACGTCATCACCGAGCGCGGCGTGAATGCGTGCCCGCCGCTGCTCGTCGGCGTCGGCGTATCGACTTCGGTCGAGACTGCCGCGCGACTGTCGAAGCTGGCGATCCTTCGTCCGGTCGATTCGAAGAGCGCGAATCCGCGCGCCGCGCTGATGGAAGAGTTGCTCGAACAAGGGCTCAACGAAGTCGGCATCGGCCCTCAGGGGCTCACCGGAAACAATAGCGTGATGGGCGTCAACATCGAATCGTCGGCGCGGCATCCGTCGACCATCGGCGTGGCCATCAACACCGGATGCTGGGCGCATCGCCGCGGCAAGATCCGCATCAACGCAGACATGTCCTACGAAGTGCTCTCGCATGAAGGAGTCGTACTGTGAAGAAGGTTCTGACAACCCCCATCAAAAGCGAAGACCTCGAGGATCTGAAGGTCGGCGACGTCGTCTATCTGACGGGGCGCCTGGTGACGTGCCGCGATGTCGCGCATCGTCGATTGATCGAGCAAGGGCGCGAGCTGCCCGTCGATCTCAACGGCGGCGCGATCTTTCATGCGGGCCCGATCGTGCGCAAGAAGGACGACGGCGCGTTCGAGATGGTGTCCATCGGACCGACGACGAGCATGCGCATGGAGAAATTCGAGCGCGAGTTCATCGAGCAGACCGGCGTGAAGCTGATCGTCGGCAAAGGCGGCATGGGACCGGAAACGGCCGCGGGCTGCATGGAGCACAAGGCGGTTCATGCGATCTTCCCGGGCGGATGCGCGGTGCTCGCGGCGACGCTCGTCGAGGAAATCGAAGGCGCCGAATGGCAGGATCTCGGCATGCCCGAAACCTTGTGGATCAACCGCGTGAAGGAGTTCGGCCCGCTGATCATCTCGATCGATACCAAGGGCAACAATCTCATCCAGGAAAACAAGGCGGTCTTCAACGAGAGAAAGAAGCCGATCCTCGAAAAGATCAGCAAGGAACTCAGCTTCATCAAGTAGCGGCTTTAGACGAGCGCCTCGCGTTGCCGTCTTCGGAATTCGGGGTTCGGGCATACTACTCGGCGGCAGGTTTGCCGAACAGCGTCGATCTGCGACGCCCCTATCCCGAACCACGGACAGAGAGATGAACGCAAGCAACCGCAGCGCCGGCGAACGCTACGTCGTTGGCGTCGACGTCGGCACCGGCAGCGCACGCGCCGGAATTTTCGATACCGCCGGCAACATGGCCGCATCGGCGAAAAAGGACATCACGCTGTTTCACGAAAGCGGCGGCATCGTCGAGCAATCGAGCGGGGAAATCTGGAGCGCCGTCTGCCACGCCGTAAAAGCGGCGCTCGCGCAGGCGGCAATCGCGCCGGAGTCCGTCGCGGGCATCAGCTTCGATGCGACCTGCTCGCTCGTCGTGCTCGGCGATGGCGGCAAACCGCTGCCCGTGGGACCGTCGGAGCAGGCGGAACGCGACATCGTCGTCTGGATGGATCATCGCGCGATCGGGCAGGCGGAGCGCATCAACGCGACCGGCCACGCGGTGCTGAAATACGTCGGCGGCAGGATCTCACCGGAAATGGAGACGCCGAAGCTGTTGTGGCTTCTGGAAAACCGTCCGCGCGTCTTCGACGCCGCATGGCAATTCTTCGATCTCACCGACTTCCTGACATGGCGCGCGACCGGCGATACGTCGCGGTCGGTCTGCACCGTGACCTGCAAGTGGACCTATCTCGCGCATGAACGGCGCTGGGACGAGAGCTATTTCCGGACCATCGGTCTCGGCGCGCTGGCGGACGAGGGCTTCGCGCGCATCGGCCAGCAGGTGGTCGAACCGGGCACGCGGCTCGGCAACGGGCTGACCGAACGCGCCGCCGCGGAACTCGGGCTGATCGCGGGCACACCGGTCGGCGCGGGCGTGATCGATGCCCATGCGGGCGGCATCGGCACCGTGGGCGCACAGGGCGATCCGGAGTCGTGCCTCGCCTATGTGTTCGGCACGTCGTCATGCACGATGACGACGACCGCCGAGCCGGTCTTCGTGCCCGGCGTCTGGGGCCCGTACTTCTCGGCGATGGTGCCGCAGGCGTGGCTCAACGAAGGCGGTCAATCGGTCGCCGGCGCGGCGATCGAGCGCCTGCTCGCGATGCATCCCGCCGCCGCCGAAGCCACGCTTCGCGCGAAAGAGCGCGGCGAATCGCTGCCGGGCATGCTCGCCGGCTTGGCGGCCCAGGGCTCCGGCAGCCTGTCGGACGCGGTGAAGCTCGCAGATGGCCTGCACGTCGTCCCGGAGTTTCTCGGCAACCGCGCGCCCTTCGCCGATCCGCACGCGCGCGCGGTCATCGCCGGTCTCGGCATGGAAGCCGGCCTCGACAATCTGGTCGCGCTGTATGTCGCCGGCGTGTGCAGCATCGCTTATGGTCTGCGGCAGGTCATCGAAGCGCAGGCGGACGCCGGCGCGCCGATCGAGCGCGTGATGATCAGCGGCGGCGCGGGCCGGCTCGATCTCGTCCGGCAGCTGCTCGCCGATGCGACCGGCAAGCCGGTGCTGGCCACGCAGGTCGATGAGCCGGTGCTGCTCGGCGCCGCGATGCTCGGCGCGGTGGCGGGCGGCCTGTTCGGCGACGTTCGATCGGCGATGAGCGGCATGGCGCGCGTCGAAAAAACCTACGCGCCGGCAACGGGCGATCTCGCGCGCCTTCACGACGCGCGATATCGGGCATTCATCCGCTTGCAGCGTTGCGCACGGGAAATCCGCGAAGACTAGCGGGGAAAAGTACGGACGCGCGGTGCGCTCCGTCGTCTTTTTACTTGACATCTAAATTATCCAAACCTAAATTATCACGAGGAAAGACACGAGTCGGAGAGCAAGCATGCGTATCGTCTGCATCGGCGGAGGTCCGGCGGGCCTGTATTTCGCGCTTTTGATGAAGCGCCGCCATCCCGCTTACGAAATCACCGTCGTCGAACGCAACCGTCCTTACGACACGTTCGGCTGGGGCGTCGTGTTCTCCGACCAGACGCTCGGCAACCTGCGCGCGGCGGACCCGCCAAGCGCCGATGCCATTCTCGACGCCTTCAATCACTGGGACGACATCGACGTCCACATCGGCGGGCGCACCGTGCGCTCGTCGGGTCACGGCTTCTGCGGCATCGGCCGCAAACGTCTGCTGAATATCCTGCAAGCGCGTTGCGAAGACCTCGGCGTGAAGCTCGTCTTCGAAACGCAAGTCACGAACGACGAGGACTACGACGCCGACCTCATCATCGCGAGCGACGGATTGAACAGCGCGATTCGGCAGAAATACGCGTCGACGTATCAGCCCGATATCGACATGCGCGATTGCCGCTTCGTGTGGCTCGGCACGCACAAGTGCTTCGGCGCATTCACGTTCGCGTTCGAAAAAACGGAATGGGGCTGGTTTCAGGCGCATGCTTATCGCTTCGATGAAGACACGTCGACGTTCATCGTCGAGGCACCCGAACGCGTATGGCGTGCGGCCGGCCTCGCCGACATGAGCAAGGAAGACGGCATCGCGTTCTGCGAAAAGCTTTTTGCGAAGCATCTCGACGGCCACGCGCTGATCTCGAACGCCACGCACTTGCGCGGATCGGCGCAATGGATCCGCTTTCCGCGCGTCGTCAATCGCGAATGGGTGCATTGGCGCGAATCCGCGAATGGCAAACGGACGCCCGTCGTGTTGATGGGCGATGCCGCGCATACCGCGCATTTTTCGATCGGATCGGGGACGAAGCTCGCACTCGAAGATGCGATCGAACTCGCGAACAGCATCGACACTGCGTTCGCGATGAAGAACGGCGATCTCGACGGCGCGCTCGCGCATTACACGCAAGTACGCAGCGTCGATGTATTGCGCATTCAGAATGCCGCGCGCAATTCGACGGAGTGGTTCGAGCATGTGGATCGATACGCGTCGTTCGAGCCCGAGCAGTTTGCATACTCGTTGCTCACGCGCTCGCAGCGCATTTCGCATGAAAACCTGCGCGAGCGCGATGCAGGATATCTCGCCTCATTCGAAGACTGGCTCGCCGCGCGTGCGGGCATCGAGCGCAACGCGCGGCAACGATCCGTTCCGCCGATGTTCACGCCGTTCACATTGCGCGGCGTCACGCTGAAGAATCGCGTGGTCGTTTCGCCGATGGCGCAGTATTCCGCCGTCGATGGCATCGCGGGCGACTATCACCTGATGCATCTCGGCGCGCGCGCGATGGGCGGCGCCGCGCTCGTGATGACCGAGATGACCTGCGTGTCGCCCGAAGCGCGCATCACGCCGGGATGTCCGGGCATGTATGCGCCGGAGCATCTCGCGGCGTGGAAGCGCATCGTCGATTTCGTGCATGCGCAATCGGATGCGAAGATCGGCATGCAGTTCGGCCATGCGGGCGCGAAGGCATCGACGCGCGTGAGCTGGGAAGGCATCGATCAGCCGCTTCCCGATGGCAACTGGCCGCTGGTTTCCGCATCGCCACAACAGTATCTGCAAGGCGTGAGCCAATGGTCGCGCGAGGCATCGCACGACGAATTGCGCGAGATCGAAACGCAGTTCGTGCGCGCCACGGAAATGGCCGCGCTTGCAGGCTTCGACTGGCTCGAACTGCACTGCGCGCATGGCTACTTTCTGTCGAGCTTTCTCTCGCCGCTGACGAATCATCGCACTGACGAATACGGCGGCTCGCTCGAAAATCGCCTGCGTTATCCGCTCGAAGTATTCAAGGCGATGCGCGCTGTGTGGCCGCAAGACAAGCCGATGTCCGTTCGCATTTCCGCGCACGATTGGGTCGATGGCGGGACGACGCCCGACGACGCCGTCGAGATCGCGCGCGCATTCAAGGCCGCCGGCGCGGACATGATCGACGTCTCTTCAGGGCAAGTCAGCAAGCAGGAGAAGCCTGTGTTCGGGCGCATGTTCCAGACGCCGTTCGCGGATCGCATACGCAATGAAGCGGGTATCGCGACCATCGCGGTCGGCGCGATCTCGGAAGCGGATCACGTGAACAGCATCATCGCCGCGGGACGTGCGGACTTGTGCGCGGTGGCGCGCCCGCATCTCGCGAATCCATCGTGGACATTGAACGAGGCCGCGAAGATCGGCTACTTCGATATCGCGTGGCCGAAGCAATACGCGGCCGCCAAATCGCAACTGGAACGCAATCTCGAACGCGAGCGCGCACTGGCCGCCGACAATGCGCGCCTCACGCCGCAAGAACGCGCGCAACGCGCTGAAGGAACGGTCTGATCATGACGACTCTCGCCGACAAACACGCGGTCGTGACAGGCGGTGGCAGCGGCATCGGCGCATCGTGCGCAGAGGCGCTCGCGCATGCCGGCGCACGCATCACGCTGATGGGCCGCGATCTCGCGCGCCTCGAAGCGCAACGCGACGCGATGCGCGATTACGCCGACGTCGCGTGCATACGCGTCGATGTGACGAATGAAGCCGCCGTCGCCGAAGCCTTCTTGCGCGCCGGTCCGGCCGATATCCTCGTGAACAACGCAGGCCACGCGCAAGCCGCGCCTTTCACGCAAACCGATGCGGCACTGTGGCAACGCATGATCGACGTCAATCTCACCGGCGTGTTCTTCTGCACGCGCGCCGTGTTGCCGTCGATGCTGGAGCGTGGCTTTGGCCGCATCGTGAATGTCGCGAGCACGGCGGGACAGATCGGTTATGCGTATGTCGCGGCGTATTGCGCAGCGAAGCATGGCGTCATCGGTCTCACGCGCGCGCTCGCTCTCGAAGTCGCGACGAAGGGCATAACCGTCAACGCGGTATGCCCCGGTTATACCGAAACCAAGCTGCTGCGCGCATCGCTGGATCAGATCATGTCGAAGACCGCGCGCAGCGAACAGCACGCACGCGATGCGCTCGTGCGCAACAACCCGCAACGCCGTTTCGTGCAGCCGGAAGAAGTCGCCAACGCCGTGCTATGGCTGTGCGCGCCCGGTTCCGATGCGATGAACGGCCAGTCGATATCCGTATCAGGTGGAGAAGTAACGTGAGCAACATCGCAGGCAACAAGAAGACGAACGCCGCAACCGAGCAGAAAGCGCCGCGCAAGGGCGTGGAGAAGCCGGCGGACAACGTCGTCGATGTCGAGATGAGCACCGGCGCCGACAGCCACATGGGACTGCGCTTATGGCTGCGCATGCTGACCACGACGAACCTCGTGCAAGCCGAACTGCGCAAGCGCCTGCGCACCGAGTTCGATACGACCTTGCCGCGCTTCGACCTGATGGCGCAACTCGAACGTCATCCCGAGGGCCTGAAGATGACCGAGCTATCGCGCCGCATGATGGTCACCGGCGGCAATGTGACGGGCATCACGGATCAGCTCGAAAAAGAAGGACTGGTATCGCGTTATGCCGATCCGAACGATCGCCGTTCGACGAGCGTGCGTCTCACGCCGCAAGGCCGCGCCGCGTTCGACAAGATGGCGACCGCGCATGAGCAATGGGTCGTCGAAATGTTCGGCGGTCTCGAACTGAACGAAAAATCGCAGACGCATCAGCGGCTCGGCAAGCTGAAGCAGCATCTGCTGAAGACGCTGAAGGACTAAGGAGACACAGATGAGCTCATCGAGCGCCGATGCGCTTCTCGCCGGCAATCGCGTAACGCTCGCGGACTATCGCGCGACGCACTTCGGATGGTCCGTCACGAACGATGTCGCGACGATCATGCTGAACCGGCCCGAACGCAAGAACCCGCTGACGTTCGAATCGTATGCGGAGTTGCGCGATCTGTTTCGGCAACTCGCCTATGCGACCGATGTGAAAGCCGTCGTGATCCACGGCGCGGGCGACAACTTCTGCTCCGGCGGCGACGTGCATGAAATCATCGCACCGCTGATCGATCTACCGATGCCCGAGCTATTGCTCTTCACACGCATGACGGGCGATCTCGTCAAGGCGATGCGTCATTGCCCGCAGCCGATCATAGCCGCCGTCGATGGCGTCTGCGCGGGCGCGGGCGCGATCCTCGCGATGGCGTCCGACATGCGTCTCGGCACCGCGCGCAGCAAGCTCGCATTTCTCTTTGCGCGCGTCGGTCTCGCGGGCTGCGACATGGGCGCGTGTTCGATTCTGCCGCGCATCATCGGTCAGGGACGCGCTGCCGAATTGCTCTTCACGGGCCGCTCGGCAAGCGGCGAAGAAGGCTATCACTGGGGCTTCTACAACCGCCTTTGCGCACCCGAAACCTTGCTCGACGAAGCCGCGAAGCTCGCGTCCGAACTCGTCGCCGGGCCGACCTTCGCGCACGGCATCACGAAGAAGATGCTGCATCAGGAATGGAGCATGAGCATCGACGAAGCGATCGAATCGGAAGCGCAGGCGCAAGCCATCTGCATGAGCACGCGCGATTTCGAGCGCGCCTATCGCGCGTTCGCGGGGAAGACGCGTCCCGTGTTCGAAGGAGACTGAATGAACGCCGATCCACACAGCGCGCTCGCATGGCCCTTCTTCGATGAGAGACATCGCGAACTCGCACGCGATGCCGATGCATGGGCGAACGAGCATCTGAAGCATGTCGATCACGCCGATACCGACGCGGCCTGCAAGCGCCTCGTGCGCATGCTCGGCGATGCGGGATGGCTCAGGCATTGCATCGGCGGCACCCGATACGGCGCATCGAACGATACGATCGACACGCGCGCCGTGTGCCTGCTGCGCGAAACGCTCGCGAAACACGACGGCCTCGCGGACTTCGCCTTCGCGATGCAAGGGCTCGGCTCGGGCGCCATATCGCTCGCCGGCACCGATGCGCAGAAAGAGCGCTATTTGCCGCGCGTCGCGAACGGCACTGCATTGGCGGCGTTCGCGTTGTCGGAACCGGAAGCGGGATCGGATGTCGCGGCGATGTCGCTCGATGCGCGCGCCGATGGCGACGCCTACGTGCTGAACGGCGACAAGACGTGGATATCGAACGGCGGCATCGCGGACTTCCATGTCGTGTTCGCGCGCACAGGCGAAGCGCCGGGCTCGCGCGGCATCAGCGCGTTCATCGTCGATGCGGATACGCCCGGCTTGCAGATCGCCGAACGCATCGACGTGATCGCGCCGCATCCGCTCGCGCGCCTGCACTTCGAGAACGCGCGCGTGCCGCGCAGTCAGATGCTGGGCGCCGCGGGCGAAGGCTTCAAGATCGCGATGCGCACGCTCGATATCTTCCGCACGTCGGTGGCGGCGGCATCGCTCGGCTTCGCGCGTCACGCGATGCAGGAAGGGCTCGAACGCGCCGCATCGCGCAAGATGTTCGGCCAGACGCTCGGCGACTTTCAGCTCACGCAGGCGAAGCTCGCGCAGATGGCGTTGACCATCGACACGAGCGCGCTACTCGTGTATCGCGCCGCGTGGCTGCGCGATCAGGGCGAGAGCGTGACGCGCGAAGCCGCGATGGCGAAATGGCACGCGAGCGAAGGCGCGCAACAGGTCATCGATGCAGCCGTGCAGTTGTGGGGCGGCCTCGGCGTGAAGAGCGGTACGGCGGTCGAATCGCTGTATCGCGAGATACGCGCGCTGCGCATCTATGAAGGCGCGACGGAAGTGCAGCAGTTGATCGTCGGACGCGACTTGCTCAAGGCGCACGGAGCACATCAACGATGACACAACGCTTCGACATGCCGATGCGAATCCGCTTCGCGCACTGCGATCCGGCGGGCATCGTGTACTTTCCGCAATACCTGGTGATGACGAACATGCTCGTCGAAGACTGGTTCGACGATGCGCTCGGCATCGACTACGCGCACATGATCTCGCGGCGCCGCGTCGGACTTCCCATCGTCAAGCTCAATTGCGAGTTCTCGCGACCGAGCCGCATGGGCGAAACGGTGACGCTGTCGCTCGCGGTCGATTCCGTCGGACAGCGCTCGATCCGCATCGACATCGTCTGTCATTGCGACGGCGAAGTGCGCTTTCGCGCGAAGCAGGTCCTCGTGACGACATCGCTCGACGATGGCCGCTCGATCGCCATTCCCGGCGACATCGCCCTCGCGATCGAACGGTTCGCGCCGGGCACGAGCCGCGCACTTCAAGAGGAATCACGCTCATGAAAAAGACCCTTCAGCCTTCGGACTGGATCAAGCCGCGCGGTTACGCGAACGGCGTCGCGGTGCGCGGCACGCAGGTGTTCATCGCGGGGCAGATCGGCTGGGACGAAGAGGCGCGCTTCGTCAGCAACGCATTCGGCGCTCAGGCCGCGCAGGCGCTGCGCAATATCGTGGCCGTGCTGCGCGAAGCGGGCGGCAAGCCGGAGCATCTCGTTCGCATGACGTGGTACGTGACCGACAAGCGCGCGTATCTCGCGGCGGCGAAGGAAATCGGCGCGGCATTCCGCGAGCTGATCGGCGATTACGACATCGCGATGAGTGCGGTGCAAGTCGTCGCGCTCATCGAAGACGATGCGCTGGTGGAGATCGAAGCCACGGCTGTTATCCCCGACTAAGCGGAGGACACGATGGAACGCTCGGCACACATCGATACTTTCGCGCGCGATCATTTGCCGCCGCAGGAACAATGGCCGGTGCTCATGCTCGACAATGCGGACGTCGCTTATCCGGCGCGCGTGAATTGCGCGACCGAATTGCTGGATCGCGCGATCGAAAGCGGAAATGGCGATCGCACGGCAATCTGGTCCGATGCGAACGGCGAGCCGCACGCAACGACGTATCGCGAGTTGCGCACGCTCGTGAATCGCAGCGCGCATGTGCTCGTCGATGAAATGGGTTTGCGTCCGGGCAATCGCGTGTTGTTGCGCGGGCCGAATACGTTGCAGATGGCCGTCGCGTTCTTCGCGGCGCTGAAGGCCGGTCTCGTCGTCGTGCCGACGATGCCGCTGCTGCGCGCGAAAGAACTGAAGCAGATCATCGAGAAGGCGCGGATATCGGCGGCGCTATGCGATGTGCGTCTCATGGAAGAACTGCAGCGCTGCACGACGAAAGGCGACGACTTCCATTGCGAAGCGCTCGCGCAAGTGCTGACGTTTCACGACGATGCACCCGCGTCGCTCGAATCGCTGGCTCGAAGCAAGCCCGATCATTTCGATGCCTGCGACACCGCCGCCGACGACGTGTGCCTCATCGCATTCACGAGCGGCACGACCGGCGCGCCGAAAGGCTGCATGCACTTTCATCGCGACGTCCTTGCGATGTGCGATCTGTTCCCGCGACACATTCTGAAGCCCACGGCCGACGATGTGTTCTGCGGCACGCCGCCGCTCGCGTTCACGTTCGGCCTCGGCGGCCTGCTGTGCTTTCCATTGCGCGTGGGCGCGTCGACGATCCTGCTCGAAAAGCTCACGCCCGAAACGCTCCTGCAAACCGTGCAGCGCTTTCGCGCGACGATCATGTTCACTGCGCCGACGTTCTATCGGCAGATGGCGCCGCTCATCGAAGGCTTCGATGTGTCGAGCCTGAAGAAGACCGTGTCGGCGGGCGAAGCGTTGCCCGATTCCACGCGCGCGTCATGGCGCGAAGCGAGCGGCATCGAAATGATCGACGGCATCGGCGGCACGGAGATGATCCATATCTTCGTTTCGTCGGCGGGTGCGGACGTGCGCGAGCACGCGATCGGACGCGCGGTGCCGGGCTATATCGTGCAGGCCGTCGACGATGCGATGCAGCCGGTGCCGCCCGGAACCATCGGCAAGCTCGCGGTGCGCGGCCCGACTGGTTGCCGCTATCTCGCCGATGAACGTCAGTCGAAATTCGTGCGCGACGGCTGGAACTTGCCCGGCGATTCCGTCGTGATCGATGATGACGGTTACGTGTTCTATCAGGCGCGCGCCGACGACATGATCGTATCGGCGGGCTACAACATCTCCGGGCCGGAAGTGGAAAGCGTGCTGATGCAGCATGAAGCGGTGGCGGAATGCGGCGTGATCGGCGTGCCCGATGAAACGCGCGGGCAAGTGGTAAAGGCGTTCGTCGTGCTCAATCCCGGTTTCACCGGCGACGATGCGCTCATCGCTGAATTGCAGGCGTTCGTCAAGCGCATTGTCGCGCCTTACAAGTATCCGCGCATCGTGACGTTTCTAACGGCGTTGCCGCGCACCGAGACGGGCAAGCTCAAGCGCTTCGCGTTGCGCTCGATGTAGCAAGCTCGAAAAACGTTTGCTTGGTAGAGTATGGCTCATGCCCGCCGCGAGGCGGCTTGCCCACTCTTCCGAGCAAACAAGAAAAATGGTTCTGACGCATCGACTCCTTGCCGTTTCCCTCTTTGCCGCATTCGCATTGACGTCGCAAGCCGCACCGGCGGCGAACAAGACGCTCGTGTTCTGTTCCGAAGGCAGCCCCGCCGGTTTCGATTCCGCGCAATACACGACGAGCACCGACTTCGATGCGGGCGCGCATGCGGTCTACGATCAGCTCGTCGAATTCAAGCGCGGCACGCTCGATCTCGTGCCGGGTCTCGCCGAGAAGTGGGATGAGTCCGCGGATGCGAAGACCTTCACGTTTCATCTTCGGCGCGGCGTGAAGTTTCAGTCGACCGCCTGGTTCAAGCCGACGCGCGACTTCGACGCGGACGATGTCGTATTCACGTTCAAGCGCATGATCGATCCGAACGAGCCGTTTCAGAAGGCGCATCCCGTCAGCTTCCCGTATCTGACCGATCTCGGCTACGACAAGAACATTGCATCCGTCGACAAGCTCGACGACTACACCGTGCGCTTCACGTTGAAGACGCCTGATGTCGTGTTCGTGCGCAACATCGCGATGGAGTTCGCATCGATCGTATCGGCGGAATATGCCGCGCAACTGCTGAAGCAGGGCAAGCCGGAAGACCTCAATCAGAAGCCAGTGGGCACGGGCGCGTTCGTGTTCCGCGACTATCAGAAGGACGCGACGATCCGCTACGACGCCAATCCGACTTACTGGAACCGCAAGGACGTGCATATCGACAAGCTGGTTTTCTCGATCACGCCCGATGCCGCCGTGCGTCAGCAGAAGCTATCGAGCGGAGAATGCCAGGTGACGTCGTTTCCGCGTCCCGCCGACATTGCCGCAGCGAAGCAGGATCCGAAGCTCACGGTGCTGTCGGGCGTCGGCTTCAACGTCGCGTATGTGGGCTACAACACGACGCACAAGCCGCTCGATAACGTGAACGTGCGCCGCGCGCTCGACATGGCGATCGACAAGCAGGCGATCATCAAGACGGTCTACGAAGGCGCAGCGACCATCGCGACGAATCCGATGCCGCCGTCGCAATGGTCGTATAACAAGGCGCTGAAGGACGCACCGCGCGACTCCGCGAAGGCGAAGGAACTGCTGAAGGAAGCGGGCTTTCCAAACGGCTTCACGATCACGCTATGGGCGATGCCGGTGCAGCGCGGCTATAACCCGAACGCGCGTCTGATGGCGCAACTGATTCAATCGGACTGGGCGAAGATCGGCGTGAAGGCGAACATCGTCACTTACGAATGGGCCGAGTACAACAAGCGCGCGAAGACGAACGGCGAGCACGACGCGATTCTTTACGGCTGGCTCGGCGACAACGGCGATCCCGACAACTGGCTCGGCACGACGCTCGGTTGCGACGCGGTTCACGGCAGCAACATGGCGAAGTGGTGCAACAGGCAGTTCGACGATCTGCTCGCGAAAGCGCGTCTCGTCACCGATCAGAACGCGCGCACGAAGCTCTATGAAGAAGCGCAAGTGGTGTTCAAGGATCAGGTGCCGTACACGCCGCTCGCGCACGCCAACATCTTCCAGCCGATATCGAAACGCGTGCATGGCTATCTGATCAGTCCGCTCGGCGGACATCGTTTCGACGGCATCACGTTCGATTGAGCGATCAGCCACCGCGATACCACGCATCGATGCTGTCGTGCTGCTCGTGTTCGATTGGCGGCGTCTTGGCAGCGTCGGGCATTTCGTGTCCGGTGCTCTTCGCGCGCATCCCATGAACCGCCCGCGCGCTGTTCTCCTTGTGCGATACATGCTTCACCGCGCTTTCGCACTGCATGTTCGCCGCGCCGCAATCGTGCGCGAACGCAGGCACGGCCGACGACGCCGCGCTCGCGGCGAGAAGAACGGCGATGGTCTTCGCTTTCATGGCAACCCCGTGAATCCGTCGATAAAAAGAGGCGCGATCCGTCGACACGGTTCCCGGAATGAAATCATCGTGCCGGCGGCATCGCGCCCGCTTCATCAAACGCATGGCTCGTGCCAATGACGCGCTGAATCGCTGTGAGCGTTGCGCGTAAAGGGATTGGCGCGTTGAGCGATGATCGCGTCAAGGCGCTCCTGTCGGACCGAGGCCAACGCTTGCGCGTCGCGTGTGCGATGCAATCCGACATTGCAATGATGCGAGTGTCGTTTTCTGCCGATTCAAGGACGCGTGAGCGAAGGCATGCACGCGCCGCGACCCGCACACTCTGATCATTCATCGTGCCGAGGGCCCCGCGCCCCATCGGCGGCCTTCCGCGCGAACGCAACGCAGTCCCTCGCGTTCGCCGCGAAATCAGGAGTGAGACAATTGAGCCTCTCGCACGAGCGCAACGCCCGAAGCAAAACGTCGCCGCATCTCACGCTGGGCGATATCACGGTAGTCGACCATGCCTTGCTGAAACGTGCCGTCGGCGCGATGGCGCTCGGCAACGCCATGGAATGGTTCGACTTTGGCGTGTATAGCTATATCGCCGTCGTGCTGGGGAAAGTATTTTTTCCGTCGAGCAGTCCGTCCGCGCAGTTGATCGCGACCTTCGGCACGTTCGCCGCTGCGTTTCTCGTGCGTCCTGTCGGCGGGATGGTCTTCGGGCCGCTCGGCGACAGGATCGGCCGCCAGCGCGTGCTCGCAATGACGATGATCATGATGGCCGTCGGAACGTTCTGCATCGGCCTGATTCCGAGCTATCACTCGATCGGCATTCTCGCGCCCGTTCTCCTGCTCGTCGCGCGTCTCGTGCAAGGCTTCTCGACGGGCGGCGAATACGGCGGCGCGGCGACGTTCATCGCTGAGTTCTCGACCGATGCGCGGCGCGGCTTCTATGGCAGCTTTCTGGAGGTCGGCACGCTCGCGGGCTATATCCTCGGCGCGGGCACGGTCGCGTTGCTGACCGCCCTGCTCCCGCACGACGCGCTGCTTTCATGGGGATGGCGCGTGCCGTTCATGGTCGCGGGTCCGCTCGGGCTGGTCGGCTTGTATATCCGCATGAAGCTCGAAGAGACGCCCGCGTTCAAGAAGGAAGCCGAGACGCGCGAGGCGCATGAACGGTCGCGTCCGAAACAATCGTTGGCCGAACTGCTGTCGCGGCAATTCAAGCCGATGATGCAATGCGTCGGCCTCGTGCTGATCTTCAACGTTACCGACTATATGGCGCTGTCTTATCTGCCGAGCTTTCTTTCGGCGACGCTGCACTTCGATGAAACGCACGGCCTGTTTCTCGTGTTGCTCGTGATGATGCTGATGATCCCGATGACGCTCTTCGCGGGCCATCTCTCCGATCTCATCGGCCGCAAGCCGGTGATGATGATCGGCTGCATCGGGCTTTTCGCGCTGTCGATTCCCGCGTTGCTGCTCGTGCAAACGGGCGCGATGCTTCCGGTGTTTCTCGGCTTGCTGATACTCGGCGCGCTGCTATCGACGTTCACCGGCGTGATGCCTTCATCGCTGCCCGCGCTCTTTCCGACGCGCATTCGTTATGGCGCGCTCGCCATCGGTTTCAACGTATCCGTGTCGCTCTTCGGCGGCACGACGCCGCTCGTCACGGCGTGGCTCGTCGATGCGACCGGCAATCTGATGATGCCCGCGTATTACCTGATGGCGGCATCCGTGATTGGCGTGGTGTCCGTGCTCGCGTTGCGCGAGACGGCGCGTCAGCCTTTGCTCGGCTCAGGGCCGTGCGTCGCAACGAAGGCCGAAGCGCTCGCTCTTACGCGCAAGAAGTTGAAGGTGGTGCCGGCGGGCAAGCGCGAGCGTGAGGTCGTGGTGCAGAGGAAGCGAGCGTGAAGGCGTTGGCCGCGAGGACGCAGCCCGTTTTCACCTGATTGGAGCGCGCCGGTAGAGACGTAGAGCCCCCATATGATGCCTTGGGGGCGGGGGGGGTTTCGGCGCGGTCAATGAATCATTGCAATCCTAACGGCTGTCTTTCGATGAAACATTCGTATAGGACGCGTCAGGTTCATGCAATCATTGCTGAACGTATTCGAACAATAGGTTCGTCGAAAGCGATCTGAAGTTCCTGCTGACGTAGAACGTGAACTTGGGCCAGGTCGTCAAGACGAGATGACCCGAGAAAGGCAGCGTCGTTCTTCCGCCGACGTTCTTCGTTTGCGATCCGAAGTAATAAGGATCCGGATAGCTTGGATCTCGCTCCAATTGATCCGGCGGGAGGTTGATATACGCGCGAACCAGGTCGTTATCGCCTGTCGATGGAGCCGCGATTCCAGTGATCAGGCCGGAGACGCGGTACAAACCCTTTGTCTTTATGGCGATAGCACCATCGTTTGCGTCGATCGTGACTGGGTCACCGCCTTGGTTGTTGAGGCCCCAACGACCGTTCCAAACGTTGAAAGTCGAATCATACTCAACCATTTCATCGTCGCGCAGACCGACAAAGAAAATGCAAGACATGGTTATTATCCTTGTGTATCTAGATGTGCATATTGAGCGTCCGCCTCAACAAGACGACAGACGCGAGTAAGCTTAGATATCGATTCGCACGGCGTCGATTGTTGCGAATGAGTTTTTTACAAAAGGAGAAGAGTAACGAAACAAGAATGATCGATGTCAAGCTTTCATGCGGCGGTCAGATCACGAATGGTACACTTCGGCATCCGTAATATTTATGGCAAGGGAAATACGTGAAAAACCACCGCACCGGCATACTCGTCTACGTAGACAATGCTGCCACAATGCTCGAGGAATTCTCGTGGCTGTACAAAAGCTTGATCTTCTCGGGTGCAACTGCGACGTGTGATCTCATCGCCGTCTGCCACCCTGACGCCCTGAAGAAACTTCCTTCAAACGATCGAATTCGATACATCACCGCGCTACCCTTCGCGGACGAGCATGCCGCGTGGTCGGACTATAAGTTCATCAATTCGGTAGCAAATCTAGTCAGCCCCGCTGTATTCGACCTCTGTCGTGAGTACGAATACATCCTCAAAACAGATTGCGACACGTTTGTGACTTCTGCGTTAGTCGAGTTTGAGCCATCTGGTCTTTGCCTCGGATTCGGCGCATATGCTTATGCGGAGTCGGTCCGTCGAAAACTAGCCGAATGCAGTGAGCGATGGGGGTTCCCGCATAACGGCACGCACAACGTGGGCGCGTCGGTTCTCGGCCCTACGGAAATGGTGCTGAACTTTTTGGCTTCTCAGATGGAAAATTGCGAACGTCTTCTGCAAGAAGAGTTCGCCGACTTTACGGGCGAGTGGCCGGGCTGGAGCAAGCAGGTTTTGACCATGTACGCTGGCGAGCTTGCCCTGCGCCTCACGTATCCGCAACGCTGTTCGCTTGGCTTACTTGATCACTTCACCTCGGGAGATCGAAAAATTGCAAGCGATGTCCTGCACATTCACGCGTGGCACACGGACAGTTATTGGTCGAAGCACGACTTTCGAGCGGGAAAATATGGAACGATCGAACTGGGGCACATTGATCGAACAACCTTGGGTGGCTATTGTCATTGGCTCGCCGCGGCTACATTAGACGAAGTTAAGGCCGCGGCACGAACGTTATCACGCTAGGGCGGCATTCATCCCCCGACCGCATCTCTCAACGCCTCTAGAAACCTGACATAAGCCGTCGCACCGGGATCCGCGTGCCCGATGCTGCGCTCCTGCACCCATGCCGCGCGGCCCTTCTTCGACTGCATCGTGGCAGTCGCGCTGACCTCCTCGCGTGCCTTGGCGATCATGGCATCGAGCGTGTCCGTCGCGCTGCCTTGCGATGCGGCCAGCACATCGAGACTCGGCACGAGCGCATCGAGCACGGTCTTGTCGCCGACCTGACTCTTGCCGCGTTCGATGATGCGCGCCGCCACCGCCTGACCGATCGCAAGCGCATCGTCGCGGCCGATCGCGTCCTTGTCCTTCACCGTCTTCGCCGCTGCGATCAATCCGCCGCCGACGAGCGCCGCGAACGTCGACGGATTCGCCGTCGAGAATGCCTTGGCCGCGGCCAGCATGATGTCGTTCAACGTCGCCTCGTCGGGCAATGCGTTCAACGCTTTCACGACTGCCGTCGATCCCGCCTGCACCGTGATGCCGAGATCGCCATCGCCGAGCGCCGCGTCGAGATCGCGCAGTTCATCGGCGTGTGCGCGAAGCGCGTTCAGCGCGCGCGTGAGGATGTCCCGCAGTTCCTTGCTCGTCACACTCATTGCACGCTCCTTTCAGGATTCGGTGCCGTCGCGGAAGAACGGCGAACGCGCGGGCGCTTCGAGCAGCGCCTCGAGTTCGTCGTCGAGCAGCATGATCGTGATCGATGCGCCCGCCATCTCGAGACTCGTCACGTATTCGCCGACATACGAGCGCGCGATTTTCAGGCCTTCATCGGCGATGAGTTTCGCCGAATGCCGGTACAGCAGATAGAGCTCTTCGAGCGGCGTCGCGCCGAGGCCGTTGACGAGCAACGCGACGCGCGAGCCTTTCGGCGCGGCGAGATCGCCGACGATCTGCTTCGTGATGCGCTCGGCGATGGCATCGGCGGATTCGAGCTTGCCGCGATGCGTGCCGGGTTCGCCGTGTATGCCGATGCCGATTTCCATCTCGCCTTCGGGCAGCGTGAACGTCGGTTTGCCTGCGGCGGGCAGGATGGTCGGCGAGAGGCCGACGCCCATCGTGCGGCAATTCGCGTTGGCCTTGGCGCAGATGCGCGCGACGTCGTCGAGCGAATCGCCGCGTTCTGCTGCGGCGCCAGCGCATTTGAATGCGAAGACCATGCCGGCGACGCCGCGTCGGTCGGCGGCGCGGTCTTTCGGTGCGGAGGCGACATCGTCGGTCAGCACGACCGTTTTGATGTCGATGCCTTCGGCTTCCGCGAGGTCCGCGGCGAGATCGAAGTTGAGCACGTCGCCGCCGTAGTTGCCGTAGACGTAGAGCACGCCTGCATCGCCGTTGACTGCTTTCGTCGCTTCGAATATCTGTTCCGATGATGGCGATGAGAAGACGTTGCCTACTGCCACGCCGGCGCATAGGCCCTCGCCTACGTAGCCGAGGAAGCCGGGCATGTGGCCCGAGCCACCGCCGGTGACGATGCCTACGCGGCCTTGCGTCGGGGCGTCAGCGCGGACGAGTGCGCGTTTGTCTTCTGTCGCGGGTTTGATCCATTTTGGATGCGCTATCAGCAGGGATTCGATGATTTCATCGACGAAGGCTTCAGGGTTGTTGATGATCTTCTTCATCTCTTTGTTTGCTCCTTGTTTCGGTTCGGTTCTGTTCGCTTGCGTTTGTGTGGAAGCCTGATTTCGTGTCGGTCTATTAGCACTGCCCCTGTGCGGGGCGGCACTCACTTTCTTTGCTGCTGCAAAGAAAGTAAGCAAAGAAAGCAGCTTCCGATACGCCCGCGGTCACACGCAATTTGGGTAGTCCTCTCGTCCTTCGTGGGCTGCCTAAAGAGTGCCCTCATAGGCCCCATCGGACTTGGCTCGCGCACGGTCCGTCTCATCGCACCACACGCCAAACGGGTTCAGCACCAAATAGCTCCAGCCCGCTTCGCGGCCGATGGGTCAATCGGGAGTGCATGTGCTTCTCTGCTAACGTCTCCATCTCACTGCAATCGCCGCCCTTTGGTTTCCCTTGCATACCCGGCGGCAGCGCGTAGCGCTGTGCCGAAGCCCTTTCGTGCTGAACCAGCGCGCTCGACGCATTCGGGCGGCAGACCGTGCGCGAGCCAAGCCGGATGGGGCTTATGAGGGCACTCTTTAGGCGAGTGCCGCCTGGGACGAGAGAACTACCCAAATTGCGTGTGACCGCGGGCCTGAAAAGCTGCTTTCTTTGCCTACTTTCTTTGCAGCAGCAAAGAAAGTAGGTGCCGCCCCGCACAGGGGCAACGCTAATAGACCGACACGACAGCGGGATCCGGCGATAAAAAGCAGAAACCATCAAACCTTCCTCCGCTGACTAAGCGCATCGAGCAAGACCGCAGCAAAGATGACACCGCCTTGAATGAACTGCGTCCAGAACGGATTCACCCCAAGAAGAGAGAGCCCAACATTGATGACCCCAATCAGCACGACACCGATAAAAGTCCCGACGATGGACCCACGCCCGCCCGCCAGCGAAGTCCCCCCAATCACAATAGCCGCGATAACCTGCAACTCCAGCCCATTAGCCGCCGAAGGCAAAGCGGAATTCAACCGCCCGGCGAGCACGATGCCTGCAATCGCCGCCGTCGCACCGGCAAGCATGTAAGTGAAAAACACCACGCGTCGAACCGGAATCCCGGCAAGCCGCGCCGCTTCCTGATTCCCGCCGACGGCGAACACCTGATGCCCGAACGTCGTCTTGCGCAGCAACACATGTCCGACGACGAACACGACGAGCATCACGACCATCGGCATAGGCAAGCCAGCAACGGTCTTCGCACCGAACATCGTGAACGCGTCAGGAAAATCGAACTTGGTGCGGCCATCGGAAATGGCGAGCGTCAGGCCACGCGCCATGGCCATCGCGGCAAGCGTGACGATGAACGGCACGAGCCTCAGCCACGAAATCACGAGCCCATTCAGCGCGCCCGCGAACGCGCCCACCGCGAGCGCCACGCACAACCCCGCAACGCCCAATCCGACCGCGCCCGGACTCGACCCCGCCATGACGGTCGCCGCGACCATCCCGCTCAACGCAACCAGCGATCCGACAGAAAGATCGATGCCGGACGTGATGATGACGAACGTCCCGCCCACCGCCGCGATGCCGACGACAGACACCTGCACCATGATGTTGGTCAGCGTGCTCGTCGTAAGAAACTCGGGCGATGCAATCGACAACGCAATACAGATGATGACGAGCGCCGCGAACAAAGGTCCGATGCCGCTCCTCAACTGACGGATCACACGGCGCGACAGCGCCTCCGTATCCGAACGATCGGCTGCCGTGGAGGTCATGCGCCTGCTCCTGTCGTTGCCCACTGAATGACCGTTTCCGAATCCGCCTTGTCGCGCGCGATCTCGGTCACGATGCTGCCGCGATACATCACCAGCACGCGATCCGACATGCCCAGCAACTCCGGCAACTCCGAACTCACCATGACGACCGCCGCGCCCGCGCGCGCCATCGTCACCATGTGCGCGTAGATCTCCGACTTCGCGCCCACGTCGATGCCGCGCGTCGGTTCATCGAGCATGATGACGACCGGACTCGTCGCCGTCGCGCGGCCAAGAATCACCTTCTGCTGATTGCCGCCCGAAAGCGTTCCCGTGATCTGCAACACCGAAGACGCACGCACGCCGAAGCGCGCACTCGCTTCCTGCGCGAGCCTGCGCTTCTTCGCGCGGCTCACGAAGCCGCCGCTCGCCAGCGCCTTGAGGCTCGACAACGCGACGTTCTCTTCGATATTCGCCTCCAGCACCAGCCCTTCGAGCTTGCGATCCTCCGACGTATAGACAAGCCCATGACGCACGCCTTGCGTCGGCGAATGATTGCTGACCTTCTTCCCCTTGACGAGGATCTCGCCGCTCGTCACCGGCAACGCGCCGAAGATCGTCTTCAGCAGCTCGGTGCGCCCCGCACCCGCGATGCCCGCAATGCCGACGATCTCGCCCGCGCGCACCGTGAAGCTCGCATTGCGCAGAAGCGGCGCGCTCGCGAGATTGCGCACTTCGAGCACGACCGGACCATACTCGCGCGGCTCCCACGGATAGAACGATTCGAGATTGCGCGCGACCATCGCCTGCACGAGATCGGCTTCGGTCCATGCAGACATCGGGCGCGCGCCGACGGTCGCGCCATCGCGCATCACGACAGCGGAATCCGCAAGCTCGAACACCTCCTCCAGATGATGCGAGATGAAGATGATGCCCATGCCTTCCGCGCGCAGGCGGCGCACGACCGCATACAGATTCTCGATGTCGTGGCTTTGCAGCGCGGCAGTCGGTTCGTCCATCACGAGGATGCGCGCATCGCGTGCAATCGCCTTCGCTACTTCGACGAGTTGCCGCTTGTTCAACGGCAGATCGCCGAGCCGCATCCACGGCGGCACGTTGTCGAGGCCGACGCGCGCGAGCGCTTCGCGCGCCATCGTGCTCGCCTCGCGCATCATCACGAAGCCGTTGCGCGAAGGCATGCGGCCGAGGAACAGATTTTCCGCGACCGTCATGTCGTTGATGAGCGAAAGCTCCTGATAAATGACGGCCACGCCCGCATCGATTGCCGCATTCGTGCCACCCGCGAGCGGCATGCCGTCGATCTCGATCGTGCCTTCGTCGGGTTCATATGCGCCCGACAACACCTTCACGAGCGACGACTTGCCCGCCCCGTTCTCGCCGACGATCGCCATCACGTGACCCGCCTGCAACTCCAGGCTCACGCCACGCAGCGCCTTCACGCCGGGGAAGCTCTTGACGATGCCCTGCATGTGCAACAACGGCTTCGCCGCGTGCGAAGCCGTGTGCGCGAGTGCTGCCGTTTCGACTGTCATGTCGCGCGTTCCGGTTGGCCTTACTGCTTCACTTCCTCGGACCACAGGCCGTACTTCTTCACTTCGTCCGAATCGATGTTCGACTTGTCGATGAGCATCGTCGGCCACGCATAGTTCGCGGGCACGTCCTTCTTCGCGTTGTAATCCGCGATGAACTGCAGCGACTTCGCCGCCATCTGGATCGGGTTCTGCGAGATCGTCGCATCCTGCTTGCCCGCGCGAATCGCGGACAGCGCCTGCGCGGTGCCGTCCGCGCCGATCACGAGAATGTGCTCCTTGTCGCCCAGCGGCTTGTAGCGGCCCGCATTGTCGATGGCCTTTTCCGCGCCCACCGTGTTGTCATCGTTGGCGCCGAACACCGCATCGATCTGCGGGAACTTCTGCAGGATGCTCGTCATCGCGTTGAGCGACTTCTCCTGGTCGAACGCGCCTTCCTGACGCGCGACGACCTTGATGTTCGGATACTTCGCGATCTCTTCGCTGAAGCCCTTTTCGCGATCCGTCGCGGCGGTCGTGCCGACAAGACCGATCAGGTCGACCACGTTGCCCTTCTCTTCGCCATAGCGCTTCTTCAGTTGCTCGGCGATCCACTTCGCTCCCGTCTGCCCCAACGCGACGTTATCCGATGCAACGAAGGACGTGACCTTGCCGCCATCCGATCCACGATCGAGCGTGAAGACGGGTATGTTCATCGAGTTGGCTTTCTCGACAGCGGGAATGATCGCCTTCGAATCGATCGGATTCAGCACGAGCGCCGTCACGCCCTGACTCAGCAGATTGATCGCATCGTTGACCTGCTGCTGCGCGTCGCCGTTCGCGTTGGTCTGCACGAGCTCGAAGCCCTGATCCTTCGCGCCGCGCTCCACGCCCGCCTTCAATCCGACGAAGAACGCGTTGTTCAAAGTCGCGATCGAAAAGCCGATCTTCGTCTTGCCGCCCGCCGAGGTTGCGGCCGGCGCACTCGCGGGCGCGCTAGCCGCCGCGTTCGCGCCCGATGCCGCGTTGGTGCTGCTTGTCGACGACGAGTTGTCGCTCTTCGAGCATCCGCTCAACGCGGCCGCCGCGCAGAGCAACGCCGCGCCCGTGGATTTGCCGAACGTTCCCCAACTGTCGAATCTTGCCGAGCTCCAGGCCATGACTGTCTCCGTTGTACGAGTTGTTCAATGCGATTTGTTCTTGCGATGAGGCATCGCTTCCCGTCACGCGCGTATCAGCGATCCTCCGTATTGCGCTTGCCGTATGTCTTGAACTTCTCCAGCACTTCTTCCATCTGTTGATCGGAAAGCAAAGGCGGTGCGCCGATCTGCAACGCCAGCAGATATTGCTTCGCGAGCACTTCCACTTCATGCGCGAGCCACACGGCGCGCGAGAGATCGGTGCCGAGCGCGATCACGCCATGATGCGCGAGCAGACATGCGCGACGCTCGTCCAGCGCGGCAAGCGCGTGATCCGACAATGCCTGGCTGCCGAAGATCGCATAAGGCGCGCAACGTATCGACTTGCCGCCCGCCGCCGCGACCATGTAATGCAGCGCGGGAATGTCGCGGCCATGAATGGCGAGCGCGGTCGCGGCGATCGAATGCGTATGCACGACCGCATGAATATCGCCACGCGCGCGCAGGATGTCGCGATGAATGCGCCATTCCGACGACGGCCGTGCGATACGAAGAATGTCGGCATCGTCGGTAACGTCGAGCGGCAACCACACGATCTGTTGCTCGTCGAGCTCGCGCGCCGACACGCCGCTCGGCGTGACAAGAAAGCCATCGCGATACCGCGCGCTCACATTGCCCGAGGTGCCCTGATTGATGCCGAGCCGCTCCATTTCGAGCGACGTATCGACGATCGCGCGGCGCAACGCGCTTTCATCGGCCGCGATCATGCGGCGGTCCCCTCTGCGTCGAACAGCGTGCGCAACGAGCGCTCGAACGGCGCGCGCACGATGCCGCGTTCCGTGATGAAGCCGCTGACGAGCGCATGCGGCGTCACGTCGAACGCGGGATTGCGCGCCTGCATCGCATCGGGCGCGATGCGTCGTCCGGCGAGATGCGTGATTTCCTCGGCGTCGCGCTCTTCGATTTCGATGCGCGATCCGCTTGCCGTTTGCAAATCGAGCGTCGATGAAGGACACGCGACATAGAACGGAATGCCGTAGTGATTCGCTGCGATGGCAAGTCCGAGCGTGCCGATCTTGTTGGCGAAATCGCCGTTCGCCGCGACGCGATCCGTCCCGACGATCACGAGATCGACGAGCCCTTGCGACATGATCGATGCGGCCGCGCTATCCATGATGAGCGTGACGTCGACGCCCGCCTGCTGCAATTCGAACGCGGTAAGCCGCGCGCCTTGCAGAAGCGGACGCGTTTCATCGGCGTAGACCTTGAACGCGAGGCCCGCGCGACGCGCCGCATAGATCGGCGCGGTGGCCGTGCCGATGCCCGTCGTCGCGAGCGCGCCCGCATTGCAGTGCGTGAGCACGCCGATGCCTTCCCGTATCAACGGCATGCCATGCTCGCCAATGCCTTCGCACAGCGCGCGATCTTCATCGTGGATTCGCTTCGCTTCTTCGACGAGCGCCGCGTGAAGCGTCGCGCTATCTTTCGCGTCGATATCGCGTGCGTGACGCAGCATGCGCCGCACGCCCCAGCTCAGGTTCACCGCGGTAGGCCGCGCCGTTTCGAGCCAGTTCGCATGACGTTCCAGCTCCGCGCGATACAGCGCAACCGGAAGCGTCGTCGAATCACGCATCGCGATGCAAAGCCCGTACGCCGCCGCCACGCCGATAGCCGGCGCCCCGCGCACGCGCAACTCGCGGATGGCGCGCCATACCGCTTTCGCGTCGGCGATGTTCTCCACGACGATCTCATGCGGCAGACGCGTCTGATCGAGCAGCAGCAGATCGCCGTCGCGCCATTCGATCGTCGGGGGAAGCGTGCTGAACAAGGGCTGCGAAGCCATGAAGTCTCCTGTCACATCGTCGCGGTGTCGCGCTGAATTTCGCGCGCGAGCACCGCAACCTGTTCGATATCGCCAAACGTCGCGCGTCCAACGAGCAACGCTTCCGCGCAACGCAGGCAACGCACTTCGATACGCGCGCGCGCCTCGGCATCCGGAATGCGCGTGATCTCCGCCACCTTCGCCATGCCGACGATGCGGCGAATCATCTTGCAGCCCGCGAAGCCCAGCGTATCCGCCAGCAAACGCCGCATGAAATGCGCGCGATACGCGCTGAGCGCGCGGCTTTCCGCTTCGCCGCCGATGAAGCGCCGCTTGCTGCGGCTCTCGTGATCGCGCCACAGTTCGAGAAACTGCGCGCTGAAGCCGGTCCAGATGCGCGTCATCTGTTCGAGCAGCCATTCCTGATACGCGACGGGATCGCGTCCGTCGATGCGGCCGTGCCAGTCGCGCGAGAAATATGCGATCAGCAGATTCGCGATGAGCGCGCCGACGTCGAAGCCCATCGGTCCATAGAACGCGAACTCCGGATCGATCACGAAGGTTTCGTCTTCGTTGACCATGATCGAGCCGGTATGCAGATCGCCATGCAGCAAGGTCTCGGCGTGATTCATGAACGCCCACTTCATGTCGGCGGCCGCGATGCGCAAAGGCTCGTGCGTTCGCAACCTTTCGATCGCGGCCTTCGGCAAGGCGGGGCTATACATGTTCGACGGATGATCCTCGAACGGATACGTGAAGACGAGATCCTCGGTGATCTTGCATAGCTCCGAGTTGACCGCGGCGCTCGCGGCCTGCTTCTTGATATCGGGCGCGAGAAAGAGATCGGAGCCGTAGAACAGCGTATGCGCGAGATAGCTCGACAGATGATTCGCGAGACGCGGATACGTCGTGCCATCCATCAGACCTTGACGCAGAATGCGATGCGACGCGAGATGCTGCATCACCATCAGAAAGCGCTTGCTGTCGGCGTGATAAACCTTCGGCACATGCTGCGGACACAGCGCGCCGAAGCGCCGCAACGCCGCGACTTCATGCTCCATGCGCTGACATGAAAGCGGCCACGTCTTGCCGACGAGCCGCAGGAACGGCGGCGCCTGCTTGACGACGACACTGCGCTGCGGCGTCTTCGCGTTGGTCACGAAGTACACATAGTTCAGATTGCCATCGCCGACTTCGACGACTTCGAGATCGTCGGGCTCGCCCAGCAACGCGCGCACGTCGGGCACGCCGCCGAGATAGGCAGCGAGTTCCTGCGCGGTGAAAGCTTCAAACTCCATCGGTGTCTCCTCCGATGTTGCCCGTGCGCGCATCCCAGTCAGCGACGCTTGCGCACCAGATCGAACTTGAAGATGCTCGTGTTGTAGTAGTCGTTGCTATAGCAAAGCGGCTCGCCGCTCTGATCGAAATCCACTTCGTCCAGCAGCAGAAACAGACCGAAACCGTCGCCCAGTTCGGGCAGATCGCGCGGCGTGAGAATGGTCGGCTGTATCGACGTATGTGTATGCGACAGCCGCCGTCCCGTGCGCTCGAACATGCCGAAAAGCGATTCGCCCAGATCGCCTTCGGCCGCATCGAACACGCGCTTCGGGATCGTGTCGATGCAATACGCGGCGATGGCGTCGTCCGCGCGCCGCACGCGCTCGATTCGCACGCATGGATCGCCGGGCCTGATCGCGAGCTTTTCCGCGAGACTTTCCGATGCGGCGACGGTGTCCGTGTGGATGCGACTCGTCGATGGCACTGCGCCCACGCTGCGAATCATGTCCGTCACCGACATCAGATCATCGAGTCCGCCGTGCAGCTTCAGCGAAATTTGTCTGATGAAGGTGCCCTTGCCTTGCTGACGCGACAGCAAGCCATGCGAGATCATCTGCGCGACCGCTTCGCGCAAGCTCGACCGTCCGACGCCGAGCAGCTCGCAAAGCTCTATTTCCGTGGGAATCTGGTCGCCGGGCTTGAGCTTGCGCTCGCGGATCATGGTGAGGAGCGACTCCTGGATCTTGTCGCTCATCGATCGCTCGACGCTCAGTCGCATGAGGCTCTCTCGGATGACAGTCCATGAAATATACATCAGACGTCTGACGTTTCCGTAGGGACTTTCCCGAAGCGTTTACTGCTTTATACAAGCGGTTTTCTTTGCGCACGTGCAGCATGAAAAAGCCCGTCGCGCGCAATGCGACGGGCTTTGCGGTGCACGATTTTTCGCCACTCAGGCGAGCGCGGCGACGTCGATGTAAGGCGCGATGTTTTTCATCGCGCGCTCGACGTAGGCTTCCTTTTCGCCGACGGGCGCGACGTAATGCATTGCACTGCGCGCCGCTTCGACGCCTTCGACCCGCGCGATCACCCACGCCGCGATATATTGCGATGCGAGGCACCCACCCGCCGTCGCGACATTGCCGTTTGCGACGAACGGCTGATCGAGCGTGCGCACGCCCGCTTCCTCGACCCACGGCTTGGTCGTCAGATCGGTGCAGGCGGGGACGTCCCGAAGAAGTCCGAGCTTCGCGAGGACGAGCGTGCCCGAGCATTGCGCCGCCAGCAACTGACGCGCGGGATCGAGCCTGATGCGCGCCATCAGCGATTGATCCGCGACGACTTCGCGCGTGAGCATGCCGCTGCCGACGATCACGGCATCGGCCTGCGCGGCGTCTTCGAGCGTGGCTTGCGCTTTGAGCACGACGCCGTTCATCGAACGCGCTTCATTCGACGGACATGCAATCGACACCTTCCAGCCAGGCTTTTTCACGCGATTGAGAATGCCGAGCGCGATCAGTGAGTCGAGTTCGTTGAAGCCGTCGAACGTGAGAATGGCGATATGCATGTTGTTCTCCTTTCATCGCATGGAACGCATGAGTGCATGCTACGGCGCGAGACGAATACAATCAAACAATTGTCATGGATACATCGGGAATGGGCGCTCATGCCGAAACCACCGCGCTACAAGCAGATCGTCGACAGGTTCGTCGATGACATTCGTTCCGGCCGCCTCAAGCCCGGCACGCGTCTGCCGACGCATCGCGAGCTGGCCGCGCGCGAGCGGCTCGGCATCGTGACCGCGACGCGCGTGTATGCCGAACTGAACGCGATGGGACTCGTCAGCGGCGAAACGGGACGCGGTACGTTCGTGAGGGAAACGACGCTTTCGCGAGCGCTCGGCATCGATCAGGTCGCGATCGCCGCGGACATGGTCGACCTCAACTTCAACTACCCCGCGCTCGCCGGCCAGGCGGAACTGTTGCGCAGTGCGTTGCGGCAGTTGTCATCGGCGGGCGATCTGGAAGCGCTGTTGCGCTATCAGCCGCATGGCGGACGCGCACGCGATCGGGCGACGGTCGCGCGTCATCTCGCGCGCCGTGGTCTCGATGTGAGCGCGGATCGCGTGATGCTCGTCGATGGCGCGCAGCACGGCCTCGCCACGACGCTCATGGCGCTCTTGAAACCCGGCGATGTGGTCGCGGTCGATACGCTGACCTATCCCGGCTTCAAGCTGCTCGCCGACGCGCACCGGATCGAACTCGCGCCGATACGCGCATCGGGCACGGGCCCCGATCCCGACGCGCTCGAGGCGTTGTGCAAGCGGCGTCGCGTGCGCGCGGTCTACACGATGCCGACGCTGCACAATCCGCTCGGCTGGGTGATGACGGCGACGCGGCGCAGGCAACTGGCAGCGCTTGCGCGCAGGCATGGCTTTTTCATCATTGAGGATGCGGCCTATGCCTTTCTCGCCGATGACGCGCCGCCGCCGCTCGCCGCGATCGCGCCGGAACTGACGGTGTACGTATCCGGCTTTTCGAAGAACGTGGCGACGGGACTGCGTGTCGGCTATGTCGTCGCGCCATCCGCATGGGTGCCGAAGATCGAGCGCGCCATCCGCGTGACGACGTGGAACACGCCGGGCGTCATGACGGCCATCGCGTGCGGCTGGCTCGCGGACGGCACGGTCGAGAGACTCGAAGCGGAAAAGCGCGCGGATGCGTCGATGCGCCAGCTCATCGCGGCGCGTGCGTTGGGGCGTTTGAAGCGCGTGACGCATCCCGCGTCGTACTTTCTGTGGCTGCCGATGCCCGAGGAAGTGCGCGCGGATCGCGTCGCGGCGGGGCTGATGGAAGAGCGGATTTCGGTATCGACGGCCGAGCCGTTTTGCACGGCGGCGCAGGTGCCGCATGCGCTGCGGCTGGCGCTGGGATCGGTGGATGTGGCGACGTTGGGCGACGCGTTGGGGCGCGTCGCCGAAGTCGTGGCGAGGTATGCGTATTGAACCTGAAGCAACCGCAAAAGCAATAGCGTAATAATCGCCCAATAAACCAATTCGGCGAACCGCATTTTCCGGATAACGAAATAAACTATCCGCCGCGAGGGGTCCTTTCCCGCATCGCAAATCCGAACGCGCGAAAGAAAGCAAGCCGAATTTACCGCCGTCCGCCCATCGGCACGGAATTAATACTCACGCAATAAATCCGCGAATGCACAACCGGTCATTTGTCGCACTTATGCCCATAACGGCTTACGATCCAGTCAATAATCCCCGGCATGCCGCCCCGACGCGCTTCATCGGCGGCCCAAGCCTCTAAAAATCTTCTCGAACAGCAAACGATTGCGGCCGTATTTGTGTTCCAATTGAGCGATTAATCCGTCGCAAAAAACCCGATATCTCCGCGACTCGAAGATCGCGAATCCATCGATTGGAAATACCCTATGCGGACTCAATACGAGGCGTCGACACCGGAAAAGAAAATCAAGGCGGAACATACGCGTCAGGCGCATTTCCAGCGATGGTTCGCCACGTTCGCCAGCCTCGCCCATTCGCGGCTCCCGCTTAACGCTTATCTGCAGAAAGTCACTGACACGCTGAGAGAAGTCGCGGGCGTCGCGTCCGCCGTCGTGGAATGGATCGAGGGCGACACGCTCCACTACCGCGCGGCAAGCGGCAAGGCGGCGGCGCACATCGGCGTGCGGCTGCCCACGGCCGGCAGTCTGTCCGGGCTTTGCATCACGCGCCAGCAAGCGCTCATCTGCCGCAATTCGGCGACGGATCATCGCGTCGACCGCGCGGCGTGCAAAGCCGTCGGCGCCGTGTCGATGGTCGTCGCGCCCGTCGTCTACGAAGGCCGCTCGGTCGCCGTGCTGAAGCTCATCTCCGGCGAAGTCGACTATTTCGGACATTCGGACATCAGCATCCTCGATGCGTTTTGCGCGTGCATCGCGGAAACCATCGCGCGCGAGGAGATCGCGCAGGAAAATCGCGCGCTGCTGCGGGAGAAAGCCAGCGTCGCCGCGGATCTCTCCGTCGAGTCGTCGCTGCGCATCGAATACGAGAAGAAGCTCGCCGACGCCCTGCGCCGCCGTCAGACCGTGCTCGACAACGCGCACGTCGCATTCGTATCGATGGACGAAGCCGGCATGGTCGTCGAATGGAACGAGGCCGCGAGCGTGCTTTTCGGCTGGAAACATCGCGAAGTCGCGGGCCGGGAACTCGCGTCGTTCATCGTGCCGGAACGCTTTCGCGACGCGCACCGCACGGGCCTCACGCGTTATCTCGCGACGGGCGAGGCGCGCATCATCAACACGCGCGTCGAGTTGCCCGCGCTGCGCCGCGACGGCACCGAGTTCGCCGCCGAGCTGACGATCAGCGAAGTCTGGTACGAAGGCCAGCGCCAGTTCGCGTGCTTCGTGCACGACATCACCGACCGGCACGTCGCGAACGAGGCGAACGAACGGCTGCGCCTGCTCATCGATTCGGTGAGCGACTACGCGATCTGCATGCTCGACCAGAACGGCTACGTGCGCTCGTGGAACGAAGGCGCGCGCGAGATCTACGGCTTCACGGCGGCCGAAGCGATCGGCCGGCATTTCGCGCTTTTCTACACCTCGGACGAACACGGCCGCGACCGTCCGACCGACGATCTCGCGCTCGCCGCGAAGCGCGGCCGCGTCGAACACGAGGACTGGCACGTTCGCAAGGACGGCACCGAGTTCTGGGCGCACGTCATGCTGAGCGCGCTGCCCAACAAGAACGGCGGCGCGCAAGGCTTCGTCAAGATCACGCGCGACATGACCGCGCGGCGGCGTCTCGAAGAACTCGAAGCGTCGAGCCGGCGCATGAACGAGTTCCTCGCGCTGCTCGGCCACGAGTTGCGCAATCCGCTCGCGCCGATCCGCAACGCGGTCAGCATCCTCAAGCTGAAATCGTCCGACGACGCCGACGTGATCCGCAGCCGTCAGATCGTCGACCGCCAGCTCGCGCATCTGACGAAGCTCGTCGACGATCTGCTCGAAGCGGGGCGCGTCAGCTCGGGCAAGATCCGTCTTTCGACGGACATCGTCGATATCGCGGATGTCGTGCACCTGAGCGTCGAGGCGAGCCAGCCATCGTTCGACGAGCGCGGACAGCGCATCGACATTCAGGACAGCGGCCAGCCGCTTTTCGTCAACGGCGATCCGACGCGGCTCGTGCAGGCGCTCAACAATCTGCTCAACAACGCGTCGAAATTCAGCCCGCACGGCTCGACCATCACGCTCGAAGTCGGCCCGCGCGGGGGCACGGTGCTGGTGCGGGTCATCGACGAAGGCCGCGGCATCTCGCCCGAAGCGCTCGGCACCGTGTTCGATCTGTTCGTGCAGGAGCATCCGCCGGGCGCGCATGCCGACGAAGGCGGGCTCGGCATCGGCCTCACGCTCGTGCGCGCGATCGCGGAACTGCACGGCGGCCACGTCGAGGCGAAAAGCGGCGGCGCCGGACGAGGCAGCGCGTTCTCGCTGTGGCTGCCGCTCGCCGAGCCGCCCGCGCGCGGCACGCCTGCGAGCGGCACGCCGGCCGCTACGGCGGGACGTCAGCTCGATGTGCTCGTCGTCGACGACAATCGCGATTCCGCCGACAGCATGACGCTGCTCGTCGACATGCTCGGCCACAACGCGCGCGCCGCCTACGACGGGTCGCACGCGCTCGAATCGTTCGAAGCGGCGCGGCCGCAGGTCGTGCTGCTCGATCTGTCGATGCCCGGCCTGACGGGTTTCGACGTGATCCGCCGCATGCGTGACGATGGCAAGCACGTCATCGTCGCGGCGATGACGGGCCTCGGCTCCGACGAGGACATGGCCCGCACGCGCGCCGCCGGTTTCGACGCGCATCTCGTCAAGCCGGTAGATCTTCCGGAGCTGGAGCGCGTGCTGGCGCTGGCGGGGCGCGTCTGACGCGTTGCGGCGCGCCCGGCGCGGCGCGCACGCGCGCGGGCGTTTTCGTCAGCGGATATGGCTGCTTCAGCACAGGCCAGAACCTGCCGTTCGCATCGCGCGCGGACGAGAGCACGTCGGCGAGGAAATCGCTGTCGTCGAGAAATTCGTCGACGCGCATGGCCGGCACGGCGCCCGCGATTGCCCTCGCCGCCGTCGCTTTCGGCCGAACGGCGGATTGCTTTCGCGCGGTCATCCGGTCGGCGCGACCGGGCTCGCGCAGATCGTCGAGTTGACGCAGCAGTTGCGCGGCCGGGCGGGCGCGCGGCAACGGCCAGGCGCGAAAGTCGCGCTCGCCGAGCATAACGGCGGTCAGCTCGCAGGCGATTCCGCCGTCGCGCTGGTCACGATTCTTTCGACGTAACCTGCGCCGTCTCCACCGTCACATTCCCCCGCTCTTCGAAGCGCGCGAGCACCGGCGCTTCGGCCCATGCATCGGTGACGAGCGTCCAGTTGCGTTCCAGCGGCGTCCAGTGCTGCTGATTCGCGCGCTCCAGCTTGTTCGACGTGACGAGCACGAACACGCCCGCCGCCTGGCCCGCGATGCATTCCTTCAGAAACGCCTGCTCCGCCGTCGCCTCGCACAGCCCGCGGCCCGCGACGACACCATCCGCGCCGAGAAACGCCTTGTCGAACGTGACGCGCGTGAGCGCCACCTGCGCGATCGGTCCGAGCGTGCTCATGCTCGATGGCCGCACGTCGCCGCCGATCAGCGTCACGCGCACATCCGCCGCCGCGAGCGTGTTCACCGCCAGCAGATTGTTCGTCACGACGTGAATCTCGGTGCGCCCGGCGAGGCAGCGCGCGAGCGCGGCGGTCGTCGTGCCGCCGTCGAGAAAGATCGTGTCGCCGTCCTGAACGTGACGCGCCGCCGCGCGCGCGATCGCTTCCTTCTGCTCGCGATAGCTCTCGCGCCGCGTATCGAGCGATTCTTCCGGCTCGTGCATCCCGACCGACGCCGCGCCGCCATACGTGCGCACGATGCGCCGTTCGTCGGCGAGCGCGCGCAGGTCGCGGCGCACCGTCGCCTCGGACATGCCGAAGTGCTCGCACAGCGCGGCGACATCGTTCATGCCGGAGAGCACGGCCTTCAACATGGCTTCGCGGCGTTTCTCGACTTTCATCCTGTTCCTTTCTTTTGACGGTTCTGGCGGCGACGCACAGTGTAGCGAACCGGCCGGGTCCGTCGAATGCTCGCGGTTCGTGTCGAGCGCACGGCCGATATTTTGATCGATTTGGTCATTCGAGCAGTCGGAATGATCGACATCGATCAGAGTAAACGCCTAGAACGACCAAATTGCGCAAAACAAACGGGAGGACTACACTGCGATTTGATCGATTCGATCAATCGATGATCGAATCGGACAAAGACCACTCAGGAGACTTCATGGCTCAACTTCACATCAAGCGCGCCGTCGAGCGCGTTCCTGGCGGGATGATGATCGTCCCGTTGCTCATCGGCTCGCTGATCGCCACGTTCATGCCGGGCATGCCGAAGTTCTTCGGCTCGTTCACGAACGCGCTGTTCACCGGCGCGCTGCCGATTCTCGCGGTGTTCTACGTATGCATGGGCGCCAGCATCGACGTGAAGGCGACGCCTTATCTGCTGAAGAAAGGCGGCGCGCTGTTCGTGACGAAGGTCGGCACGGCAATCATCGCGGGCATCGTGCTCGGGCATTTCCTGGGCGAGCAGCCGGTTTCATCGGGACTGTTCGCGGGCATTTCGACGCTCGCCGTCGTCGCCGCGATGAACGACACCAACGGCGGCCTCTACATGGCGCTGATGGGCCAGTACGGCCGCTCGGAAGACGTGGGCGCGTACACGATCATGTCGCTCGAATCCGGCCCGTTCCTGACGATGGTCACGCTCGGCGTCGCCGGTTTGTCCGCGTTTCCGTGGCCGACGCTCGTCGGCAGCATTCTGCCGCTCGCGGTCGGCATGCTGCTCGGCAATCTCGATCGCGAGATGCGCGAGTTTCTCGGCCGCGCCGTCCCGGTGATGATTCCGTTCTTCGCGCTGGCGCTCGGCGCGAGCCTCGATCTGCACAAGGTCTGGCAAGCCGGTTTGCTCGGCATCGGACTGGGTTTCGCGGTCGTCATCGTGACGGGCATTCCGCTCTATTTCGCGGATCGTCTGACGGGCGGCACGGGCGTGGCGGGCGCGGCGGCAGCGAACACCGCGGGCAACGCGGCGGCCGTTCCGGCGCTGATCGCGGCGGCGAATCCGGTGTACAACGAAGCGGCAAAGTCGGCGACGCTGCTCGTCGCGGCGTGCGTCGTCGTGACGGCGATCGTGTCGCCGATATTGACCGCATCCATCGCGAAACGCGTGAACGCGCGGCGCGATGCGGGTTCGTCCGCGAAGGCTCGGGGGGCCACGCAATGAAGAGTTTGCTGATCGTCGCCGACGATCTGTCGGGCGCGGCCGATTGCGCGATCGCGTTCGCGGCGGCGGGCCGCAAGACGGTCGTGTCGCTCGACGCGGGCGCATCGGACGCGAACGCGACCGTCGTCGCCGCCGACACCGACACGCGCCGCCTCGCGCCCGCCGACGCCGCGAAGCGCACGGCCGACGCGTGGCACGCGTTGCGCGCGCCGGGCCGGCGTCTCTACAAGAAGATCGATTCGACGTTGCGCGGCAACTGGGCCGCCGAAGTCGCGGCGCTGACGCGCGTCGCCGGTCCGGCGATCGTCACGCCCGCGTTTCCCGCGACGGGCCGCACGGTGCGCGATGCGCGCGTGTTCGTGCGCGGCGTGCCGCTCGAAGACACGGAAACGTGGCAGCTCGAACACGCCGGGCAGCATGCCGGCTTGCGCGAGTTGCTGGACGCGGTCGGCCTGCGCGCCGCGCATGTTCCGCTCGATGCGTTCCGCGCCGCGCCGCAGGAAGTCGCGCTGATGATCGCGTCGGCGGCGGCGTCGGGCAATGGCATCGACGCGAT
Organism: Caballeronia sp. ATUFL_F1_KS4A; assembly: GCF_023630905.1. Classification (NCBI taxonomy): domain Bacteria; kingdom Pseudomonadati; phylum Pseudomonadota; class Betaproteobacteria; order Burkholderiales; family Burkholderiaceae; genus Caballeronia; species Caballeronia sp. ATUFL_F1_KS4A. The sequence continues at coordinate 171,741 of NZ_JALQEB010000037.1, read as the reverse complement.
CATCGTCGATGCCGAAACCAGCGACGATCTCGCATCGCTCGCACGCGTGAGCGCTTCCGTCGATGAGCCGTTCTTCTGGGTCGGCTCCGGCGGACTCGCCCGCGAACTCGCCGCGCTGCCCGATCTCTTCGATACCGACGCTTCCACGCAGTCGGCGAGCATTATCGAACCGGCGCAAGGCCCGATTCTCGCGCTCGTCGGCAGCCTGTCGGCCATCTCCGAACGTCAATGCGCGCTGCTGTGCGCCGAAGCCGGCGTGTGCGAAATGATCGTGCCGCCCGCCGTGTTGCGCGACGGCGCGCGTCATCCGCAATGGCAGACGTGGAGCGCGCGCATCGGCGACGCGGTGCGCGGCAAGGAAGACGCGATCGTGCGAATCGGCCGCGACGACGCGTTCGATCCCGCCGAGGGCGCGCGCTTGTCGAACGCGCTCGCCGCGCTCGTCGCGCCGCATTTCGATGCGCTCGGCGGGCTGATCGCGACCGGCGGCGAAACGGCGCGCGCGATGCTCGCCGCCGCGAACGTCGGCAGCCTCGAACTCGTGCGCGAAATCGAAGCGGGCGTCGCGCTCGGACGGCCATCGAACGGCAAAGGGCCGTCGGTCGTCACCAAGGCCGGCGCGTTCGGCAGCGAGCACGCGCTGCTCGGCGCGTACCTGCATTTGCGCGGCGCGGATATTCCCCTCGCGCGTTGAAGCGCGTTGAAAACAGACATCACCAGACGAAAATCATGAGCAACTATCTCCCCGTAATCGGCATCACGATGGGCGACGCAAGCGGCGTCGGACCGGAAGTCGTCGTCAAGAGCCTCGCGCACGACGCGGTCTACAAGCAGTGCCGTCCGCTCGTGATCGGCGATGCGCGGCGTCTCGAACGCGCCAACGAAATCGTCGGCGGCAAGGCGACGGTGCGGCGCATCAAGGACGCGACCGAAGCGCGCTACGAGCCGGGCGTGATCGACTGCATCGACCTCGGTCTCATCCCCGACGACCTGCCCTTCGGCGAACTGTCGGCCGTTGCGGGCGATGCGGCTTACCAGTACATCGCGCGCGCCGTGGAACTGGCGCAGGCGAATCAGATCGACGCGATCTGCACCGCGCCGCTCAACAAGGAAGCGCTGCACGCGGGCGGCCACAAGTTTCCGGGCCACACGGAAATGCTCGCGCATCTGACGGGCGTGGAAGAAGTGTCGATGATGCTCGTCGCGCCGCAATTGCGCGTGATTCACGTGACGACGCATATCGGCATCATCGATGCGATCCGCAAGATCGAGCCGGGTCTCGTGCAACGCACGATCGAGCGCGGCAACGCGACGCTCGTGAAGGCGGGCATCGCGAAGCCGCGCATCGGCGTGTGCGGGATCAATCCGCACGCGGGCGAGAACGGTCTGTTCGGTTACGGCGAGGAAGAGGAAAAGATCATTCCCGCGGTGAAGCTCTTGCAGGAACGCGGCCTCGATGTGACTGGCCCGCTGCCCGCCGATACGCTGTTCTATCGCGCGGGGCGTGGCGACTTCGATCTCGTCGTCGCGATGTATCACGATCAGGGTCACGGTCCGGTGAAGGTGCTCGGTCTCGAAGCGGGCGTGAACGTGACCGTCGGTCTGGATGTGATCCGCACGTCGGTCGATCACGGCACGGCGTTCGATATCGCGGGCAAGGGCATCGCCGATGAAGGCAGCATGCTCGAAGCGCTGCGTCAGGGCGCGGAGCTGGCGACGCGGCGTCAATGACGCATATGGCGTGATAATGGGCGCTCCATCGACTCAGGAGCGCCCGACATGACTTCCTCTCTCGATACGCTGCGCAGCCTATGGCGCATCGCCGGCTTGCCCGACGATGCGCTTTCTTTCATCGACCTTCCGGGTCGCGATCCGGTTTTCCCTTCCAGTTTCGCTGTCGGCACGGCGGCGCAGGCGACCATCGGCGCGGCGGCGCTCGCGGCGTGCGAGCTTGGTTTCGCGCGCGGCGTGGAGCGGCAGCGCGTGTCCGTCGACATGACGCACGCGGCGGTCGAATGCACCGGCGCGTTCACGGTGGACGGCAAGGAGCCGGAGACATGGGGACGCTTCTCCGGTCTCTATCGATGCGCCGATGGCTACGTGCGGATTCATGCGAACTTCGAACATCATCAGGATGGCGCGCTGCGTCTGCTCGGGATCGATCCGCGCACCGCGACGCGTGAGGACGCCGAACGCGCGCTGCTTTCGTGGCGCGCGGGCGACTACGAGAACGCGGCGGCGGAGCGCGGTCTCGTCGTGACGATGCTGCGGACGTTCGACGAATGGGATGCGACGCCGCAGGGCCAGGCTATAGCCGCGCAGCCGTTGATGACGATCACGCGTATCGGCGATGCGCCCGCGCTTGCGTTGCCTTCTTTATCGGCGGATGCGCGTCCGCTCGATGGCCTGCGCGTGCTCGATTTCACGCGCATTCTCGCGGGGCCGGTCGGCGGGCGCGCGCTCGCCGCGTTCGGCGCGGACGTGATGCTCGTGAACGGACCGCATCTGCCGAATATTCCGGCTATCGCGGATACGAGCCGCGGAAAACGATCGGCGCTGCTCGATCTTCGGTCGCCTTCGGATCGCGAGACGCTCTGGCATCTCATCGATGACGGGCATGTGTTCGCGCAGGGGTATCGGCCGGGCGGGATCGCGTCGCTGGGATTCGGGCCGGATGAAGTGGCGCGGCATCGGCCGGGCATCGTTTATACGTCGTTGAGCGCGTATGGCGCCGAGGGACCGTGGGCCGCGCGACGCGGTTTCGATTCGCTCGTGCAGACCGCGATGGGCTTCAACGCGGCGGAGGGAGAAGCAGCCGGCGAGAGCAAGCCGCGCGTCTTGCCGATGCAGATGCTCGACATGGCGAGCGGATTTTTGATGGCGTTCGGCGCGGCGGCGGCGCTGTGGAAGCAGCAGCGTGAGGGCGGAAGCTGGCATGTGGAGGTTTCGCTCGCGCAGACGGGACATTGGTTGCGCGGGCTCGGGCGTGTGGACGGCGGGTTCGCTATCGCAAAGCCGGATCTCGCGCCGTATATGGAGCGGTATGAATCGGGATTCGGTGCGTTGATGGCGGTGCGGCCGAGCGCGCAACTTGCGCGGACGCCGGCGGGGTATGCGAGGGAATCGGCGCCGCCGGGGACGGCGCAGGCGCGGTGGTGAGGGGTGGGCTTGCGCAGTCGAGCGAGTAACGACGGTCGATGGACCGCTTGGTCGACGGAGTCCTTACTTTTATTCAGATAAGTCTCCTTGCGCTCACTGTGATGTCCATCTAAAAGTCGTGGTCAGTGTCAACTCTCGGCCGATCGTCAGGCATTCCGCCTGACATCCCCGATTTCGCACGGATCACGCAATGGAAGCACAATCAAAGCGATCCACCGCCCTCGCGCGCTGGATCACGGGCAGGCAGAACTACTATCTCAAGGTGCGAGGCGCACCGCCGAGCGACGGCCTCTCGATCATCTCCGTCAAGGCGATCGAGCGGCTAGGCAGTCCGTATCACATCACGCTTGAACTGACTGCCAATGTGGAACTGGCGCGCGCCGACTATCTCGGGCACAACGCGACGTTCAGCATCGAGCCGTTACCCGGCAACGGCACGCCGCGCGAGTGGAACGGCAACATCACGCGCTTCACACGAACTCGCAAGACGCGCGACTTCTGCGCGTATCGCGTCGTGGTCGAATCGCCGCTTGCGCGTTTGCGCATCACCAAGCGCTCGCGCATCTACCAGAACAAGACCGTGCCCGAGATCATCGAGGCGATCTTGCGCGATCACGTTTTCCTCACGCATCAGTTCGCGTTCAAGCTGCGGCGCAAGTTTCAGAAGCTCGTCTTTCACATGCAGCACCAGCTATCGGACTGGGCGTTCATCCATCTGTTGATGCGTCAGGCGGGGCTGTTCTGTTACACGCGCCCCGGCGATTTCGGCGATCAGGTCATCTTCGCCGATGACATCGATGGATACGACTATTCGCTGCGCGCCAACGTGCTCTATCGCGAGACTTCAGGGCTGGAAACGGGCCACGAAGCGGTCTTGTCATTGCAGCAGCAGAGCGTGACCGTCGCGCAGTCGATCCGCGTTCGCGACTACAACCCCCTGCGTTCATGGGAGCCGATCGAAGCGCAAGTCAATCTCGCGCGCGACGATAAAACCACCTACGGACAGTCCTATACGTGGGGTAGCCGCCATCTCGACGCCGACGCCGCCAAGTTCGAAGCGCAACTGCGGCACGAAGAAGCGCTGTCCGGACAGATTCGTTTTGACGGCAAGAGCACGGTTTCGGCGTTCTGTCCGGGGCTGGTGGTGCGGCTCGACGAGAAGCTGCCCGATGCGCCGCATGGCATGGTGCTGTCCGAAGTGATCCACGAAGCCGGGCGCGACAAGTCGTATCACAACACGTTCCGGGCCATTCCTGCCGAGCGCCCCTACCGGATTCCGATGCAGGAGCACTCGTGGCCGAAGATCGTCGGCACGTTGAGCGCGCGCATCACCACGCGTGACGACAGCGATTACGCCGAGCTGGACGAGAACGGTCACTACACCGTGCGCTTCGACTTCGACACCGATCAATGGCCCAGAGGCGGCGAGAGCGTTCGCCTGCGGCTCGCGAAACCGTTCGCGGGCGCGAATCAGACGGGCTTTCACCTGCCGCTATTGCGCGATACCGAGGTCGGCATAGCCTTCGCGGGCGGCGATCCGCGGTGTCCTTATATCGCCCACGCTCACCACCACAGCCACGCGACCGACCTAATTCATGGGCGCAATGGATGGAACACGCGCCACAGCATTCGCACCATCCGCAACAACAAGCTCAGGCTCGAAGACGCCGAGGGAAAGGAAGGCGTGAAGCTCGCCACCGAGTACGGCGGCAAGACGCAACTGAACCTGGGCTACATCGTCAACGCCGAAAGGCAGAAGCGCGGCGAAGGCTATGAGCTTCGCTCCGATTCGTGGGGAGCGCTTCGCGCCGGTAAAGGACTATTCCTTTCCGCCGATGCGCAGAAGAGGACGAAGACGAACTTTCTCTGGCACAGATATTCCGGTTGATCTGAGACGAAGGGCCGCTGACGCGGCCCTTCGTGTTCTACTCGGCGGTAATAGTGAGCCGCCCCTGTTCAACGTTGATCCTTACGCGCTGCCCTGCTGTGAATCCTGCCTGCTCGATCCATTGAACCGCACCGGGAATCGTGGAGGCCGGTTGGTTCAAGTTAATGCAGGCACGTCAGCGGCATTTCTGAGTTGCCTGTAGTAGTTTGCCTCAGCCTCGACGGGCGGGATGTAGCCGAGCGGTTCCATGAGCCGACAATGGTTGTACCAGGCGACCCATTCGAGAGTTGCCAGTTCGACAGATTCCCTTGTCTTCCATGGGGCGCGCCGATGAATCAGTTCCGTCTTGTACAGGCCGTTGATCGTTTCAGCCAGCGCGTTATCGTAGCTGTCGCCACGGCTGCCGACGGGCGGCTTGATACTGGCCTCGGCCAAATGTTCGCTGTAGCGAATGCTGACGTATTGAGACCCCCTATCGGAGTGATGTATCAAGGTCCCGTCGGCGCCTGGTTGGCGCGCGTACAACGCCTGTTCAAGCGCATCAAGAACGAAGTCCGTGGTCATCGACGAACTGACGCGCCAACCAACAATACGGCGGGCGAATACGTCGATCACGAACGCCACGTAAAGCCAGCCTTGCCACGTCGAAACGTACGTGAAGTCCGACACCCAGAGCTGATTCGGCCGCTGCGCCTTGAATTGCCGGTTGACCCGGTCAAGCGGGCGCCGTGCGCTCTTGTGGGCGATCGTGGTGCGAATCCGCTTGCCGCGAACCGCACCACGCAGACCTTGCAGCTTCATCAGCCGACTGACCGTGGCGCGCGCGACCACAATGCCCTCGCGGTTCATCTGCTTCCAGACCTTCGGCACGCCATAGACCTGCATGTTGGCCTGCCAGACACGCCTGACCTCCGGTTGCAGAATCTCATCGCGTTTCGCGCGGACGCAGCGTCTGGATGGATCGCGAAGCTGTGCCGCATGGTGTCGGTAGCCCGACGGGGCGATCCGCAAGACCTTGCAGATCGGCTCGACCCCGAAGGTGTCGCGATGCTGATCGACGAACGCCTTCAGGATTTGAAACGGCGGCCGAGTTCCGCCTGGGCGAAAAACGCGCTCGCAACCTTGAGGATCTCGTTGGCACGACGCAGTTCCTTGACCTCGCGCTCCAGGGCCTTCAGCCGTTCGCGTTCGTCAGTCGTCACGCCATCGCGCTCGCCCTGGTCAACCTGATCACGCTTGATCCATTCGTGCAGCGTCTGCGGCGTGCACCCGATCATCGGCGCAATCGACTCGACCGCTGCCCACATCGACGGATGTTCGCTACGCTGCTCGCGCACTAAACGTACTGCACGCTCGTGAACCTCTGGGGAAAACTTGGTTGCCTTCTTGTTCATGGCTCCATTGTCTCAAGAGTGGGAGCCTCCACAAAATCCGGTGCGGTTCAGATCGTCTACTCGGCGGTAATGGTGAGCCGCCCGTGTTCAACATTGATTCTCACGCGCCGCCCTGCCTGAAATCCTGCCTGCTCGATCCATCGTCCGGCGAGTTTGAGCCGCGGAAAACACGGCGGCTCGGTTCGCTGCCAGTAGGGTTTGGTAGAGCGGCTCTCGCGCTGCGACTGCTGAACGGTCACGAAGCGTTCCGTAACGTGTGGACGTGCTTTAAGATTCGCGTCAGCAATGATCAACTCCGTTAGCGAGTTGGTTGGTGGTCAGCGGGCCACGAGTGTTGACGCACTCCCGGCCCGCGCTTCGTGTACCGCGCTACATCTCTTTCCTCTCTACTACTGAGCTTGCGCGAGTTCGGTTTCGAGCAACTGCGCGACGAACTGCTGCTTGGCGCGTGGTCGTTGCGCGAGGGCTTCGATGAGTTTCGGCCACTTGGGCATGGTGCCGCGCTTGTGCGGCGAAGTCTCGGTTTCTCAGAACGCATCCTCCAGCGAAAGTGACAACAAGCGCGCCGTGCTCGGAAGCGTCGAAACGGGAATGCGTCTGCGCCCGGTCACGTAAGAGGCGTGGCTTTGCTGAGTCAGTCCAAGGGCTTCGGCGATTTGCGTTTGCGTGATGTCGCTAGCTTCGCGGAACTGCGCCATCCGCGCGCCAAGAGCGACGAAAAACGAGCGTGGTGAACCGATGACCGTCAAGACCAAGCCCTTCGGGCGCTGCGCGGCCGTGACGGATTCGGGCGCGGTGGGCGAAGACTTGCGCGAACGTGGCGCATCGGTGTGCTTCGGCCAAGTTCCGCCGCGTCTGCGGTCGGCCTGCGGCCGCCGTCAGCCACTGCGGGTAACGAGCAAGCGTTACTCGGACGAGTCGCATAGTTCGGGCTACCGATGAGCGTCTAGAATCGCGTCTACAAAAATAATTCTCTCGTGCATGAGCTCGTCGAGCTGGACGGCTTGCTGGATAAGGGACTGCGGCCTGCCCGCGAGGAGTTTGTGTCCAGGCGAAGTCAGACGGGGCTTCATTACAACCGGCATCGGTACGATGATCCGGCGACGGGCAGATTCATATCGAAGGACCTGATTGACCTTGCGGGCGGACTCAACGCCGTTGCCGCCGATCGGGATATTCAAGTCAAGGTAGACGAATCGAATCGTCGCAATCGAAGAATCATCGAAGGCCGCTAGAGAGACTCGACAATGGAAACATGCCAGAAGGACGGAGCGTCCGTAAGATACATGTCTGCCCGGCGGTCTTGCCGTGGGTGAACATGTCGTTAGCGTCGAGCAAAAGCTACGGGCCTTCTTGAGACGACGATGAACAAAGGAGTTGATCGATGGATATTCATCTCAAGAAGGCGTACGAGATTCATGTTGGTCAAGGCATCGACCAGCAAAGGCTACTCGACGCCATCGCCGCTGAACTTGGCGCTCGCGGTATCAGGCGTGATTCCTACCGCTTAGGTGACGACCCGCATATCGGGTTTGGAGAGTTGCGCCTGTCCGAGGAAGATGGTTACTGGGTCGTATGCGTCGACGAGCGAGGCGCCTCGTTCAATGCTTGCATATTCACCGACTATTTCGACGCGGTGAAATTCTTCATTTTCGAATTGTCCGGCGCAAGCGCTGAACCGATCTGGAAAAAATTCTAACCGCACGATAACCAAAATGACTTCAATAGCATGCGTAGGCGACGCGACCACCCACGGCGGCCGCATCATCACGGGCTCCGACACGATGGACATCAAGGGCCGCGGGGTCGCGAGAATGGGCGACTTGGTGACATGCCCCGAACACGGCACGAACCCGATCATTCAGTGTTCCGATATGTTGATCGACACGAACGGCAATGGCGTCGCGCTGGATGGGCATCTGACCGCCTGCGGCAGCCGTGTGCTTGCCGTCGAAAGTCACGGCAGTATTGATTAGAAGCCCTCTTCAGGGAAGGTCATGCGAGCAACAGATAATCGCGTGAGGCCGGTTCCCTAACTCGGGATCGCCCTCCGCGCAAACGCGAGATATCCACCCAATGCCAGCATGACGACGCCCGAGGTCCGCGTGAGCATCCTCGCGCGGGCGACGCGTGCGGCGCTCGACTTCAGCAGACGCGAAGCGGCGAGCACCGCGCCCACGTCGACAAGCGTATTAAGCACGACGCAAATGCTCCCGAGCATCGCCAGTTGCGGAATCAGCGCATGCCCCGGCGAAACGAACTGCGGAAGAAAGGCGAGAAAAAACAGCGCCGTCTTGACGTTGAGCGCTTCGACCAGGACGCCTTCGCGAAACGCACGCCGCGCACCGTGCGATGCAACCGGCGCGACGCCGCCCGCTTCGCCTTCGCGAAACAGAAGCCGAACGCCCAGATAAATCAGATACGCCGCGCCGACGTACTTCACGACGCTAAAGAGCGTCGCCGAGCGCGCGATCAACAGGGATAGCCCGAGCGCCGCCGCGGCCACATGGACGAGACCGCCCACCGCCGTGCCGAGACACGACGCCATGCCTTCGGAACGACCACCAGCGACAGTGCGAGCCACGACATACGCGAGGCCCGGACCGGGCGTAATGGCGAGAACGATCGCCGCGATCAGAAAAGCAATAAAAGCCATGAACTAGTCTCCCGCCCGCACCATCACCCGCGCCAGCTCCCCTTTCCCCCGCGCGTCGAGCGCATCCGCCGCACCGATCCGATCGCGCGTTTCCTTGTTCTGACTCAGCTTCGACTTGCCGACAAGCGACGTCACCGCGATTTCGATGCCCACGATATTCCGCAGCATCCCATCGATGAATTCGCGCTCGGAATCGCCCATCTTCCACGGCTTCGGCTCGTTCGCCTCGTGCCGCCGCGTCAGACGCGCGACGAGACCGCGCACGAACTGCTCGTCGTCGCGCACGGTGAGCACGCCGTGCGCGTGCACGACTTCGTAGTTCCACGTCGGCACTTGCCGATGCGTCTCATGCTTGCTCGGATACCAGTTCGGCGAGACATAACCCTCCGCGCCGCGAAAAATCACCATGACGGGCGTGCCGCCCGGGCAACGCTGCCACACGTCGTTGGCGCGCGCGACGTGCGCCGTCAGCAAGCCATGCTCGCCCTGCGCCGGATCGAATTCGAACGGAATGTGATTGGCGTCGAGACCGGCGGCGTCGTGCGTCACCAGCATTCCGAGCGGATGCGCACGAATGATCCGATGCAGCTCTTCAGGGCGAGTCTCGGCGAAATGCGGCGGAATATACATCCTGGATGCCCGATGGAAAGTGGCGGAGCCCCGTCACTATCGCCCGAAACAGGCACAATAAGAAGATCCAGTTTCGAGCAATTTTCATGGTCCAGTTGAAAGACGCCATCGGCACCGGACGGCGCATTTACGATCTGCTGCGCGCCCAGATCGCCGATGGCACGTTGCCCGCCGGCGCTCCCGCACCTTCGACGCGCGCGCTGGCGGCCGATCTCGGCGTCTCGCGCACGACCGTCACGGCAGCGTACGAACAGCTCGCGGCGGAGGGCTTTCTCGTCACGTCGGCGGGACGCGTGGCGCGAGTCGCCACGCCGCCGATGCCGCTCGCGCCGCCGAATCCCGCGCGCGCCGAACGCACCGCGCCCGCGCTTTCCGTCTATGGCCGGCGCGTTTCCACACTGCCGATGCCCGTTCTCGCGCAAGTGACGAAAGGCAGCATCAACTTCCTGTACGGCGCAGTGTCCGCGCGCGACTTTCCTTCGTTGATCTGGAAACGCGCGTATCAAGCCGAACTGCTGCATCAACCGGACAGCCTCTATTACGTCGCGCCCGAAGGCGACGCGTCGCTCAGGCGCGCGTTGCAGGCGTATCTCGGCCGCGCGCGCGGGCTCGTCTGCGATAGCGATCAGATCGTCGTCGTGAACGGCACGCAGCAGGCGCTCGATCTTTGCGCGCGCCTGCTGCTCGATCCCGGCGACGCCTTCGCATTCGAAGATCCCGGCTATCTGATCGCGCGGCATTGCTTCGAGGCATCGGGCGGCGTGGCGCTGCCGGTGCCCGTCGACGAACACGGTCTCGATACGCGCCGCCTTCCCGCCGATGGACGCGCGCGGCTCGCCTACGTGACGCCATCGCACCAGTTTCCGCTGGGCGGCGTGCTGCCGATCGGCCGCCGTCTCGAATTGCTCGAATGGGCGCAACGGCACGACGCGTGGATCATCGAAGACGATTACGACGGCGAGTTCCGATACGGCCAGCGCCCGATCGACGCCTTGCAATCGATCGATACGAATGGCCGCGTGATCTACATCGGCACGTTTTCGAAGGCGCTTTCGCCGCATCTGCGGCTCGGCTACATGATCCTGCCGCACGATCTCGTGCCGGCGTTCCGTCAGGCGAAGCGGCTCGCGGATCGTCATTCGGCCGTCATCGATCAGCGCGTGCTCGCGGCGCTAATCGAAAGCGGCGCGTATGAGCGTCACGTGCGGCGCGTGCGGCGCGAATACGAACGGCGGCGCGCGGCCTTGCTCGACGCCATCGCCGATCTTCTTCCGAAGCGCGCGCACGCGACGGGCACGGCTGCCGGATTGCACGTCACGCTGTGGCTGCCCTTCATCGACGCGGCGCACGAAGCCGCGCTCGTCGCCGCCGCGCATGCGAAGGGCGTGGGCGTCTATCCGGTGTCGCCGCTTCATGTCGCGCCGTGCGGCGGCACGTCGAACCGGACGGCCGGGCTCATCCTCGGCTATGCGAGCGTGCCGGTCGAGCAGATCCGCAAAGGCATCGAAATCCTCGCCGATGTGATCGCGCATTTTCGAACGTAAGCACTGCCTTCGAGACGCGTCATCGTGAGCGTCATGCCGAATGCGCTTCTGCCCGATTCGAAACGCCCGCGTCGATGGCGACGGGCACGCGCCGCGCGAGCGCGCACATCAACTCGTAGCCGATCGTGCCGGACGGTTCGGCCACTTCATCGACCCGGACGCGTTCGCCCCATAGTTCCACCGGCGATCCGATGCCCGCAGCCGGACACGGCGTGAGATCGACGGTGAGCATGTCCATCGACACGCGTCCGACGATGCGCGTACGCACGCCATCGACGATGACGGGCGTGCCCGTCGGCGCGTGACGCGGATAGCCGTCCGCGTAGCCGCATGCGACCACGCCGATCTTCATCGCGCGATCCGCGGTGAAAGTGCGGCCATAGCCGATCGTCTCGCCCGCCGCGAGCGTCTGCACGCCGATGATGCGGCTCTCGAGCGTCATCGCCGCGCGCAACGGGAAATGCTCGATGTGGCGCGCGCAGCCCGTCGGCGAGGCGCCGTAGAGGATCGTGCCCGGCCGCACCCAGTCGCGATGCGCGCGCGGATGCCACAGCACCGCCGCCGAATTCGACAGCGAGCGCGTGCCGGGAAGATCGCGCGTGGCCGCTTCGAATTCGTCTATCTGCCAGTCGATCGCGCCTTCGTCGGCGTTCGCGAAGTGACTCATCAGGCCGATCGAGCCGATCGCCGCGATATCCGACGCCCTTTTCCAAGCCGCGACGAATTCGCCCGGCCGATAGCCGAGCCGGTTCATGCCCGAGTTCATCTTCAACTGTATATCGATGCGCTCGTTCGGCCGCGCCGCCTTCAGCAACGCCAGCTGCTCGTCGCAATGCACCGTGACCGTGAGCCGGTGACGATCCGCCGTTTCGACATCCGCGGGCTCGAAAACGCCTTCGAGCAAAAGAATCGGCTTTTTCCAGCCGAGCTCGCGCACGCGGACGGCTTCATCGAGATCGAGCAGCGCGATGCCGTCGGCTTCAGCGAGCGCCGGATAAATGCGCTCGATGCCGTGACCATAAGCATTCGCCTTGATGACGGACCACACGCGCGACGACGGCGCCGTGCGTTTGACAAGTTGAAGATTCTGTCGGATGGCGTCGAGATGGATGCGCGCGGAAATCGGACGTGGCATGACGTGCTGGATTTGTGGTTGAAGGCAGTGGAATGATGAATCGTATCGGCCTAATGGCAGTCGTTGTTATTTTATTTGCGCCGATTTTTGGTGGAAACGCCTGCCGCCATCGATGGCTTTCGCGGTGCGCTTCGCGGTATCTTGTCGCTCATGTCGCGCCGCCAAGGAGCCGCCATGAACGACGCCCGTCGCCTCGCCTGCCTGCGCATCGTGCTCGCCGTCGTCGGGCTGATCGCGCTCTTCGCCTTCTATCCGCTCATGCTGCTCTGGCCTTCAGGATGGGCGTGGGATGCCGGCCACGAAGGCCATTCGGAATACGCGATGATGATCGTCGGCATCTACGCGACGCTCGGCGTTTTCCTGCTGATCGCATCGCGCGAGCCGATGAGGCATCTGAGCCTCATCTGGTTCACGGTGTGGTCGAGCGTCGTGCACGGCGCGATCATGGCCGTGCAGTCGTTCGGCGGCGCGGGGCGCCACCTCGGTCATCTGGCGGGCGACGTGCCCGCGCTTTTCATCGTCGCCGCCGTGCTCGCGATTCTCACGCCGCGCGGCGGCAAGGCGCGCATCCTCAGCCGAGATGGCCGAGATGCTCGGCCAGAATGACGCTGCCGACGCCGATCAGAACCAGCCCGCCGACGATTTCCGCCCGCTTGCCGATCGTCGCGCCGACGAGCCGGCCGACCATCACGCCGATCGTCACCATCAGCATCGTCGCGAAACCGATGGTCGCGGCCGTCGAGAAGATATCGACATCGATGAACGCGAGGCCCGCGCCGACCGCCATCGCGTCGATGCTGGTCGCGAAACCGGTGAGCGCCAACACCCAGAACGAATGCGAACTGGGCTTTTCCGCTTCGTGGCTCACGCTGCTGAAACCTTCGCGGATCATGCGCGCGCCGAGCAGGAAGAGCAGGCCGAACGCGATCCAGTGATCCCACGCGGTGACATACTGCGCGGCCGCCCTGCCGAGCGCCCAGCCGACGAGCGGCGTCAGGGCTTCGATCACGCCAAAGATCACGCCGGTCTTCAACGCTTCCGCGATGCGCGGCTTATGCAGAGTCGCGCCCTTGCCGACGGCTGCGGCGAACGCGTCGGTGGACATGGCGAAGGCTAGAAAAATTGTGGAGGCGAGATTCATCGAGTAGCGCTCTGGTCGGGCAAGATGGAACGACAGGACGCGCGCCCGACCGGTCGCGAATCCTGTCGATGGTCTTGCCAACCTTTGATGGCTGCTCATGCCACGGCCTGAACGACCGAGCGTGTTGACATGAGCGCTTTCCCTGTGCAGGAAAGCCGGCTACTCCCCAGCGAAGAACCGAGAGCTTAACATGACTTCGCGACCGTTCCACGGCGTTTCGGCTAGTTGCGGCGCGCTCGCGGCGTCACGCCCGGCGCCGCGTTCGCGCGCCGATCCTATTTCGACAACAGCCCGAACACGGCGACGCCGTTCTTCGTGCCGACATACACCTTGCCGTTCGCGATCATCGGCGTGATGAACTTGTTGCCCGCACCGAACTGGTCGCGCGTGCCGGCGTCGTTGCTGCTGTAGAGCTGGCGCGCGAGATTGGCCGCGTCGTAGGCGCGCAGCGCGCCTGTCGCGCCGTTCTCCGCCGCCCATAGAATGCCGTTCGCCGTGCCGTTCGCGGAAATGCTCGGCGTCGCGCCGGGGAAGCCGAACGCATTCGACGTCTGACTCGTCGACGTCGCCGAAAGCAACGCGTTGCTGACCGCGAACGCCCGAATGCTGTCGCCGACCGCGCCGAAATAGACCGTGTTGTTGAAATACGCGGGCGCGCCGAACATCGCCCCGCGAATCTGGCCGACGAGTTCCTGATAGATGTGGTCCGCGTTCGAATCGAACTTGCCCATCGAGAAGCGGTTCACGACGTAGATCGTCGAGTTCTTGCCCGCGCCGATCGCCAGATGCCGGACCGTGCCGCCCGCATCGGTGAAGTCCGGCAGCACCATCGCGCCGCCGGAACCGAGATCTTCGTCCTCGTTCGACTCCTGCACCGTGTTCGACGGCTCGAAATAGTCCTGCACCCTGAGCGGCGACGTTTCCAGCCGCAAAAAACCGTTGCCGAAGTTGCCGTTGATCGGCATCTCCTGCGCGTTTTGCGTCGGATCGAAGGTGCCGTTGGCGTCGAGGAAAAAGATCGCCTGGCCGTCCGATGCAAGGCCCGCGCCGCTCATCCAGATCGAGCCCATCTGGCCGTTCGGCGTGAGGTTCAGCACGCTCGCCTGTTGCAGGGTCGCGGCGTCGTAGCCCATGACCCAGCCGGTGTACGGCATGAAGTCGCAATGCGAAGTCCACGCCGTGTAGACGACGCCGTTCAGCAGCAGCAACGCCGCGCGCTCGGCGTACTGGCCGGGATCGAACGTCAGCGTGCCGTTCTGGCTGCCCGCGCCGTTGCCCGGATACGTCGCCCGGATTTCGGTGGGGCCGTTGAAGAGCTCGGCGCCCGTCGCGACATCGAGCGCGTGAATGCGCTGGTGATACGCGCCCGACGCATCCTTCGACATGCCGACGACATACATCGCGCCATTCGGGCCGCGCGTCCGGTCGATGACCGGCGTCGCCGTGACACCGATTGTCGGCGTGATCTGATGACAGTTGTGGTCGTCGCTCGGCGACTCGCCGCTGCCGAGCGTCGAGACTTTCCACAGCACCGCGCCGCTGTCGGCGTCGAAAGCGTAGACGCTGGCGTTTTCCGTCGCGACGTAGAGCACGTTGCGCGTGCCGCCCGCGATCGGTACGCCCGCCAGAAAGAGCGGCTGCGCGTCGACGGCGCCATCGACGGAAAAGAGCGCGAGCTTGCCGAAAGTACGCTGATTGACGTTCGCCGGCGTGAGGACGGTTTCCGCGAGTTGCTGTCCGGTGCGCGCGATGTCGTTGTGCCAGGTGACGACATCTTTCGACACCGCAGCCAGAGGCGCCGATGCCCCCGCCGGGCTCGATGCCCCCGACGGGCTCGATGCCGCCGCTGGCGCGCCGCCGCTCGCCGCAGACGAAGTGGCGCTATCGCCGGAACCGCCACTGCACGCGACGACGATCGCCGCGATGAGCACAACGGCGCCGATCGCCGCGATACGAGCCGGAAAGTGCGTCTTCATGTGGATGCTCCTTCAGAGCGTTTCGCCTTTGCGTACGGTCAATTCCCCGAAAGATATTTGTTGCAATGCGTCATAATGTGCTAACCTAGGGTTATTACCTAGTTAGTTACCCCAGTACGGAGTTCATCATGGGAATCATCGCTGCCACGCCGATCGCCCTCGTTTCCTTCATCGTCGCCGCCGTCCGCAATGCGCTGAGCGCGCGCGCGAAGGTCAGCGCGCTCATGGCCGAGGCTTATCGCCGGACGTAACGTGCAGGCGCGGGAGAAAATTCCCGCGCTTTTTTTCGCATTCACTGCAACGTATAGGCAATTACATAATCGCCCGCCTTCGTGCCGAGCGAGCCATGACCGCCCGCCGTCACGAGCACATATTGCTTGCCGCTTGCATCGGCGTAGCTCATCGGCGTGGCCTGACCGCCCGCCGGCAGACGCGCCTCCCACAGCTTCTTGCCGTCGCGCACGTCGTAGGCGCGCACGTATTGATCGAGCGTGCCCGTCAGGAACGCCACGCCGCCCGCCGTCACGATCGTCCCGCCGAGGCTCGGCACGCCGAGCGGCATCGGAATCGGCAGCGGCGCGCTGTCGACGATGGTGCCGTTCTTGTGCATCCACGCAATCTTCTGCGTGCGCAGATCGACGCCCGCGATGTAGCCCCACGGCGGCGCCTGGCACGGAATCCCGAGCGGTGAAAGAAACGCGCTGATCTCAAAGCCGAACGGCGTACCGCGCGCGAGCTTGATGCCGCTCGTTTCGCTGCCTTTCTTCTCGCCGTTGTCCTCGGGAATCTTGTCACGCGGAATCAGCTTCGACGTGAACGCCATGTAGTCCGGATTCGCGATCAGAATCTGCCGCACCGGATCGACGGAAATCCCGCCCCAGTCGAATACGCCGAAGTTACCCGGAAACACGAGCGACCCCTGCTCCGACGGCGGCGTGTACGGCCCGTCGTAGCGCAGGCTCCTGAACTTGATGCGGCACCAAAGCTGATCGAACGGCGTCGTGCCCCACATGTCCGCCTCCGTCACGCGCGGCGGGTTGAAGTTGAGCGCGGAAACGGCCTGCGTCGGCGCGGTGTGATCGCCTTTCGCCGCGCCGCCCGGCACGGCGACTTCGCTGATCGGCACGATCGGCTGGCCGGTTTCGCGATTCAGCACGTAGATGCTGCCCTGCTTCGTCGATGCGATCAGCGCCGGCTGCGTGCCCTGCGCCGTCTGCAGATCGACGAGCGTCGGCTGCCCGCCCACATCCATATCCCACAGATCGTGATGCGTGAACTGATAGTTCCAGCGCAGCTTGCCCGTCGCGGCATCGAGCGCGACGACGCCCGCGCCGAACTTCTCGGCCTGTGGCGTGCGCTCGCCGCCCCACTGATCGGGCGTCTGGTTGCCCATCGGCAGAAAAATCATGCCGCGCTTTTCGTCGACGCTGAACATCGACCACATGTTCGGCGAATTGCGCACATAAGTGCCGCCCGCCGCGATCGGTTCGGTGGCGTCCGGATTGCCTGGATCCCAGTTCCAGACGAGATGGCCGTCATTGACGTCGAACGCGCGGATCACGCCCGACGGCTCGTTGTTCGATTCGTTGTCGGTCACATGACCGCCGACGATCACGAGATTGCGGAACACCGCCGGCGGCGAGGTCGAGTAATAGCCGCCCGGCGTGAACGGCCCGATATTCGCGCGCAAATCGATTGAACCGTTCTTTCCGAAGCTCGCGCACGGCTTGCCGGTGTCCGCGTCGAGCGCGATCAGGCGGGCGTCGGCGGTCGGAAGGAACAGGCGATGCGGACATTCGGCCTGCGCCGTGGTTTGCGCGGGCGTCTGCACGGGCGCGGACGCTTCCGTGGGCGCGGATGCGTCGGCAGGCGCGGAGGCCGCATCGGCTTCGGCGGGCGCGCTGGCTTCGGGCGCGGCGGCAGCGGGCATCGGATGCATCGACGCATCGTAATAAGCGACGCCCCGGCAAGTCATGTGCTCCCAATGCTTGAACCCGATCGGACTCTGAATCTGCGGATCGAAACGCCACTTTTCCTTGCCGCTCGCGGCATCGAGCGCGATCGCCTTGCTATGCGGCGTGCACAGGAAAATCGTGTCGCCGACCTTGAGCGGCGTGTTCTCGTCGGTGGTTTCGGTCGGATCGTCGGGGCCGGGCATGTCGCCGGTGCGATACGTCCACGCCACCTTCAGCCGATGCGCGTTATCCGGCGTGATCCGGGCGAGCGGCGCGTAACGCTGCGCGAGCGGCGAGCCGCCATAGTCGACCCAGTCGCCCGGCGCGCGGCCGGTCGCGGCGTTGGCATCGGGCTGATTGGCGTCGGCGGCGACGTTCACGTCGATGCGCCCCGGCCGGTCGTGCGGATGATTGAACCAGGTGCCGACGCCGAGCAGCAGCGTGAGGATGATCGCGGCGGCGAGCGGCGTGCGCGCGGCGCGCGATGTCGAAGGCGGCCCGAACAACGCGCCGCGATGCACGAACGGAATCAGCAGCCAGATCGCGAGCAGCAGCCAGATCCACAGGCGCGGCATCAGTTGCCAGAAATCGAAACGCACTTCGACGACGGCCCAGATCGTCGAGGCGAACAGGAACAGCGCGAAAAGCAGCAATGCGGAGCGCCGCCGGATCAACAACAAGAGCCCGGTCAGCAGGATGGCCGCACCCGCGATCACGTAGTACCACGATCCTTTGAGCGCAACGAGATACGCTCCGCCCGCCGCCAGCAACACGCCGATGACGATAAACACAATGGCCGTAAAGAACGTGAGCGGACTGAGTCTGCCGTTGCCAGCCATGCTGAATCCTCCGTGACGATGAAAGGCGGAACACGGCCGTCGCGCGGTCGAGGTTCGGACGCTGTCGCGTGGAGGAACGGAGCAATCGCTGTGCCGTTCGGCGGGGAACGGGCGCGTGCGAGGCGTGCTGACGGATGACTTGCCGAATGAAGCTTAAATCACAGCGCCCGCGGCCAGAGCCCGCCGTGCGCGCTCGCGCGCATGACGCCTGCGACGAACGCCGCCTTCAGATCGGCGCGTTCGGAGAAACGCGGCGCATCGAACCACGCGAGGAAATCGTCGCGCCAGACGCCCCAGGCGTTTTCGTCGAAATCGAAGTCTTCGTCGAGGCGGCCGTTGTCGCGCAAATAGGCGCCGACCACTTGCGTGCCGTTCCAGTACGCGACGGCGACATCGCTGAGATCGGCCGTCACGCCGCGCGGCAGATCGCGCAGCATCATCGCGACGTGCGCCTTGAACGATTTGAATTCGGTCGGTCTCATCGCCTGCTCCGCTTCAAAAAAGTGCGTGAAAAAACTGCGTGCGCGTGCCCGTTCATTTGAACACGCCCTTGTTCAAGTCTTTTTCGAACGCGGCGGTCCATTGCGTGCCGTGTCCGATGCGATATTCGCGTTCCTTCAACGTGGAACGGCGCGTGATGGTGACGACGCCCTGCAACGGATAAACATCGTCCACGACATCGGACGCGCCGCCTTCGTGGACCAGAAAATCGCTCTCGTCGAGCCGATGGCGCGCGAGAATCGCGAGGAAATCCGCTCTTTCGTCCGGCGCGATCACAGTCATGTCGCCCTCCATGATCGAATGCTGCTTCCATTCAAAGTAGCACACGCGCGGAGGAACGTCGGCGCGTATCTTGCGAGGAGCGCGGGACGGCGCACGCGCTTTTTCCGGGAGTCGATAGCCGATGAATCGCAAAACGATGTTTCTATGCGCAGCGGCGCTGGCCGTCTGCACGCACGCACGCGCCGACGACGCCGTCTGCGGCACGCTCGAAAGCGCCACGAACGGGCAGGACGGCATGATCGCGCTGCGCGAAGGGGAAAGCGTGAATTTCTGGCGGGGCGGCGCCGTGCGGCACGGCGCGCTGCATGTGTACAAGGACGGCGAGGTGTATCGCGTGTACTGGCAGCCGGAACGAAGCGGCGATGTCTACGTGCTCGCGAACGAAGGCACGAGTGCCGTGCGGCTCATTCTGACGCCGCCGCGCGGCACGAAAGTCGATACGGGACCAGGCAGCCTTCCGCCGCAGAAAGTGCTGTCCTGTCCCGCGATGTAGCGATTTACTTCGCCGCCAGCACCTTGCCGATGGCATCGGCGACGATCTGCACGTTGCTGTCGTTCAGGCCCGCGACGCACATGCGGCCCGAGCGCAGGATGTACACGCCGAATTCCTCCTTGAGCCGGTCGGCCTGATCCGCGACCAGACCCGTGTACGTGAACATGCCGCGCTGCTTGATATACCGCGTGAGCATCTCGCCGCGAACGTGATCCTTCAGTCCGTCGTGGATCGCCTGACGCATGCGCGCGATGCGCTGGCACATCGACGCGAGTTCCTTTTCCCACGACTGTTTCAGTTCGGGCGTGTTCAGCACATGCGTGACGATCTTCGCGCCGTGCGTCGGCGGATTGCTGTAGTTCGCGCGTACCGCGCTCGTCAGCTGGCCGAGCACGCGATCGGCTTCGGCGGCATCGTCGCAAATGACGTGCAGGCCGCCGCAGCGCTCGCCGTACAGCGAGAAATTCTTCGAGAACGAATTGGCGATGAACGCCGGCACGCCACGGCGCGCGAGTTCGCGCACGGCGAACGCGTCGTCGTCGAGACCGGAACCGAAGCCCTGATACGCCATATCGACGAACGGCAGCAGATCGCGCTTTTGCAGCACGTCGATGATCTTCACCCATTGCGCCTGATCGAGATCGACGCCCGTCGGGTTATGGCAGCACGCGTGCAGCAGCACGACGCTCTTCGCGGGCAGCTTGTCGATGGCGTCGAGCATCGCATCGAAGCGCAGTCCGCCGGTGGCTTCGTCGTAATACGGATACGTGTTCACTTCGAAACCCGCGCGCTCGAAGATGAAACGATGGTTCTCCCACGTCGGATCGCTCACCCACACTTGCGACTTCGGAAAGTAGCGCTTGATGAAATCCGCGCCGACCTTCAGCGCGCCCGATCCGCCGAGCGTCTGCACGCTCGCGATGCGGCCATCGGCGCGCGCCGGGCTGTCGTTGCCGAACACGAGCGCCTGCACGGCGTCGCGATAATGCGCGAAACCGGCCATCGGCAAATACGGTTTCGGGCCGAGGTCTTTCAGGATCGACAGTTCCGCCTCGCGCACGGCCTGCATCACGGGCAGACGGCCTTCGTCGTCAAAGTAAATGCCGATGCTCAGGTTGACCTTATTGGTGCGCGGATCTTTCTGGAAGTTTTCGTTCAGCGACAGGATCGGGTCGCCGGGGTAAGCATCGATATGTTCGAACATGGTGACTTATAGGACGAGAGAGGACGAGAGATCAGCAAGCGCGGCCGCGTCAGTCTCCGCGCGCGGCCCGAGTTTTGAGATAGTAGCCGATTCCGAGAACGGCCAGCCAGACCGGAATCAGGTACACGGACAGGCGCAGATCCGGAATCTCGTACATCACCCAGACGATGCCCGCGAGAAACGCGAGCACGACGTAGTTCGTGAACGGATGCAGAAAGCTCGGAAACGAGGTCGCTTCGGCGTTCGCGCGCTTCTGCCGGCGGAACATGAGATGGATGATGCTGATCATCGCCCAGTTGATGACGAGCGCCGACACCGCGAGTCCCATCAAGAGGCCGAACGCGCGCCCCGGAATCACATAGTTGATGACGACGCACGCCGCCGTCACCAGCGCCGACACCGCCAGCGCCGCGAGCGGAATGCCGCGTCCGCTCACGTTGAGCAGCGCGCGCGGCGCGTTGCCTTGCTGCGCGAGGCCGTACAGCATGCGGCTGTTCGCATAGACGCCGCTGTTGTACACGGAGAGCGCGGCCGTCAGCACGATCACGTTGAGCACGTTCGCGACGACCGTGCTGTTCATCTCGCGGAAAATCAGCACGAACGGACTGCCGCCGGTCGCGACCTTGTCCCACGGATAAAGCGAAAGCAGCACGCCGAGCGCGCCGACATAAAATATCAGGATGCGATAGATGACCTGATTGGTCGCGCGCGGAATGCTGCGCGACGGGTCTTCCGCTTCCGCCGCCGTAATGCCGACGAGCTCCAGCCCGCCGAACGAGAACATGATGACGGCCATCGACATGACGAGCCCGTGCACGCCGTTCGGAAAGAAGCCGCCGAGCCGCCAAAGATTCGCGACGCTCGCTTCCGGCCCCGCCTTGCCCGACGCGAGCAGCCAGCCGCCGAACAGGATCATGCCGACGATCGCCGCCACTTTGACGATCGCGAACCAGAACTCCGTCTCGCCGTAGGACTTCACGCTCGTCAGATTGATCGCGTTGACGATCACGAAGCACGCGAGCGCCGATATCCACATCGGCAATCCCGGCCACCAGTACTGCATGTAGATGCCCACGGCCGACAGCTCCGCCATGCTCACCAGAATGTAAATGGCCCAGTAGTTCCAGCCGGAGATGAAACCGGCGGCGTGGCCCCAGTATTTATCGGCGAAATGGCTGAAGGAACCGGCAACCGGCTCGTCGACGATCATCTCGCCGAGCTGACGCATGATGAAGAACGCCATCAGCCCGGCGATCGCGTAGCCGAGCAGCACGGATGGCCCGGCGAGCTTGATCGTCTGCGCGACGCCGAGAAAAAGCCCGGTGCCGATCGCGCCGCCGAGCGCGATCAACTGGATGTGGCGACTCTTGAGTCCGCGTTTGAGTGTGTGCGGCGAGGGTGTTTCGTTCGTCGTGGGTGAAGCCATGTCGATGTCTGTTGCACTGCAAAAATTACTGCGTTCATGGATCGAACGATCGCGCGTATCGTTTGATCCGACCTTTTAGTCTGCTTTTTGGTAAGAAACTGTTGTTTTTTCGTGCGGATGACCCCACAAGCCGCTGCAAAAAAGGCCGATTATCAGCGGACGGATCTGCGATTTTACCGCCCGGCGGCCGCAAAGCCTTGATGGGCGGGCGTATAGCAGCCGTGCTCCGAATCGCGGAAACGGACATCAAACGAATTGAGGCCGGAATCAGGGCTTGTTCGGAGGATTACTCGAGGCGTCGCGGCGTGAGAATCGCATCATCCACTCACGACGGGGGTCGCCATGTATCAGACGATGGAAGGAAACGCCAGGCCGCATCGAACGGCGCAGCGTTTCGGCGAAGGATCGCAGGACAGCGCGGCGACACAAGCGGAATTGCTGAGCGCGCTGCAGTCGGTGTCGGACAACATCATGCGTCTCGCCGGGAAGCTGCACGGCGATCCGAACGCCACCGACGACGATGCAGAGACCATTACCGAGCAGCATGCGTTCGCGCAAGAGCTGATCGGACGTTTGCTGGCGCTGCCCGCGTCGCAAACGTAACGGACCAACAGGGCCAACAGAAGGCGGGCAGCGGTGACGGCAAAGCCGCCCGCGCTCGGAGCATCGGGGAGAAGGATATGAGCTACTTGACGATCATCGCGGTGGTCTGGGCTGTTTGCGCGGTGGGTGCGGTGTTGTTCATCCGCGGCGCGGCGCAACGCAATCACGAACCGCTGCGCAAGCAGAGCGAACGCGAGCCGGTCGCGCCCGCGTCGAAGGATTTCAGTCGCCCGGCCTGACCCGATGACACGGCGAAGCGCCCACACGCTTCGCCGTGAAGGCATCGGCCTTATTTGATCGCGGCGACTGCTGCGCGCAAGCCCAGCAAGTAGCTATCGACGCCGAAACCGGAAATTTGCCCTCGCGCGATTTCCGCGAACACCGATTTGTGGCGGAACTCCTCCCGCGCGTGCACGTGCGACATGTGCACTTCGATGATCGGCGCCTTCAGGATCGCGAGCGCATCGCGGATCGCGTAGCTGTAGTGCGTCCACGCACCCGCGTTGATGACGATCGCATCGACGTTTTCTTCGAACGCGCGATGAATGCGCGAGCACATCTCACCTTCGATATTCGTCTGGTAGCACTCCACCTCGACGCCGAGTTCCTTGCCGAGCGCGGCCATCTGCTCGTCGATTTGCGCGAGCGTCGCCGTGCCGTACTGCTTCGGGTCGCGCTTGCCGAACATGTTGAGGTTGACGCCGTGCAGCGTCAGGATCTTTGCCATGTGATTTCCTTGAACTGGAAGGGGAATTGAAAAGATTCAGGCGGTCTCGACGATCCTGCCGCTCGTGGCGGCAAGAACGATGGCCTCGGTGATCCGCAGATTCTGCAGTCCGTCGCGCGCGCTGACAATAGGTTCGGCTTCCCCGCGCGCCACGCGCCCGAAATGTTCCATCTGATGCGCGAGCGGATCGTCGCGCTGCATCGCCGCGACGTCTTCGTCGAACGGCTTCCACCATGATCGATCTTCGGCCTTCGCGTAGGACTTGAGACGCATCGTCGGCACGGAAAGCGAGCCGAACGTGCCCGCGATCACGTAGCAGTCTTCGTCGGGATACGTGGAATACGCCTTGTTCTCCTGCGACGTCTGCTCCCAGCTTCGCGGGCACGCGGCGGTGTCGGACAGCATGAACGTGCCGAGCGCGCCGCTCGCGAAACGCAGATTGATCGCGACCGTATCTTCGACGGGAAAGCCGCGCGTCGCGTGCGATGCGAACGCCTGCACCGCGACGATATCGCCGCACAGCATCCGCAAGTTGTGCACCTCGTGGATCATGTTGAGCAGGATCGGCCCGCCGCCCGGCTCGCGTCGCCACGGCGCGCTGGCGTAATACTCGTCGGGCTTGAAGAACACCGCGCTGCCCATCACCGCGACGAGCTTGCCGAGCCGCCCTTCGTCGATGACCTGCTTCGCGCGCGCCATGATCGGGCTGTGCGCGCGATGATGGCCGATCAGCACTTTCGCGCCGGAACGCTCCACTTCATCGACGAGCATCCGCGCTTCCTCGACCGTCGGCGCGATCGGCTTCTCCAGCAGGATCGGCACGCCCGCCGCGATGCACACGCGCGCATGTTCGACGTGCAATTGATTCGGCGTCGCGAGCACGATGCCGTCCGGGCGATCCTTCGCGAGCAGTTCGTCGAGCGTTTTGTAGAGCGGCACGCCCGCCTTCTGCGCGATGTCGACGGCGGCGGGCGCCGGATCGACGATGGCCGAGAGCGTGCACGTCGTGCTCGCCTGCGCGACGCCCATGTGCGCCTGACCGATATAGCCCGCGCCCGCCACCGCGATACGCGTCTTGCCTGAGTCTGTATTCACTTCGATTTCACCGTGTTGAAAAAGCGCGAGTTCACCCCGGCGGCGCTGTCGCGCGCCGCCTGAGCAAGGAAAGAGGACATGAGCTTCAGGAAGTGCGCGCGTTCGCGACCGATTCCGCGCGCAGGCGGTCGTACTCGGACTTCTCGACCGGCCGCGCGTCCGGCTCGCCGAGCTGGTTGAGCGGAATCCGGTACGTCTCCCGCGCGCTCCACGCGGCGATCGCCGAGATGATCGTGACGGCGAGCGTGATCGAACCGATCATGACCGGAATGTTCGTCGATCCGGGCGGCGCGACGCTCGCGAACAGCGCGGGCAACAGCGCCGTGATGGTCGTGCCGATGTTCTGCGAGATCGCCATCGCGGAGACGCGCGTGCGCGTCGGGAAGAGTTCGGGATAGAAGCTCGGGAAGATCGCGTTGTAGCCCTGATAGACGATGCCCCACATCAAGAGCGACGCGACGATCGCCATGCCGACGTTGTGAATGCTGATCGCGTAGAGATACAGATACGACAGCAGCCCCGAGGCGATCGCCCCGACGATGATCGGCGGCCTGCGCCCGATCTTGTCGGAGAGATTGCCGACGATCGGAATCACGATGACGGCGAGAATATTGCCGACGACCGGAATCCACAGATACACGCTCTTGTGAAAGCCGATGCCGTACGCCGCCTGCACCGCATACGCCGCGCCGAAGATCGTCGCGACCACGGGAATCACGTTCATCAGCGCCATGCAGACGACGCGGATCATGTCGGGCAGGTTGTACTTGAAGGCGTCGACGATTGGCGAGCGCGGCACCGCGCCCTTCTCGCCTTCCTTCTCGAACGCGGGCGTCTCGTGCACTTCGCGCCGGATGATGTAACCGGCAACCAGCACGAACGCCGAAAGCAGGAACGGAATGCGCCAGCCCCATGAATTGAACGCGTCCTCGGGCATGTAGTACGCGAGCGGCAGGAACACGGCGGCGGCGAGAATCTGTCCGGCCTGCACGCCTTGCAGCGTGAAGCTCGCGAAGAAACCGCGGCGTCCGAATGGCGCGTGTTCGAGAATCATCGAGCTCGCGCCGGAGATTTCGCCCGCGACCGCGAAGCCCTGGACGAGCCGCAGGATCACGAGCAGCGTCGGCGCGAGCATGCCGACGCTGTGATACGTCGGCAAAAGTCCGACGGCCATCGTCGAGAAGCCCATCAGGAACATGCACAGCACGAGCACGGTCTTGCGGCCGTGCGTATCGCCCCAATGACCGAGCACGAATGCGCCGATCGGACGCGCCACGTAACCGACGCCGTAGGTCGCGAGCGACGCGACGATCGCCACTTTCGGATTGCCCGAAGGAAAGAAGAGTTGCGGAAAGATCAGCGCGGCGGCTTGCGCGTAGATGAAGAAGTCGTAGTACTCGAGCGCGGAGCCGATCCAGCCGCTCGCGGTCGCCTTCTTCGTCTGCTTGTGGTGCTCGGCGTGCGACCCGCCTTTTGCACCGGGTGAGAGAGAGTTCGTGTCCATGACGTCTCCTTTTATGAATCGCCCGACGGTTTCTGTGGCCATCTTTCCGCGAAACTGCTTCTTTCATCCTCACCGACGACGCCTTCGCGGCATGGCGCGCAGGACATCAAACATGATCGTCTCTGAAACGAAAGCTTTCGATGAGGCAAAACCCGGCGTCAGGCCAGGTTGAAAGACTTGAGCCCTAAATTACTATGTCCGCGCGAAAACATAATCCGGCTCGAAGGAAAGTCAGAATGCGCTCTCAGCGAATAATCGACGCTCACCACGCCTGAGCCGCCGCTAAGTCTTGCCTAAAGAACACGCAGACGCCGCCGTATACACGATTACCGGCGGTGATCGCATCACCGCCGCCTTCGTATTCATCCTCTCGCCGGCCCGGTCTTGCGTATGTCAGGCAATCCGTCCTTGATCGATTCGATTCTGGCCACGCCGGCGACCGCGGATGGACGGATCACGCCTGCAGTTCGCGCATCGCTGCTGTCGACGCTTGTCGAAGACATCCGCCCGCTGCTGCTGTCCGGCATCTCCGGCGCGTTCGTCGCGATGATCGCGCTCGGACGCCAGCTGTCCCTCTGGACGATGCTCTGGCTCGCCGCCGACGCGCTTCTGCTCGCCACCCGCCTTTCGATCGTCGGCCGATATCGCGCGTTGAGCCGCACGGACGCGCCGCAGCCCGGCCGGTGGGCCGCGCGCTATGCGCCGTTCGGGCTGCTGGCCTGTCTCGTGACGGGCCTCGGCGCGATGGGCTGCGTGATCTCGGGCGACGCCGTGCTCGCGTCGCTCGCGATCATGGTGACGGCCGGCCTGCTCGGCGGCGTCGCGTCGCGCAACGCGGGCACGCCGCATCTGGCGATCGCGCAGGTGTGCCTCGGCGCGCTGCCGATCGGCGTCGGCGGGCTGTTCGGGCCGTCCGGCTACTGGATTCTCGTGCCGCCGCTCGTCCTCTATATCGCCGCGATGTGCGCGGTCGTGCAGCGGCACTATCGCGGCCTCGTCGCGCTGATGACCGCCAAGGAAAGCCACGCCGAAATCGCCACGCGCTTCGACGCGGCGCTCGCGCACATGCCGCACGGCCTCTGCACCGTGGATGCGTCGGGCAGGGTGGTGATCGCGAATCGCAAGGCGGCGGAGCTGTTCGGCGCGACCATCGACATGCTGCGGCTGAACGTGTCGCTGCCGGAGTTCATCGGCTATGCCGCGCTCGCGAAATTCGGCGAGACGCCGCGCGCGCAGCTTGCCGAGCGATGCGCGCAATGGCTCGAAAGCGGCCATCCGACGCTCGACCTGCCCTTGCGCGACGGACGGCATCTCGAACTGAGCCGCAATCCGGTGCCCGACGGCAGCGCGGTCATCATCATCGAGGACGTGACGGAGCGCCGCAAAGCCGAAGCGAAAATCCTGCAATGGGCGCATCACGATTCGCTGACGGGCCTGCCGAACCGGCGCTATCTCGGCGACCAGGCCGGGCGTCTGATGGCGGGCGGCGCGGGCCGCGAGAAAGTGACAGTGATGTACGTCGATCTCGACGGCTTCAAGCACGTCAACGACACGCACGGCCACAATGCCGGCGACGAACTGCTGAAGCTCGTCGCCGACCGCCTGCGCAACGCGATGCGCCGCGGCGAGCTGGTCGCGCGTCTGGGCGGCGACGAGTTCGCGATCGTCGCCACGTATATCGCGCACGCGGCCAACGTGGTTTTCGCGCGCAAGATCATCGGCGAGCTGTCGGCGCCGTACGCGCTCGAATCCGGGCAGACGGTGCGCGTGGGCGTGAGCGTCGGCATCGCGCTGGCGCGTCCGGCGGAGTCGTTCGAAAGCGCATTGAAGCGCGCCGATGCCGCGCTGTACGAAGCGAAATCGGAGGAACGCGGCACCTATCGCTTCGCCGATCGCGACGGCGACTCCATCGCGAGCGACGAACAAGCCGTCGCGAACGACCGCGGCCGCGCCTGGTAAGCGAGCCTACGCCTCTTCCGGCCCGGCGATCAGCGCTTGCTCGTTCGACGCGCGCCACGCGTCGAGCCACGCTTCGAGCTTCGCGGGGGGCAGCGGCCGGCTCAGGTGATAGCCCTGCGCCAGATCGCAGCGCAGCGCCTTCAGCCGCTCCAGCATCTCTTCGGTTTCGACGCCTTCCGCGACGACCTTCAGTCCCATGTTGTGCCCGAGATCGATTGTCGAGCGCACGATGGTTTCATCGTCCTTGTGCTGGAACATGCCCATCACGAACGATTTGTCGATCTTCAGCTCATCGACGGGCATGCGCTTCAGATACGACAGCGACGAATACCCAGTGCCGAAATCGTCGATGGACAGGCGAATGCCGAGCGCGTGCAGCCGGTCGAGCGTCTCGATCGCGTGATTCGGGTCGTCCATGATCGCGCTCTCGGTGATCTCGATCCAGATCGAATCCGGCGCGACGCCGTGCTTGTCGAGCAGTCCCTGGAAGATTTCGGGCAGCGTCGACTGGATCAGCTCGCGCGCCGACACGTTCACCGACACGGCCAGCTCGATGCCCTGCCTGCGCCACGCGGCGCATTGCGCGATGGCCTTGTCGGCGACCCAGCGCGAAATCGTCTTGATGTAGCCGGTCTGCTCCGCGAACGGGATGAACTGGTCGGGCGAGACGAAGCCGCGCGTCGGATGATCCCAGCGCACGAGCGCCTCGACATATTTCACGCGATGCGTCGCGAGATCGACCTTCGGCTGATAGTAGAGCGTCAATTGATCGTGCTCGACGGCCTGCCGCAGCTCGCTCATCAGCGAAAGACGCTCGGCGTTGTTCTGGTCGTGACGTTCGTCGTAGAGCGCGTAGCCGAGATTCGAGCGCTTCGCCACGTACATCGCGATATCGGCGCGGCGCAGCAGCACGTTCATGTCCGTGCCGTTCTGCGGAAACGTGACGATGCCGATGCTCGCGCCCACATCGACGAGTTGCCCTTCGATCGTGATCGGCTCTTCGAGCGCGTTCAGCATGCGCGTGGCGAGAAGACGCGCGGACGCCAGATCGTCGGTCGGCAGAAGGACGGCGAATTCGTCGCCGCCCAGACGCGCGACCGTATCGGTCTTGCGATGCAGCGCCGCGCGCAGGCGCTTCGCCACTTCGCACAGCAGCATGTCGCCGATCGGATGCCCGAGCGTGTCGTTCACGTACTTGAAGCGGTCGAGGTCCATCATCATCACGGCGAGCGGGCGCTTGCTCCGCGTCGCCGCGCCGATCGCCTGCTGCAGGCGGTCGTTGAAGAGCGCGCGATTCGGCAGGCCGGTGAGCCGATCCATGTACGCGAGCTCGGTGATGCGTTTCTCGCGCTCCGAAATGCCGTCGCGCATCTGATTGAACGCGCGCGCCAGCTCGCCGATTTCGTCGTTCTGGCGAATCTCGATGGGCGCGGCGTAATCGCCCTGCCCGATGCGCTTCGAAAACTGCGTGAGCGCCGCGATCGGCCGCGTGACCGAGCGCGCCATCAGCACGCTGCCGACGATCGACACGAGCACGCCGAGCAGCGTAATGAGCAGCAGCGTCGTCTGCAGGCGCTTGAACGGCGCGAGCGCCTCGTTGAGCGAGCGTTCGAGCAGCACGGCGACCGTGCGCCCTTCGGAGTGCAGCCGCATGACGCGCGTCGCGTAGCCGTTCGCGGCGAGTTGCGCCTGATCCGTCAGCGCGTCGCGTGCGTCGTGGGGGAGCGAGCTTGCGAGCACGCCCCATTTGCCGTCGTCGCCGACGGTGAGAAACGACACGTCGAGCGACGTGAGCGAGCTCAGATCGCGTGCGAGCGCATCGTCGACCGCGAAGCCCATCACGACCCACGCGATCGCGATGGGCGCTTTCACCGGCACCGCGACGAGCTGATACGCGCGCGGCCCGATCATGCCGAACGACGACGCATCGCCCTTCGTCGCGACGGTCCTGATGAGCTTCGGGAACGGAAACGCCATGCCTTCGCGCCCGACGCCGCCGCTATCGGCGATCAGCTTGCCGTCGAGATCGACGAGCATCACGACGTCCGCATGAACGCGGTCGCCGTGATTGCGCAGCGCGGACGCGACCGTCTTGCTGTCGTGCGTCGCGACCGCTTCGCGAAAGCCGAAGTCGAGCGCGACCACGCTCGCCGCCTGCGTCAACTGTTCGCTATTGCCGCGCAAAATCTGCGCGAATACGCGCTCGGCCACCGACAGTTGCTCTTCGGCGTTGCGATGCGCGTTCTTCAGAATCACCGAGTTGATGACGAGAAACGCCGCCGCCTGCGCGACGAGCATCAGCACGACGAAGACGAGCGCGATTCGCGCGCGCAGGCTGTGAAAGAGCATCGTGACGGGCGTCCTATTCGGCGGGGCGCAGTTGCAGCGCGAATTTCACCGCGCCGTCCGCGTTGACCTTCTGCGTCGGCTGCGCGTTCGGATCGCTCTGGCGGAAATGCCACGCGATCACCTTGTACGCATCGGCGGGCAGATTGTCGATGGTCGCGGCGCCGTGCGCGTCGGTCTTCGCGAACCACGGCGTATCGACGATCAGCAGATACGCGACCATCGAATCGTGGATGTTGCAGCCCATCACGACGAGGCCGGGCTTGTCGAACACGACCGGATTCGCGGGAATGCCGTGATACAGATTCAGCTCGAAGCGCTTGGGCGGCGAGAACGAATAGACGTCGTGCTCGATGTTGTCCTTGTTCGGGAACGCCACCGACGCGCCCGTCTGCACGACGGAGACCATCGGCACGAAGCGCCGCTTGATCTGATCGATGACCGCGCTGGCGGGCTTCGTCGCGGGCGGCTTGCCGTTGACGGGCAGCGCATAGACGATGGCGTCGGGCACGGGCGCGCCGGCCTGATCGACCACTTGCACGCGCACGCTCCCGGCGTGGGCGATCGTCGCGCCGAACGCCAGCAGCGTGATGAGAAATTTGAGCATGTTCATTCGCGGTCTTGCACGTCGCGGTACATCGGCGCGAGCTTCGCCAGGAGGTTGTTTTGCGCGTGGAACGGCACGCCGTTCTTGTCCATCGCGGCCTGCAAGTCTTCGACGAGCGCGTTGAACGCGGCCCGGTCGATGTTCTGTCCTTCGTGCGTGCGGCGCATCGGGCGGCCGGTGTAGACGCACGGGCCGTCGAGCAGCACGCAGAACTGCTCGACGAGCTTCTGCTTGATGCGCTTGACGGGCGCGTTGTCGAAATACGGCGCGGTGCGCGGATCGGCGAGCACGTTGTCGTACATGTCGTCGACGATCTTCGTCAGCCCTGCTCGCTCGCCGAACTGTTCGTAGAGCGCGTCGTCGGCGTGCGCGTTCGCGCAGGCGAGCGTGAGAGCCAGCAATGCGGCGTGGCGGGTTTTCATCGTCAGAACCCCGCCTGCATCGAAACGTAGAGGCCGCGCTGATTCTTCACCGTCGCGATGTCGCCGAGCGCGACATACGCCGCCGTCAGCGAGACGTGCTTGTTCGGCGCCCACGCGACGAACGCGTCGTACGCGTCCTGCTCGCGCGCGAACGAGAGATTGTTCGGCTTCATCCGATATTCCCCGCCGATCGCGACGTTCTTCGTCAGCAGATACGCCACCGACGACTCGAATTCCGGGTGATACGCGTTCGACTTGTCGCCGCCGAACCCGAGCAGGCCGAACTGGTTCGCCTTCGTGAAGCGCAGCGTGCCGTTCAAGAGGAGGCTTTGCGCGAGCAGCAGCTTCGTCGCGGACAGATAGAAATCGGTGCCGGAATTGCTCGCCGCGCCGACCGCTTTCACGATATCGCCCTGTTCGTTGTGCTTGAACTGCAGCCCCGCGGCGATTTGCGGTATCCACGTGTCCTGATCGAGCACGGCGTCGCCGAGCAGCCGCACCTTCACGCCGAAGATGTTCTGATTGAACTTGAAGTTCTCGCCGAGGCCGAGTTTCGCGCCGACATCGCGCGTATCGAAACTTTGACGCGCGAGCGACAGCTCGACGCGATTCGCGACGCCGACGGTCAGGCCCCACGTGCCGAGCGCGTAATCCTGCGTGCGGATGTAGGTGCCGTGCGCGTTCGCGCCGAGTTGGCGCGCGGTGCCGTATCCGCCGATGACGGCCCACGGCGTGAGGCCGCCGCCCGCCGCGCCTTCGACTTCCGAGACGCCGCCCGTCAGCAGCAGCTTGCCGCCGGTGAGCGGCACGGCGGGCGGATCGTCGGCGAAAGCGGACGACGAGAACGAAACGAGCGACGCCACGGCCAGACTGGCGAGGCGCATCTTTGAGTAAATCTGACGCATGCGGGAGACATCGAGCGGTTGTCGGGGTTGCCGTCGCCGCCTCGGGGTGCCGCGCGACGCGTCGCGGCGAGCCAGGCGCTCTGGGAAGGTCACTCGCCAGGTAGGCGGCGCCTTTTCATATGCGTGTAAACGGCCGCTGACGGTCGAACTTGACGGCCGTTCGTCAGTTTTTGCGGGCCGAATGTTTGCAATCCGGGATGGGTCAGCGCGTCGGCCTAACCGTGGATCGTGTCGCGATGCAGGTCGCGCAGTTCGAGAAGGTCCGAGCGAATCAGCGAGACGTATGTCTCGACGTCCTCGACCCAGTTGCCCGCCTCTCTAAGCGTCGCGCGCAATTCCTCGCACTGATCGAAGAGCATGGACGGGCCGAGCACCGACAGCCCGCCCGCAAGCTTGTGCGCCCAGCGGCGCAGCGCCGGCGCGTCGCGCTGCGAGCAGATCGCGTCGAGCGCGGCGATGTCTTCGCCGATCTGCTGGACGAAGGCGGCGACATACGGCGCCGGCACCGTCGGCAATCGTGGCGGCGACGCATCATCGGCCGATGCGTTTCCTTCATCGACGGCTAACGTGCGCAACACGTCAGCGAGCACGGAGAGCGCAACCGGCTTTGTCAGATAGTCGGTGAAACCGGCGTCGCGACCACGTTGAACATCGGTCGCGCTCGCACTCGCGCTCACCGCATAGACACGCATCGACGGATCGAGGGCACGCGCGGCCGCCAGGAGTTGCGCGCCGTTCATCTTCGGCATGTCCATGTCGGTCAGCACGAGGTCCACGCGGTTCTTGCGCAGCAGATCGAGCGCTTCCTCGCCGTCGGCTGCTTCGATCACGGATGCGCCGAGCGTCAGCAACTGGTCGCGCAACAAACCTCGGTTGAGGCGATTGTCCTCGGCGATCAGCACTGTCGCGCCGGGATTCGCCGAAGCGGGTTGCAGAGGCGCCGACCGAATGGGCGACGCGGAGATCGCGTGATGCCCCCCGTCTCTGACAATCTGCACCGCTTCCCGGAACTCCTTGGCCGCGAAGATGCTGACGGCTATTTCGCCGTTCTCTCTCGCCACCGGCACGAGCGGGCCGTCCTGCGTCACGCGGATGACGCGCGCGCGATCTGTCCATCGCGCATCGATCTCGTCATCCGAGATTTCGTCGGTCGCGATGAGATAGTCGCAACCCTCCACGTTCGCCGCCGCGCCCTCGTTCGTGATGTACGTGATCGAACTGCGCTCTGCATCGAAGAGTGCGTCGAACCACTCGCGATGCTCGTTCGCCCGATACAGGATGGCGGGCCGGCCGACGAGCAAGGCATCGGCTTCGTCCGGCGACGACTCAGCCACTTGCAACGGCAGCGTGACGGTGATGCGCGTGCCGACGCCCTCCGTGCTTTCAAGCGCGATGCGCCCTTTCATCAGCCGGCACAGATGCTCGCAGATCGAGAGCCCGAGCCCGGTGCCGCGCGCTTGAGTCAGCCGGTGCGCGTCGCCCTGGACAAACGGCTGAAAGAGCATCTGACGCTGCGCATCCGGAATGCCAATGCCCGAATCGGCCACACTCAGTGCGAGCGCGCCGTCGACCCAGCGCGCACGCACGACGACCTTGCCCGAATACGTGAACTTGAGCGCGTTGCCAAGGAGGTTGTTGAGTATCTGCGCGACGCGAATCGGATCGAGCCATAAGCGTGACGGGCACTCGCGGTCGATCACGGCGAACAAACGCAAGCCCTGGCGATTCGCGATGGGCGAATGACCGACCATCACGCGCATGACGATGTCGCGTATCGACGCCGGCTCTTCGCTGAGACGCATTTCCCCGACGTCCATCTTCGAGAAATCGAGAACATCGTTCACAACTTGCAGCAGCGCGCCCGCCGACGCCTGCATCGCACCGACGCGGGCTTCCTGTTCCGCCGCCAGCGGGCCCCTGGCGACGAGTTCGAGATTGCCGACGAGCGACGACAGCGGCGTTCTGATCTCGTGGCTCATCGAAGCGAAGAAATTCAGCTTGGCCTTGGCGGCGGCGTCGCTGGTTTCCTTCGCTTCGCGCAGCAGGCGTTCGGCTTCGTGATGCTCCGTGATGTCGGCAATGGCGCAGAACAGCACATCGGTCTTGTTGACGACCGCCGACGTGTAGGAAATCTTCAGGTGACGCGACGACTGGTCCGCTTTCTCCGGCGTGCATTCGAATTGCCAGATCACGGCGGCGTCGCCTTTTGCGGGCAAGCTCATGCCATGTTGATGGAAGGCCACACATAGCGCGGCGGGCAGATGCATCGCGCTGGCATCGAGGTCGAGCAGGTTACGCGCGACCTGATTCGCGGCAATGGCGCTGAAATCGCTACGCAGCGCAATGCACAAACCGACCGGCGTCACCTGCACCTGCAGATGATTTAGAATCTCGCCTTCCACCGCACGGCAAGCCTGCTCATAGGTACGCGTCAGGAAGCGGTAGTTCCAGTATCGGTATAACGCCACGAGCATAGTTGAGAGCGCCGCTTCCACCAGAACGATAACCGACACTTCCGTACGCTTGACAGCGAGATTGGTCGCCGTCGGCAAGGAAACGACGATGTGGCCGACGCCGAGCGCAAGCGGTTCCATTCGCGCGCCCCATCCGTGTCCCATGATCCAGTGGGATACGCCAGGCGGCCCCTTCTCGAGATGTTTGTCGACGAATCGCGCGTCTCCCGATGCATCGCCCGCCAGCACCGTGCCATCGTCGCTAAAGATCGTTATTTCCGAATTGAGGGCGGCGGGCCGGACCAATTTCAGCACACGCTCGACATCGACCTTCGTGAAGACAAACGCAACGGGTCGATCGTTCTTCTCGACCACCATGAACATAACGATCGTCGAACTCTCGAAACCCAGCAGGGCCGGTGCACGGAACCATAGAACGCTATGTTCTCGTGCGACGCTTACGGGATCGAGGCCGCGAGAACTCATGGTGGCCTTGGCGGTATCGACGAGTGAGCGCAATCGTTCGGTGCCGGGTCCCTCATCGGCGTCGCGCTTGGTGAAAAATTCAAAACCATACGACGCGCTTCCGTCGAACCGTGCGAATTGCAGGGAGAACGGCAAGCTCCCGTCGGGAATAGCACGCAGTGCCGCGCTGCAAATCCGGCTCATCGATGCGTCTTCGCTGTCCGAAGGTAAGGGCGCGCACGGCAGCGCGGCCCGAGGACCGTTGGGCGATGGATGGTAGTCCTGCGGGGTGACTTCGAGGAGTAGCTCGCCTGTCTTCAGCATGTTGTAACGACTGAAGATACCGATATTCACGCCGCGCATGACGGACTGGACGTCGGCAAGCTCGGTCCTGAGCGTACTATTGACCAGAAAAACGATGGCCGCGAAAGCGGCACACATCGAAGAGAAAATCAGCAAGCCGATGGCGACCGCGAAAATGCGTCGCTCGCGTTTGAGATTGTCCTCGAGCATTCGCAGCATCTGCAGAGGAGAATCTCGCGATGCGGCGAAAACATGCTCCATCAGGCTAGTCCTGCTCTGGCCGCGTATTTGACGAGATCGACGTGGTTCTCCACATGCAGCTTGCGCATGGCCGATCGCTTCTGCGTGGCGACGGTCGGCACGGATCGGTTCAGCGTGCGCGCGATTTCAGTCACCGAAAGGCCCTGCGCGAAGAGGCGCACCACTTCCAGTTCGCGGGGCGAAAGCGGCTGCTCGCGCGCGAGGTCCTGCAGGGTCGATCCATCGCGCGCCAGACGGTGTTGAATCTTAGGCGAAATGATCGTCTCTTTCGTGCTCAATGCACGAAGCGTGACCTGGCTGAGCTCGCTGGCGGGCTCCTCCTTGCTCATGATCGCAGCGACGCCCAGCTTGCACAATTCGTGATAGATGCCGCCGCTCGTCATCATGGTCAGCACAATGACGGGTATGTTCGGAAAGGACCGCTTGAGCTTGCTGATCAGCCGCAAGCCGTCTATGTCCGTCTCGTCTTCTCCCTGCATCACGAGATCGGTGATGATAAGGTCGACGGGCTCCTTTTCGAGTACGCGAAGCAACTCGGCGCCGGAATGAGCCATGGCGGCGATCGTAAAACCCGGAATTTTCGAGAATTGGTCGGCTACAGCCAACAGCACGATCGGATGATCGTCCGCCAAAACCATCCGAATCTTGTCCCCTCGTGCGTTCATATAACAACCGTTTTTTGAGTTGCCGCTCTTCGAGTCCAAACCCGAAACGTACGGCTCATTTATTGATGTAAAAGCAACTCACGAATGTCGGGCGGGCCTGAGCTATCCCGCAAAGGAAGCCTATCGGATTTTAGGACGTGCTCAATCCGGGAGAAACATCGGCGGTGTCAGAAGTGCGTTTCGCCCGGCGAAACGAATCTTCCCGGCGACACCGGCTTCACGTCCCGCACGCACTTTGTCTGCAGCGCGGACGTTTGTGCATCCTGACCCGCGCTGCTCATGCTCATTGCTTCCACGAAGCGAACTCGCGAGCTGGTCGAGCGGAATCGATGTCACCGGCGGCCTGGCCTCACGTTCGTACTTACGGCTTTCGGATAGCAGCATGCAAGCAAAGATGATCATCGAAAGGCTGAATACCAAAGCAATCGGCACGATCAAATTCCAACTCGATACCCCTAGCGCTGCCAGAAGCAGAAACGACAAGCCGAAATAAACCGACGTGAGAATCGACGACGCGCGCCCGGCCATTGCGCAGTAATGCCGAAATTTTCGGCTCAGAAATTCGAGAATTGACATGGCGATATTCAGTGCAATGGGCACGACGGTCGACCCCGGCTCATACAGGATCCGAAGGAAGACAGTGCTTACTCAGGCCAGCACGCAGGCAGAGCGAGTGCCCATCGCTCGTGACTTGCGCCCTGCCACAACGATGGTCGAATTTAGCCGACGGGCTCTCCGCTCGATATAGAAAAATATCGAAAGCCCGATATGGTCAAAATATCCGCACGATTCATCCGGGAATGGTCTTGCTTCGATCTGCGAACTTATGTAGGGAGATCGTTTTTTTCGTCATCTCCGAAGACGAAAACACCGAAGCGCGAGAGGGTCTATCGCGGAGTCTTCGGTGATTGGGCACAGGATGCAAGACATCCCGCAGACTCGCGTCTTGAGGATGTCTTATGAATTTCTCAGACGCACGTGGTATCGGCCCTTAGCATCTTCAGATGCCCGGCGATGCGTGCGACCACTTCCGACCAGTCGCAACCGTGACGCTTGCGGAAGAGACGCATCGTCGGATATCCGCCTTCTCCTTCAGCAAAGCACGGATGCGCTCACCGAGAATCTCCGGACGGCCTTTGAAAATGAGCTTCTCCACTGCCTTGCGGCCCGCGAACTTGCGCGCGAGCTGGTTGCGCTCTTTCGAATCGTCGATGAGACGCAACGCCGCCGCCTTGTACTCTTCGGTCGTCTTCGTGATCATCCACTCCGGGAAGCCGAGACGACGGAACATACCTTCATCGATATGCTCATGCACTTCGCGGCCGGTCTTGCATACGCCGACGAGACCCGCCCACACCGTATCCACGATGCCGTTCGTGTTGCCGAACGGGAACGGATTGAGGAACATGTCGCAATCCGCGATGACCTTCATGTAGTTCGCATAGCTCTGATGCTTGTGGACGACGCCCTTGTCGCCCATCAGGCGGCGTACCAGATTGCGCACTTGCGGGAACGTGATGCCCGTCGCCTGGCCCACCAGAAAATGGAACTCGACAGGCACCGATGCTTCATTCGCGATATCCGCGCATGTCTGCAGGAAACCGGGGTTGAGCTTGATCGTCGTGGCCGCGACCGCGATCTTCACCGGGTCCGACTTGGCGCGCTTGCGCGGCTCGAGCTCGACTTCGAGCATCGCGGCGGGCGGACGATACGGCATGCCGTCCTGCGGCAGCTTCAGGAGCTTCTCGCTGAAGCACGCTTCGTCGCCGACGTAGTCTTCTTCCACGACGACGTAATCCATCGCATGACCATGCGTCGTGGCCGGATGACCGAGCGCCATCAACTGCAGCGGCGCGACGCGCAGGCATGCGAGTCCCATCGTGATCGGGAACATGCCGACGCTCGGCATGTACATCGCCTGCGCCTCGCGCGCTTCGCTCACGTCGCGAACCTGGCGCATGTTTTGCCACAAGTCGCCCTGCAACGGGATGAACTCGTGGAACACTTCGCGGCCCGCTTCATCCACACGCCCGTCATAACCCATGCCGATGATGTGGAACTTGTCGCGCATCGCGACGATGGTCTGCGAATGCGTGCGATAGATCGAATGGTTCTTCGAGAACCATTCGAGCACGACCAGCAACACCGGCTTTTGTCCTTCTGCAGCGGGCCGCGCTTGGCGCTCGACATCATGAATGCCGAGGCTCGCGAGCTTGCGGCGGATCAGCGTGTTGATCGGCTTCTTGATGTCGTGCTTGCCCGGCAGGTCCGCGTAACTGCAATGCATGTACATGTCGTGCAGCACGCCCATCGGCAGGGCACCGTTGATGTCCGTCGAGCTGTTGCCGTCGGTGTTCACATCGCCGTTGACGATCACGCCGTCACCATTCGTCGACGAGTTGCCGTCGATGTTCAACGAACTGTCGTTGGACGTGCTCGTGTTGCCGTCGATCACCACGCCGTTGCCGTTGTTGGCTTCGCCATTGATGTCCGTCGAGCTGTTGCCGTCGGTGTTCACGTCACCGTTGACGATCACGCCGTCGCCATTCGTCGACGAGTTGCCGTCGATGTTCAACGAACTGCCGTTGGACGTGCTCGTGTTGCCGTCGATCACCACGCCATTGCCGTTGTTGGCATCACCGTCGCCATTCTTCGACGAATTGCCGTCGATGTTCAGCGTGCCGTTCTCGATCACGCTCGTGTTGCCGTCGATGACCACGCCCGAACCATTGGCCGCATTGCCGTTGATGTCGGTCGAACCATTGCCCGACACGTTCGTGTCGCCGTTGATCACCACGCCGGAGCCGTTCGTCGCCGAATTGCCGTCGATGTTCAGCGTGCCCTTGTCGGTCACATTCGAGTCGCCGTTGATCACAACACCCGAACCGTTGTTCGCATGACCGTCGATGTTCGCGTGGCCATTGTCCGACACGTCCACATCGCCGTTCACGACCACGCCATTGCCGTTCTTCGACGAGTTGCCGTCGATGTTCAGCGAACCGTTCTCGATCACGCTCGTGTCGCCGTTCACGACCACGCCCGAACCATTGGCCGCATTGCCGTCGATGTCAACCGAGCCGTGGCCCGACACGTTCGTGTCGCCGTTGATCACCACGCCGGAGCCGTTCGTCGTCGAATTGCCGTCGATGTGCAGCGTGCCATTGTCCGTTACGCTCGTGTCGCCATTCAAGGTAACGCCATTACCATTCGTTGACGTACCATCGAGATCAACCGTACCGCTACCCGAAATATTCAGGCTCGTTCCGCTGCTCTGCGAAATCCCGCCCGTACCATTACCGGTATCCGCGCCCGCCTGCTGCACGATGTTGCCCGTGGCCGTGCCCGAGCTCGCCGTCGTGATCGTCACGTTCGTGCCGCCGCTCAGCACGTTGCTGATCGACTGGTTGTTCACCGTCGCCGCGTTGCCGCTCGGCGTGAAGCCGCTCATGCCGCCCGTGTAGTTCGCATCCGCGCCCGTGCTGATGGTCACGTCCGTCGGATCGATCAGCCACTCGCCGCCCTTGCCGTTCGGCGCCGCCGCGCTCAGGTTGCCCTGCACGCTCAGGCTATGGCCCGACGTCTCGATGAAACCGCCATCGCCATGCGCCGCGTCCGCCTTGATCGTCGCGCCGCTATCGACTTGCGTGAAGTCCGCGAACTGCACGCCGTCTTGCAACATGCCTTGTGCTTGCGTGCCCGAGAGCTTGCTCAGGCTGTCACCACCGATGATGTCCGCCTTGATCGTGCCGCTGTTCTCGACGAGCGCGTTGGCCGTCGCGTTGTTCAGCGTCAACTGGATGCCTTGACCGTTGGCGAGCGCAACCGTCGCGCTGTCGCCCGCGGCGAGCGCGACCTGACCGTTCTTGCCCGCATCGATGGAACCGGTGTTGCGCACCTGATCGCCCATCAGCGTGACATAGCCTTGCGCGTTGATCGTGCCGTCGTTGACCACGCTCGCGTTCTTGCCCGTGCCCGACAGCTTCAGCGGACCGCCCGACATGAACTGGTTCGCGTCGATCGACTTGGTCGTCGCCAGCAGCGAACCGACGTTCACCACCGCGCCCTTGCCGAACAGCACGCCGTTGGCGTTCTGGATCAGCACCTGACCGTTGGCCAAGAGCGAACCTTGAATGTTGGAAGCGCCCGCGCCCGTCACGCGGTTCAGCGCCTGCGCTTGTGCGTTCGGCTGATTGAACTGGACCGTGTTGCCCTGGCCGACGTTGAACGAGTTCCAGTCGATCACGGCACGTTGCGTGCCCTGATTGATGGTCATCGTGTTGGAATTCTGCGAGATCGAAGCCTGACCTGCGGTGACTTGACCGCCGGTCGGCAGTGCCTGCGCGAAGCTCGTCGCAGGGGTCGATGCGAACATCGCGAGCGCAAAGGCCGTCATCGTTGCGATGACGCCCATTTTCGCGCTTTGAGGAGAAGAGGAGGAAGCGTTGCCTTCGCCGGGCGCCTTGCCCTGGCTTGTTACGTCTTCCGCAACGGCGACCAGCATGCCATGACGCTTACTGAAAACACGACGAAACCGATTCTTGTTCATCCGAAAATAAACCTAGTAAATGAGATTTAGCCGTCCCGGATATCGAGTACGGCGCAACGTGTGACAGGAATTCGCTCAGCTCGACGCACGCGCGGTCGCGCACCTTTTTCACACTCAGGAACCGGTGCCAGAAAGCAGACCAACTCCACGGATCGAATGCTATTGATCGACGCCGCGTCGCCATATAGAAGAAATTCGAATGCCCTCACGGCTGCCCGAGCGGGTACCGTGGATCAAAGGCCCGGCGGGCCAAGCGTCGATGGAATTCAGAATGTTCCCCAATCGACAAAGCGTGAACTTAGAGACAGCCGGCAGTTAGCGGCGCGCGCACCTCGATGCGCGCCATCCAGCCCGGTACACCGATAAGGGATCGTGGGAGAAACGCGCCGTTTCTGTACGCGACGCCGAAACGCGTGCGCCCGGTCTGGATAGACCGGGCATCGGCATGCCGCCAGAATCAGGCTGCGTGAGAAAGGTCGCCCGGACCGAACCGGTCCAGCTTCAATCCAAGGTTCGATGCGAAGCGATGCAGCTCCGAAAGCCGGTCGAAGCCCAGCAAGCTGCGTACTTTGATACTCTGCGAGCTGATCGCGCTCTTGCGACGTTGCATCAAACTCGCTATCTCGCGGCCTGAAATGCCGCACAGCATGAGCCCGGCGATCTCCATCTGGCGCGCCGTCAGCATCCCGAAGCGCTGTAGCTCCGGATTACTCCGGTACTGATACAAAGCCGCGCGCGCGGTCGGCGACAGATATGACGCGCCGCGCTCGAGCTCCCGCACCGCAGTCAACACCTCGGACATCTCGTCGGATTTGCTCACGATCCCTGCCACACCGCGTTGCTCGAGCGATCCAACGAGAAACGGCTCATGAAATTCGGTATAGACAAGAATCCGCAGATCGGGAAATTCGCGCGAAACAATGGAAAGGAATCGCCATCCGTCTGGCGATCCTCTGCCCGGCATCGAATAGTCGGCGATCAAAATATCGCATTCGCGGTGTGCCAGTAAATCCATCAGATCGGAGACGTCGTGCGTCGTGCCGACCACATCGCAGCCGGCCTCATCCAATGCCTTGTGGAGACCAAATGCGACGAGTGGATGATCATCCGCGATAACGACCTTCAGCTTCTCGCGTTTGCCAGTCATGACATTTACCCCCGGATCGCGTCGAATTCGACGCCGATTTGCGAACGCTCCAACGACAATCCGTGACTCGCCGCGAAGCGATACATCTCGGATTCCCGGGAAAACCCCAGTCGCTTGCAAGCCGCCGCACGCTGAGAGCTGATCGTATTCATTCGGCGATCGAGCAGGCGCGCTGTTTCGCATACAGAAAGACCACATAGCATCAAGCCCGCGATCTCCATCTGCCGACGCGTGAGCGCGGTGAAGCGGCTCAACTCCGGCGACACATTGAAGCGCTCTACTGCCGATTGCGCGACGGGAGACAAATAGCGCCCGCCAGCGAAGAGCGTATGGATCGCGACAAGCATTTCAGACATGTTTTCGCGCTTGCTGACCACGCCAGCGACGCCGCGTTGCGCGAGACTTCCCACGAGAAATGGATCGTCGAATTCGCTGAAAACGACGACGGGCAACTTCGGGTATTTGCTCGACAAGGCGGTCAGAAATTGCCAGCCGTCCAACGAGGAAGCATCCGGCATCGAATAATCGGCCACGACCACATCGCACGCTTCATTTTCAAGGACGTTCATCAAACCGTCGGCGCTGCTTTCCACGCCACGTACGTTGAATCCCGCTTCAAGTAATGCTTTATTGAGGCCGCACAGGACGATCGGATGATCGTCGACTATTGCGACTCGAATGTCTTTCGCCATCGTTTCATCTCCCCGAAATCTGCTTAGCTCAACCGTACTGAATATGGATAACGATCCGGATGAACAATATCGACCGGGATTTCGGCTCGATATAGAACGACTTTGAAACGAACCGGGAAGGACGAAACGTTCGACTTGCGTCATGAAAGCCGATGGTTTGCCGAGCAAGGCACATCGCCGTATTGCGGATAGCGGACGTACACACGAAAAAAAGCCGCCGGGCTAACGCAACGGCGGCTGAACGGGGGCAGACTTAAAACTACGACGGGAGATTACGCGCGATCCGGGCGCCGATATATCGATCGATTTCGAAATGGCGAAGACCTGCCTTGCTTGCATCAAACGTTCGTATAAGCACGCCGAGCCGTTCGTAGAATGGCGCGCGCGCATGCGCTTCTCTAAGCTGACGTCATGGTCACGCATCGGGAGCGCATCATGGGCGATACATCGACACGCAGGCTGTTATCCGCTTGCGCCGCCGTTCTGGCGTTCGGAACGTGGTATTCGCTGAGCGCGCCGCACGACTGGAGCGCGCTCGATCGCGCCGGTTACGACACGCAGTTGCCGCTCGAACGCATCGCGTTGAGCGAAGAAACCGCGCCCTCGATAATGCAAGACCGCTAGGCGCGCGGCGGCGTCGATGCGCCTTGCGGCATCTTCACGCCGAGCGCTTCGGCTTTTAGCACCAGGTCGGCCAGCGAACGCGCGGCCATTTTCTTCATCGCCTGGCCGCGATGAATCTTCACCGTGATCTCGCTCAGATTCATCTCCGCTGCGATCTGCTTGTTCATCAGACCCGACACGACGAACGCCATCACCTCGCGCTCACGCGGCGTCAGCGACTCATACGCGCGCCGCAAGTCCGCGACCGAGCGGCTCGCCGCGCGCCGTTCTTCATCGGCTTCGAGCGCCTGCGCGACGGCATCGAGCATGTCCTGATCGCGGAACGGCTTCGCGAGAAAATCCTTCGCACCCGCTTTCATCGCTTTCACCGTCATCGCTATGTCGCCGTGCGCCGTCATGAAGACGATCGGCAAGCCGAGCTGGCTCGCGGCCATCTGCTCCTGCACGGCGAGACCGCTCTGCCCTTTCAGCCGAACGTCGAGGATCAAACAGCTCGGCACTTCGGGCATGTCGTGCGCAAGGAACTCGTGCGCGGACGCGAACGTCGTCACGTTCAGTCCGACGGAACGCAGCAGCATGCGCAGCGCATCGCGCATCGATTCGTCGTCGTCGACCACGTAGACCATCGCGGCGTGCTTGTCATTGCTCATCGTCTCTTCTCTCGTTTTCGGGCAGCACGAAAAGCAGACGCGCGCCGCCTTCATCGGGCGATTCCGCCCATATCCTGCCGCCGTGCGCCTCGATGATCGAACGGCAGATCGACAAGCCCATGCCCATGCCTTCGGCCTTCGTC
The DNA here is from genome assembly GCF_023630905.1 of Caballeronia sp. ATUFL_F1_KS4A. Taxonomy (NCBI): domain Bacteria; kingdom Pseudomonadati; phylum Pseudomonadota; class Betaproteobacteria; order Burkholderiales; family Burkholderiaceae; genus Caballeronia; species Caballeronia sp. ATUFL_F1_KS4A. The sequence goes on along the minus strand of NZ_JALQEB010000037.1, from coordinate 127,401 downwards.
GTGAAGAACGCATCGAATAGACGCCGCGCGTTCTCGTCGCTGATGCCCGTGCCCGAATCCTGCACGACGATCTGAGCGTAACCGGGATCGCTGTCGCTCTCGCGCGTCGCCACACGCAACACACGCGGCCCGTTCACGGCGGACATCGCCTGCGCCGCGTTCATCATCAGATTGATGAGCACCTGCTGCAACTGCACGCGGTCGCAACGCACCGTCGGCGACGGCGTCGCGAGATCGGCGCGCACATCCACGCGATGACGCGCGAGTTCGCGCCGCACGAGCTCGATCGTCTCGCCGACGATCTCGTTGACTTCGAGCGTCGCGGGCTGGCTGTCGCGCTTTCTCGCCATCGCGCGAATGCGTGCGATGACTTCGCTCGCGCGCTTGGCGTCGCGGACCATCTGCGCGATCGATTGCTGCGCCTCCGCGATGTCCGGTTGCGCGCGATTGAGCCAGCGCAAGCCGGCGCCGCCGCTCGTGACGATCGCGGCCATCGGCTGCGTGACTTCGTGCGCGATCGACGCGGCCAGCTCGCCCAGCATCGTCACGCGCGTCACATGCGCGAGTTCGGCGGTCGAGCGCGCGAGCGCTTCCTGCGCGAGCTTGGTTTCGGTGACGTCCATCAGCGCGCCGACGTATTCGCCGCCGTCGTTTTCGCTCGATGCACGATGCGCCACGTAATGAACGTGCTTCACGGTTCCATCCGGCAGCAGCAGCCGATGCTCGACATCGATATCGCGCACGCTGGACAGCGCCGCTTCATGCGCGCCGCGCACGATCGCGATGTCGTCGGGATGCGAGCGCGCGAGAATTGCATCGATGGAAGGCGTCATGTCGCGCGGATAATCGAAGATGCGATACGCCTCGTCGGACCACCACATCGTGCCGGCGGGCAGACGCGTCGCGATGCTGCCGGTAAGCGAAAGCCGCTGCGCATCGAGCAGGAACGCTTCGCTGCGCTTCAATGCATCGCGCTGACGCTGCAACTCGGCTTCCATGCGCTTGCGCTGCATCGTCGTGGCCTGAATGCGCAGCGAGAGAACGGCGGTCGTGCCGATTGCGAGCAGGCTCACCGCGCAGCGTGCGAGCGCGCCGCCCGAGACGTTCTCGTCGTGCGAAAGAATGAAGCCGACGAGCGTGAGGATGACGCAGCCCCACGCGGTCGCGACCGTCGCGGTGCGATTGCCCGTCGATGCGATCAGCAGCACGACGACGACATACAGCACCGCGATGGCGATATCGAGCGGCGTGAGCGCGTCGATCAGAAACACGGCGAGCGCGATGGCCGCCGCGAGCATCGACACGATGCGCGTATCGTGACGCACCGCGCGCGGCGCGCTCTGGAATGTCTCCATCAATCAATCATCGGCGTTCGTTGGAAAGGTCCGGGCCCGCGCCAGATTACGCGAAGCATTCTAATCCTTCAAAAATCCTTGCCGAATGCGTTCGAGGCAATCGGCGACGGCGGTTCCATCGACGGGCTTGCTGAGAAAGCACACCGCGCCGCCGTCGAGCGCCTGACGGCGCGCGGCATCGGATGCGAACGCGGTGATGAACATGACCGGCACGTTCAGATTCAGCTCGTGCAGACGTTGCTGAAGTTGCAGGCCGGACATGCCGGGCATGTTGAGATCGGTGATGATGCACGCGAGGCCGTCGAGCGGATCTGCGTCGAGAAACGTCTCCGCCGACGCGTACAGGCTGACCTCCCAGCCGAGCGAGCGCAGCAGACTGGAAGAGGCGACGCGGACGGATTCGTCATCGTCGATCACGGAAACTCTGGAAGGCGATTGCAAGGGCGTTGTCCTGTTTCGGCGCGCAATGAACTGATCCACGCCTGATTGGAAGCCATCTTACGCACGCGCCTCGTGCCGCGAAATAACATGAAGGTATAGGTCCGAAGCGCCCGCTTTCATCTGATGAAACGGCGTGAGCCCTTTCTGCGGGAAATGCGCCGACAACGTATAGTCCCGTTCTGCTACCTCAGGGTCTGTTTACATGCCGGCTTCAGCTTCGACCACACGCGACGGCGGCAAGCACGTCGAACTCACGCGCGGCCTGATCGCGCTCTTCGCCTTCTGCTGCGGCGCGATCGTCGCGAATCTGTATTACGCGCAGCCGATCATCGAACTCATCGCGCCCGATCTGCACATGGCGGGCGGCACGGCGAGCCTGATCGTGTCGCTCACGCAGATCGGCTATGCGCTCGGGCTGTTCTTCATCGTGCCGCTCGGCGATCTGCTCGAAAACCGCAAGCTCATGATCGCGACCGCGCTCGTGTCGATCGCGAGTCTCACGGCCGCCACGTTCACGCACACGCCCGGCTGGTTTCTCCTGATCTCGCTCGTGATCGGCTTTTCGTCGGTGGCGGTGCAAATTCTGATTCCGCTCGCCGCGCATCTCGCGCCGGACGAATCGCGCGGCAAAGTGGTCGGCACGATCATGAGCGGGTTGTTGCTCGGCATTCTGCTGTCGCGGCCGATATCGAGTCTCGTCGCGGGCCACTTCGGCTGGCGCGCGATGTTCGGCGCGGCCGCCGTGTTGATGATCGGCATCACGAGCGTGCTCGCGTTCACGATTCCGAGCCGCAAGCCAGATCATCAGGCGACGTATTTTCAGCTCATCGGCTCGCTCGGGCATCTCGTGCGAACGATGCCGGTGCTGCGTCATCGCTCGCTTTATCAAGGGCTGATGTTCGCGTCGTTCAGTCTCTTCTGGACCGGCATTCCGATCGAACTGACGCGTCATTACGGGCTTTCGCAGACGGCCATCGGCATCTTCGCGCTGATCGGCGCGACCGGGGCGACATCCGCGCCGATCGCCGGGCGTCTCGCCGATGCGGGCCACACCGTGCGCGCGACCTTCATCGCGCTGATTCTCGCGGCGATCGCGTATCTTCCCGTGGTGATTCATCCCGCGTGGGGCGTGGGCGCGCTTGTCGTGACGGGCATCGTGCTCGATTTCGCCGTGCAGATGAACATGGTGCTCGGCCAGCGTGAAATCTACGCGCTACACGCCGCGAGCCGCAACCGGCTGAACGCCGTCTACATGACGAGCATTTTCGTGGGCGGCGCATTCGGCTCGGCGTTCGCGAGCCAGCTTTACGAGCACGGCGGCTGGACGCTCGTCGCGAGCGTCGCGACGTGCTTTCCGCTCATCGCGCTCGCGCACTTTCTGCTGATCGGGCGGCATCACGCGGCTTCGGCCAGCGCCTGATCCTCACGGCTTGGGAATGCGGATGCGGCTGATCATCAGCGAGCCGGAGATCGCGTAGATCAGCACGAGCGGATGCAGCGTGAAGCCGCCGAGACGCACCGTGCCGAGCCACATGCTTTCGCCGATCGCGCCGGACCACGCGCCGATGGTCAGCAGCAGCACGATGAGAAACGATGTGGGAATGGGCGTGCCTTCGAAGTGCGTGACCTTGCCGCTTGCGCCCGACATCTCTTCGGTCGTGACGTTGTAGCGCGCGAGCCGCGACACGCCGCACGCGACGAAATAGGCCAGGATCACGCGGTCGTAGAGGCCGCGCATGCCGAACCCATAGCCGATGATCGCCGGCGCGACGCCGAACGAGATCACATCGGCGAGCGAGTCCAGCTCCTTGCCCAAGAGCGACGCCTTCTGACGCCAGCGCGCGATGCGGCCGTCGAGCACGTCGAACACGAGCGCCGCGAACACGAGCGCGCAAGCGAGATAGATATGCAGCACATCGGAGTCGTCGAGATAGGACATCGACGAGAAAAGCGCGCCCGTGCCGCACACCGCGTTGCCCAGCGTGAACCAGTCGGCCAGATGGAAATCGCGGATCATCGAGAATCGTTTGGCTTTCATTCGTTTCTGTTTTCGTGACGTTCGGGCAGCGCCGATGGCCAGCGCCGCGAGACTTTCAAGTCTATCATCGCGCCCTCTTTCCCTTAGCACTCCGCATGCCACGCATCGTGGCAAACGGCGCGAGGCAGTATCATCACCGCACGCAAAGGAGGACCGCGACCATGATGTTCAAACGCGCCCTGGCGCTCGCGAGCCTGATGCTCGCCTGCGCGTCATCGATGGCCGCATCGCTCACGATCAACGTCGGCGGCGAGCGCTCGCTCACGGCCGATCAATTGCTCGCGCGCCCGGATGCCGCGATCATCCGCGTGCCGAACGACGTCACGTTTCATCGCAGCATGACGTATCGCGCCGTGCCCTTGCGCGCGCTGCTCGGCATCACGGAACTGCCCGCGGGCAAGGAGCTTCAGGTCACGGCCACCGACGGTTTCGTCACGCACTTTTCCGCGAAGCTGCTGTTCGGCGATGCGAAGAAGCGCGCCGAACCGTGGCTCGCGATCGAGCCGGCGGACGACCCTTGGCCACAGGTGCCGGGCAGCGGCGATGTCGGTCCGTTCTATGTCGTGTGGATCGATCCGGCCGCGTCGGGCGTCACGAGCGAGCAGTGGCCGTTCAAGGTCGACGCGATTCGCATCGCGCCGACGCTCGCCGCGCGCTTCCCGCAGATCGCCGTCGACAAGAGCGTGCCCGCCAATTCGCCGATACGTCGCGGCATGACCGTCTTCACGACGCAATGCATGGTCTGCCACAAGCTGAACGGCGCGGGCGATGCGTCGGTCGGCCCGGACCTGAATCGTCCGCATAATCCGACCGAATATTTTCAGCCGTGGGCGCTGAAGGGGTACATCCGCGATCCGAAGTCGATTCGCGCGTGGGCCGACATGAAGATGCCCGGCTTCGACAAGAACGCGATCAGCGATAGCGATCTCGATGCGGTCATCGCGTATCTCGGCTACATGGCGAAGCGCAAGAAGTAGCCGGGTACGTTACGCGCGCGCGTCGAAAATCGCGTTGAGATCGTTGCCCGCCGCGGCGTCCTTGAACCCGTCGAAGCGGCCATCGACAAGTCCTTGCGCCGCGCGCATGAACCCGCCCCACGCGACGCGCGCAAGCCCTCCGCCGACGCTCACGCGCCGCACGCCGAGCGCGGCGACGTCGCTCAGCGTGAACTCGGACACGCCGCCGATCAGCAGGTTCACCGGCTTCGGCGCGACCGCCTTCACGACGGCTTCGATCTGCTCGCGCGTCTTGATGCCGGGCGCGTAGAGGCAATCGGCGCCGGCATCGGAATACGCCTTGAGACGCGCGATGGCATCGTCGATATCGGGCTTGCCCGCGAAGAAGTTTTCCGCGCGGCCGACGAGCAAGGTGTCGCCGCCGCTTGCGTCGATCGCGCGCCGCGCCGCCTTCATGCGCGCCACGGCGACATCGAGCGCAAAGAGCGGCGCGGATGCGTCGCCGGTCGAATCCTCGATCGACAAGCCCGCGACGCCCGCCTCCACCGCGAGCATCACGCTTTGAGCCACTTCGTCGGGCGTCGCGCCGAAGCCGCTTTCGAAGTCGGCGTTCACGGGCAAATCCGTCGCCTCGACGATTTCGCGCAGATGAGCGAGCACGGCGTCGCGCTGCATGTGATTGTCCGCATGACCTTTGGACCATGCGAAGCCCGAGCTCGTCGTCGCGAGCGCCTTGAAGCCGAGCGTCGCGAGATAGCGGGCGGAACCGACGTCCCAGGGATTCGGCAACATGAAGCAGCCGGATTCGTGCAGCGCGCGAAAAGCGGCGCGTTTCTCGGCGACGGTGCGGGGCATGGCGTGGCTCCTTGTGGATGAACGGGTCGGAACGTCGACGATACGCGAAGGGACGAAATGGTGCTCGTACTAAGCCTCTCCTAAGCCCTTACCCCTACGCTCGAGTCTTTCCTCGCATGAGAGACGACATGGAGCGAACAGAAAATGCACTCGCCAAGGTCCCCGAACTGACCCTGGCGTTCTGGATCATCAAGATAGCGGCGACGACGCTCGGCGAAACCGGCGGCGACGCACTCTCGATGTCGATGAACCTCGGCTATCTGGTGAGCACGTTCATCTTCGCGGCCGTGTTCGTCGTCGCGGTGATTGCGCAAGTCAAGGCGGAGCGATTCCAGCCCGCGCTCTACTGGATCACGATCATCGCGACGACGACCGTCGGCACCACGCTCGCCGACTTCGCGGACCGCTCGCTCGGCATCGGCTATGCAGGCGGAGGCGCGATCTTGCTCGCGTTGCTGATCGCATCGCTCGCGGTGTGGCATCGCGCGATGGGATCGGTCTCCGTATCGACGATCGCATCGCCGAAAGCGGAAGCCTTCTACTGGGTCACGATCATGTTCTCGCAGACCCTCGGCACCGCGCTCGGCGACTGGACCGCCGACACCGCGGGCTTCGGCTACACGGGCGCCGCGACGATCTTCGGCGGCGCGCTGTTGCTGATCGTGCTCGCGTATCGGTTCACGAACGTTTCGCGCACCCTGCTGTTCTGGAGCGCGTTCATCCTGACGCGGCCGCTCGGCGCCGTAGTCGGCGATTTTCTCGACAAGCCGGTCGCGAACGGCGGTCTCGCGATGAGCCGCTACGGCGCGTCGATCGCGCTCGCGATGTTCATCGTCGTGTGCGGATTTCTCTTCAAGCAGCGGCCCGCGCGCGTCGCGCATTGAAGCGCGTTGCAAGAAGAAACGGCGGCCCCGAAGGACCGCCGCGTTGCCTGCAGCTTCTACCAGCCTGGCCGCTTACTTCTTCAGATCGAAGCGGTCGAGGTTCATCACCTTCGTCCACGCCGCGACGAAGTCGCTGACGAACTTCTCCTTCGCATCGCTGCTCGCATAGACTTCGGCGAGCGCGCGCAGCACCGAATGCGAGCCGAAGATCAGATCGACGCGGCTGGCGGTCCACTTGCGCTGCCCCGACTTGCGATCGCGCCCTTCGAACACATCGCGGCGCGACGACATCGGCAACCACTCCGTATTCATGTCGAGCAGGTTGACGAAGAAGTCGTTCGTCAACGTTTCGGGCTTGTCGGTGAAGACGCCGTGCGCGTTGTCTGCGGCGGTCACGTTGAGCGCGCGCAAACCGCCGATGAGCGCTGTCATCTCCGGCGCGGTCAGCGTCAGCAATTGCGCCTTGTCGATCAAAAGCGTCTCGACGGGCACGCGCACGTTCGACTTGACGAAGTTGCGGAAGCCATCGGCGACCGGTTCGAGCGCCGAGACCGAGAGCACGTCTGTCTTGTCCTGCGACGCGTCCATGCGGCCCGGCGTGAACGGCACCGTGACCGTGTGGCCCGCCTTCTCCGCCGCCTTCTCGATCGCCGCGTTGCCCGCCAGCACGATCAGATCGGCCATCGAGATCTTCTTGCCGCCCACTTGCGCGCCGTTGAATTCTTTCTGAATGCCTTCGAGCGTCGACAAGACCTTGCCGAGCTGTTCAGGCCTGTTCGCCTCCCAGTCCTTCTGCGGAGCGAGACGAATGCGCGCACCGTTCGCGCCGCCGCGCTTGTCGGAGCCCCGGAACGTCGATGCCGATGCCCACGCCGCCGACACCAGATCGGTAATCGACAACCCCGACGCCAGCACCTTCTGCTTGAGCCCCGCGACATCCTGATCACCGACGAGCGGATGATCCACCGCCGGAATCGGGTCTTGCCACAGCAGTTCTTCCTCCGGCACTTCCGGCCCGAGATAGCGAGCCTTCGGACCCATGTCGCGATGCGTCAGCTTGAACCACGCGCGGGCGAAGGCGTCGGCGAACTGGTCTGGATTCTCCCAGAAGCGCTTGGAAATCTTCGCGTATTCCGGATCGAAGCGCAGCGACAGGTCCGTCGTCAGCATCGTCGGCCTGATCTTCTTCGACGGGTCGTGCGCGTGCGGGATGGTTTCCGTCGAATCCTTCGCGATCCACTGATTCGCGCCCGCGGGACTCTTCGTCAGTTCCCATTCGTAACCGAAAAGGTTCTCCCAGAATCCCTGGCCCCACTTCGTCGGCGTCGTGGTCCAGGTGACTTCGAGGCCGCTCGTGATCGTGTCCGCGCCCTTCCCGCTGCCGTAGCTGTTCTTCCAGCCGAGGCCCATGTTTTCCAGATCCGCCGATTCCGGCTCCGGACCGACGTTATCGGAAGGCCCCGCGCCGTGCGTCTTGCCGAACGTATGGCCGCCGGCGATCAGCGCGACGGTTTCTTCGTCGTTCATCGCCATGCGGGCGAAAGTCTCGCGGATGTCATGCGCCGCCGCGAGCGGATCGGGATTGCCGTCCGGGCCTTCCGGATTGACATAGATCAGGCCCATCTGCACCGCGCCCAGCGGATTCTCCAGATTGCGGCCGCCGTCGGTGCGGCTGACTTCCTCGCCGTGCTTCTGTTCGTCGGCGGTGATGACGCCCTGATCTTCATCGTTGCCGGCCGCGCCCTTGCCGTAGCGGACATCGCCGCCGAGCCAGGTCTTTTCATTGCCCCAGTAGACGTCCTGATCCGGCTCCCATGTGTCTTCGCGTCCGCCCGCGAAGCCGAACGTCTTGAAGCCCATCGTTTCCAGCGCGACGTTGCCGGCGAGGATGATCAGATCGGCCCATGAAAGATTCTGTCCGTATTTCTGCTTGACGGGCCAGAGCAGGCGGCGCGCCTTGTCGAGGCTGACGTTGTCCGGCCAGCTATTGAGCGGCGCGAAACGTTGCTGGCCGCGTCCGCCGCCTCCCCTGCCATCGCCGATGCGATACGTGCCCGCGCTATGCCACGCCATCCGGATGAACAGCGGACCGTAGTGGCCGAAGTCGGCAGGCCACCATTCCTGCGAATCGGTCATGACCTCCGCGAGATCTTTCTTGACCGCGGCGAGGTCGAGGCTCTTGAATGCTTCGGCATAGTCGAAACCCGAGCCGAGCGGATTCGACTTGTCGGAATGCTGACTCAGCAGATCTACCCGCAGTTGCCGCGGCCACCAGTCACGGATGGTCGTTCCGGTGCCGGCGGCATGCGTAAACGGGCACTTCGATTCGTTTGACATGCGTTATCTCCTTGCGAGGACGTACCCACTAGTACTAGTTCTTGTGCTACTGACTACCATGGCGTCAGATCCATGCGAGGCGCTGCACGAACCTGGTCCGATAAGGGATTTCGCGGCGTGCATCGGGCGATGCGTGGTTCATCCCGACAGCCTTGTGCAACTTAAAAAATACGTGAGAGCGGCGCTCAATAGAATGCGATTTTTGCAATGCCGCCGATAGGTGACGGCTATAAGGCGATGGCGCGTTTGTTTCGCGCGGGCATGTTGCAGTGCGGAATCGCGGGCGGCGCGTCTGACTTCTTTTCGTCATGAAAGCGCGCAGCTCAACGCGCGTGTCAGTCTAGCAGCGTCTCGCGAGCTTGGCAGCGAAGGTGTGTCAAGTCGTCCGTTCGGGGAATGGCGGGCGGCGGCCGGGTGTTGGAGTATTTGACAACACACTATGGCGTTGTCAGAACGTCCAACAGAAAAGCTCCGCTCGTCCTGGGTGCGCGAGAGGAGATGCCTTCCGGTGGTTTCGTCGAACTAACGATATGGCATGTCCCTGAGCCTGTTCCGGGATGCACATATTCATATAAATACAGGCTTGCGTATGTCGTCGCTGGCGAGTGCGTGCTGCGTTACGACAACGAGCGAGGCAAAGGCGATCACCGTCACTTCGCGAACGTCGAGACACTTTATGAATTTACGTCGGTCGAGCAGTTATGCGCCGACTTCTTCACGAATGTGCAAGTCTGGAACAGATGGAGCTCAAGATGATGAAGACCGTCACGATCGGCATCGCGTCGCTGGAAGAGTTCAGCGAGCGCGTTCTTGCCACGGTCAAGAGCGGCAAGTTCCCAGGAAGGTTCTTCTCCTACGCCACGCCCGAACTCCTCTTCCGCACCTTCACCACGCCCCGCTGGCAAATCATCCGCGCGATGACCGGCGCCGGCCCGATGTCGATCCGCGCGCTGTCGCGCCGGCTCGAACGCGACGTGAAAGGCGTGCATCGCGACGTGCAAGCGCTTCTCGAAGCCGGCTTGCTGGAACACGACGAGCACGGCGCCATCGTGTTTCCGTACGACACCGTGCGCGTCAACTTCACCTTGAAAGCGGCCGATCTCGCGCCGCCCGCCGCGCAGCACAAATCCGCCGGCACCGCCATCGGCGAAGATTGCGCACCGTCGCCGCGCAGCCCGCGTCGGCGAGCGGCGCCACGAAAGCGCGAGCCGCGTCCGGCGGGAAACCGCTGAGCCGCGGAATTCAGCTCCAGTCGTCCATGTCGTGCTTGATCGTGTGGCGATTCGCGATGAGTTCCTCCACGCTCGGCTCGTTGCTCATGGCGCGCTGAATGGCGAGCTTGGTCGCTTCGTAATTCGTGCGGTACATGTCCTTCTTGTCGATGTTCGCGTCCGTCGCGCAACGCGGATCGATCCACACCAGACTGATGATGCACAGATCGTTCGCCTGATCCTTCGGCAGGATGCCTTCTATCAGGCAATCGACGACCGCATCGGCGGTTGCGGACTGCACCACGCCGCCGAACAGATCGATGTTCGCCATGTCCTTCAGCGTCACTTTCGGCACGATCATCGTCGCCGGGCGCACCATCTGATTGCACGCGCGTATCGCGAACATCGCCGTGTGTCCTTTCGATTGCGCCATCATGTTGGCGAACGCGTGGCCGACCGGCCCGTCGACGCGGCCGATGAGAATTTCGGGCATCGCGTCGGTCGCTTGTCCCGGCGCCGCCAGCACGGTTGCTTCGCCTGCGCGGAAGGTCAGATCCAGACTCATGAGCACTCTCCTTTCAGGGCTGAACGATGGTTCGATAGTCCGAAGGAAGAACCGTTTGCAAGGACGATGCCATCCGCGTGATGCACGGCGCGCCGGCAATCCAGGCAACGAGGCGGCGAACAGTCTGCGCCCGCCGCGTGACACACTGTGCGGGACGGCGTTTTCCCTGTCCTCCCTGTTTCGGGTGGGGGTGCGGTTCGTCAGGCGCACTTAACGTGGCGACGTGCAGCTTGCACTCCGCGCGAGCGCGCGCGGCGAAACCTACAACGCACCCCGCGGCCCGAACGGGCGCCGCATTTTTGAGCCGATCCGACCCATGAACTCACTCGACGGTTACAGGCCACGCGCGGCGTGGTTGACGACGCTGATGCTGACGGCGCTTGCCCTCATCAATTTCCTCGACAAGATCGTGCTCGGCATGGTGGCCGTGCCGCTGATGCGCGATCTGAACCTGTCGCCGGCGCAATTCGGCGTCGTCGCGGGAAGCTTCTTCTGGCTGTTCGCCGTATCGACGGTGCTGGTCGGCTTTCTGTCGAACCGCATCCAGACCCGCTGGCTGCTGCTCGCGATGGGCGTCATGTGGGCCGTGCTGCAGATTCCGCAGGCGCTCTTCAGCAGCATGGCCGCATTTCTCCTGAGCCGCATGGTGCTCGGCGCGGCGGAAGGCCCGTTCTATCCCGTTTCCGTACACGCGCTCTACAAATGGTTTCCCGACGAAAAGCGCAACATGCCGGTCGCCTTGCTCAATCAGGGCGCGATGGTCGGCCTGCTGCTCGCGGGCCTGCTCATTCCGGTGATCACGCATCACTGGGGCTGGCGCATGAACTTCATCCTGCTCGGCATCGTCGGCGCGTTGTGGAGCGTCGTGTGGCTGTTCGTCGGACGCGAGGGCAATCTTGCGCGGCGTCCGCGCGGCAACGCCAGTGCCGACGCCGCGCCTCAGAAAGTGCCGTATCGCAAGCTCCTGAGCAATCCGACCGTCCTCAGCGTGTTCATGCTCGGTTTCGCCGCTTACTGGATGCTCGGCGCCAACACGACCTGGCTGATGAGTTACCTCGAAAAAGCGCTCGGCTTCTCCGGTATCGCGTCCGGACGCTGCTTCGCGCTCGTGATCGCCACCGCGGCGCCGTTCAGCCTCGGGCTCAGTTGGCTGTCGCAGCGCATGCTCGCTCGCGGGGCGTCGTCTCGCAGCGCACGCGTGCGTTTGCTGTGCGCCGCGTTCGCGATATCCGCGTGCCTTTTCTTCGCGCTGATGCTGCCGGGCCTCAGCTCCGCGCAGAAGGTCGCCGTGTTCGCGGTGGCCGGCGCGCTGCCGGCCGTGTGTTTCGCGCTCGCGCCCGCCGTGCTGTCCGAAGTCGTGCCGGATGCGCAGCGCGGCGCGCTCATCGGCATCCACACCGCGCTCGCGAGCACGGGCGCGGCGATCGCGCCGATGGTCATCGGCCGCATCGTGCAGGCGCACGGCAGCACGAGTGCCCACGCCTACGAACTGGGCTTCGCGACGACCGCCGCCATGCTGATCGTCGCCACGCTCATCGCGCTGCGCTGGATGCATCCGGATCGCGCGCCGCGCGCTTCGACCGAGCCGGTCGCGACGAGCGCCGCCTGAGCGCGGCTAGCGCGACACCTTCGCCTTGTACGCGAAGCGGTCGCCGCGAAACAGCAGTTCGGCGCAGCACAGCGCCTTGCCCTGAATGTCGAAAGGCGTGCACCGGACGCGCAGAAGCGGCGCGCCCGGATCCACCTTCAGCCGCCGCGCGTGCTCTTTCGTGGCGGCGATCGCGGCGCTCTCGGTTTCCAGATGCTTCAGCCGATAACCGAGGCGTTCTTCGAGAATGCTCGTGACGTCGTTCGTTTCGAGGTCTTCGGCGACGAGTGCGTCCATGAGCGCCGGGTCGGCCATCACCATGAACATGGCGACAGGCGCGGCGTCCCACAGACGCAAGGTCGTCGCGCAGACGAGCGTGTCGCCTTCGCTTAAGCCGAGCGCTTCCATCGCGAACGGCGGCGGCGTGATCGTCCGCACCGACAGCAGTTCGCCGTTGGCCGTCTGGCCGCGCTTGCGCGCCGCTTCGTAGAAACCGGTCAGTTGTCCGAGATCCGAGCGCTCCGACGGACGCGTGACGAAACTTCCCTTCCCGTTGATCTTCTCGATCAACCCGCTCGCATGCAGCCCGGCGAGCGCCTGCCGGATCGTGATGCGGCTCGCGCCATATTGTTCGACGAGTTCCGCTTCCGACGGCAGCTTGACGCCCGGCGCGAGATCGTTGGCGATGATCTGCTGCCGCAACGCTTCTTCGATCTGCCTGAAACGAGTTTGTGTCATGGCGCCCTTTTATCTTGTCCGGTGGATCGAAACACTGACGGCGATTGTAGCTGTCATGACAGGCTACGGGTTTTAACCGGTACACCTGTTATGACAGGCTGTGCGACCATGCTCGCGAGCATCGCGGCTCGGGCGCCTGTTTTGGCGACGCCGCATCAACGGGAGATCGACATGCAGCAAGCCGGTTCGACCATCGAAGCACGCACTTCCGATTCGGCTCCAGGCGAAATCTGGCCGTTCACCGTCACGCAGGCCACGCCCGCGATCGGCGCTTACGTGAGCGACATCGACCTGCGCCAGCCGCTCGACGAGCCGACGTATCTCGCGCTGCGCCGCGCGCTGATCCGCTACAAGGTGCTGTTCTTCCGCGATCAGGACATTACGCCCGCGCAGCACGTCGCGCTCGGGCAGCGGTTCGGCAAGCTGGAAGTGCATCCCGTCATCGCGCATCATCCCGATCATCCGGAGCTCGTCGTCTTCGACAAGTCCGACAAGAAGCGCGGCCGCGAAAACATCTATCACAGCGATGTTTCGTGGCGCGAAGTGCCGTCGATGGGCTCGATCCTGCGTTGCGCCGAATGTCCGCCAACCGGCGGCGACACCATCTGGGTGAACATGGCGCTCGCCTACGAGAACCTGCCCGCCGAAGTCAAAGCGCGTCTCGAGGGCCTCATCGCCGTGCACGATCTGATGCCGCTCTTCGGCTCGATGCTGCCGCCCGAACAGCGCATCACCGTGCGCGCGCAAAACCCGGCCGTCACGCATCCGGTGGTCCGCACGCATCCCGAATCCGGCGAGAAGCTGCTCTTCGTCAACGAGGCATTCACGACGCATTTCTCCAACTACGCGGAGATCGCGGGCTATCGCTTCGGCTTCGATCTCAAGCTGGCCGAAATGGACCTCCTTCAGTATCTGTTCCGGCAAGCGGCCGCGCCGGAATATCAAGTGCGCCTGAAATGGGAGCCGCACACGATCGCCTTCTGGGACAACCGCGCCACGCAGCACTATGCCGTTCAGGACTACTATCCCGCCGTGCGCCGCATGATGCGCGCGACGATCATCGGTGAGCGCCCGGTCTGAGCGCGTCATCACGCAATGGAGAAACCGTGAAAGAGTTGAACAAGTTCTATATCGGCGGACGTTGGGTCGAGCCGGCCGCCGGCGCGCATTTCGCCGACATCGTCAATCCCGCGACGGAAGACGTCATCGGCCGCGTGGCGATGGGCACGAGCGCCGACGTCGACGCCGCGGTCGCAGCGGCGCGCGCCGCGTTTCCCGCGTGGTCGCGCACGAGCGTCGCGACGCGCGCGGCGTTGCTGAGCCGCGTCATGACGCTGTACAAGGAACGCATGGGCGCGCTCGCCGACGCGATCACCACGGAAATGGGCGCGCCCGCATGGCTTGCGCGCGAGAAGCAGGCGCCCGCCGGACTCGGCCAGTTTCACGGCACGCTGACCGCGCTGCAGGACTTCCCGTTCGTCGCCACGCGCGGACGCACGCAGATCGTGCGCGAGGCGATCGGCGTGGCGGCGCTCATCACGCCGTGGAACTGGCCGCTCAATCAGATCGCGGCGAAAGTCGCGCCCGCGCTTGCGGCGGGCTGCACCATCGTGTTGAAGCCATCGGAAATCACGCCGCTCGACGCCGAGCTTTTCGCGCAGATTCTCCACGACGCGGGCGTGCCAGCCGGCGTGTTCAACATGATTTACGGCGATGGCGCCGACATCGGCGGGGCGCTCGCGAGCCATCGCGGTGTCGATATGGTGTCGATCACCGGATCGACGCGCGCGGGTGTCGATGTCGCGATGAAAGCGGCGCCGACCGTGAAGCGCGTCACGCAGGAGCTGGGCGGCAAGTCGCCGAACCTGATCCTCGACGACGCCGATCTGAAGAGCGCCGTATCGAACGGCGTGATCTTCTGCATGCTCAACTCCGGCCAGACGTGCATCGCGCCGACGCGCATGCTGGTGCCGAAGCGTCTGCACGACCACGCCGTAGCAATCGCTGCCGCGACCGCGAACGCGCTGACGGTCGGCGATCCGGCGCATCCCGATACCAAACTCGGCCCGATCTCGAATCGGCGTCAGTACGAGCGCGTGCAGCAGATGATCCAGCGCGGCATCGACGAAGGCGCGACGCTCGCAGCCGGCGGCCCCGGCCGGCCCGATACGCTCACGCGCGGCTTCTACGCGCGCCCGACCGTGTTCGCCAACGTGCGCAACGACATGAGCATTGCGCGCGAGGAAATTTTCGGTCCGGTCGTCGTGATGATTCCGTATTCGAGCGAAGACGAAGCCATCGACATCGCCAACGATACCGACTTCGGTCTCGCCGCCTACGTGTCGTCATCCGACGCGGCGCGCGCGCGTCGCGTCGCGGATCATCTGCGCGCGGGGGCGGTGATGCTCAACGGCGCGACGCTCGACCTGAACGCGCCTTTCGGCGGCTACAAGACATCCGGCAACGGTCGCGAGTTCGGCGAGCACGGTTTGTCCGAGTTCCTCGAAACGAAGTCGATCGCCGGCTGCGCGTAATGCAAACGCCCCGCGTCGGCGCAAACCGGCGCGGGGCCATGAAGGAACGTTCAAGCGCTATCAGAACGTCGAGAGCGTCAGCGTGTTGCGCACCGTTTTCACGCCCGGCACGCCCTGCGCCACGCGCGTCGCCTGCTCGATCTGCGCGACTTCGGGAACCCAGCCTTCGAGCAGCACGTCGCCGTCGGTGGCGCGCACAGTGATGCCGGCCGCGCGCATTCCCTTTGCGTCGGCGAGCGCGGTGAGGATCTTCCGGCGCAGCGCGCGATCCGCCGCTTTCGACGAAGTCTTGCCGCCATTCGCCGCCGATGCCATCGCCGGCACGGACGCGCTCACGGGCGCCGACGCGCCGCTCTGCGCGTTGCCATAAAACGATGCGCTGACGGCGGCGACGCCGATCATCAGCTTTGCAGTTCGAAGTAATTTCATAGTGTGATTTTCCGACATGTTTGTTGTAACGATGCTCGATGCGATGAATGCCGAACGGCGCACTCCGCCGCGCCCGCAGGTTCGGACGAAGCGCGCCCGCTGTCAATCAGAAGCGATGCGACATGCCGACGCCGACGAGCGTCTGATTCTCGCCCGCGGTCGTCGTGTAGCCGGGCCAGGCGGTCGTCGCGAGGCCGTTGTTCTTCATGAAGCCCGCGCGCGCATAAAGGGTCGTGCGCTTCGAGAGGCTATGATCCGCGCCGACCTGCACGCCCCAGGTGTTGTCATGCACGCCGCGCGCGAGGCGCTGAAAGCCGGCGATTTCGATGGCGTCGGCGGGCGTCGCCTGAATCGTCGCGCCGATTTCCGCGACGCTGAACGGATGCGCCGCGTTCAGCCGCGCCGCGACGGAACCCGCGGCCGGATTCTCCGGCTTGTGATACGTGTAGTTGGCCTGCAGATTCACGATGCCGATGCGATACGCGAGCGCCGCCGTGTAATGCTCGACGGACACCGTGTTCACCGCAGCCGGCAATCCCGGCAAGGTCTTCGATCCGGGATGCTGGAACTGATACGACACGCCTGCGTACAGCCCGTAACCGGAGTACGTGGCGGCCACATCGAGCATGTTGCCCGTGCTCTGCGGATACGGCTGCGTCACGGACGCCGCGAGCGCATACATGCCCCAAAGCTGGAATCCGCTGAGATTCGGCGACTTGTAGACGATCGCATTGCTCGAACGGCCGCCGCCCGTCTGCGTGGCGATCGTGTTTCGGTCGATGGAATTCGCCGATGCCGCGAGCGGCGAGAGCACTTCGTTCGCGCGAAACGGATCGGTCGGATAGAGCGACCAGAACGTCGGCTGATACTGCCGGCCGAACGTCAGCGAGCCGTACTTTTCGTGCGACAGACCGACCCACGCCTGACGATAGAACATCACCGAGGAATCGGCGAAAGCGGTGCCGTTGTTGATGTTGAAGCCGCTCTCCAGCGTGAACACGGCCTTCAGGCCGCTGCCGAGATCTTCGCTGCCCTTCAGGCCGACCATCGAACCGCTGTTGCCGCCGCTTCGCATCGACCAGGAATGCTGGCCGCCGTTGGCGTACCACTGAAAGAATGCGTCCGCGACGCCGTAAAGCGTGACGCTGGACTGGGCCGCCGCGCCGCTCGCCACGACCGCAAGGGCCGCACCGGCAACGCTCTTCCTGACGATACACATAGCTGTCTCCTCGTTATGGGTTTTTGGTCTCCCCGGCGCGTTTGTCCGATGCACGCGACGCACGCCGACGCCCCTCCGATCCCGTCCGATTCAGTGTTGCAGGGCGTCTTCGCGTCACCACTACCCGAATCGAGTAGGCGCGGGAATACCCCAGTTCGTTCGTCGAGCGAACCATTGCCGTACTCCGATAGTTCCCGCGCCGGACTACGCGTGTTCCCTAGCGGGCACGGCGCGTCGTGAACGCTAGAATCGCCGGCATCGGAGTTTTGTCCCACCTTGAAAGACGCAGGTGCTTGATGACTGAAACGATCCTCCTTCGCTATCCGAATCATTCCGATGACGACACCGCGCGGGCATCCGCGTCCGATCCGGCCTGCGCATCGCCGCGCATATCGACGCGCATCGTGGGCCGCGAGCGGCTCGTCGCGCAGCTCGTCGAAGCCCGGCGCAAGCGCTGCATCGTGATGCAAGGCCCGGCGGGCTACGGCAAGACGACCGCGCTCATCGCGTGGCGCGAGGCGCTTTATCCGCTAGCGTTTCAGGTCGCGTGGCTCACGCTGTCCGATGAAACCGACGACCTCGCCCGGTTCCTCGACGCACTGGCCGCGAGCCTCGCGCAAGTCGATCCGTCGATCGCCGGCGACGCCGCCCTGCTCGGCGGCCGCGGCCTCGACGACGAAGCGGTCGAACGCACGATCATCGCGCTGGTGCGCGGCATCGCGGGCCGTCAGGGCGATCTCGTGCTCGTGCTCGACGATCTGCATCGGCTGACGGATCGGCGCTGTCATCAATCGCTGCAATGGCTGCTCGATTACGCGCCGCCGAATCTGCATGTCGCGATCGCGTCGCGCGGCGCGATTCCGCTGTCCGTCGGCCGCATTCGCGACGAAGGTCTGCTGCTCGAACTCGACATGCGCGATCTGCGCTTTTCGATGGCGGAATCGTTCGCGTTTCTCAAATCGCAGCTTCGCGACATCGCCCCGCGCGACGCGCGCCGCATGCACGAAATGACCGATGGCTGGATCGCCGGGCTGCAGCTGATGGTGGTCGGCGCGAAGCGCGGGAACGTCGCGCCGAAGCAGCTCGCGCTCGATGAAGCGTTCGCGGACGCACCGCTGCTCGACATCCACACGTTCGCGGAGTATTTCGGACGCGAAGTGCTGTCGCGGCTCGCCGCGAGCGAATGCGAGCTGCTCATGCGGATGGCCGTGTGCGAGCGGCTCTGCGCGCCCTTGTGCGTCGCGCTGATCGGCGGCGCGGATCATCCCGACAGCGTGCTCAAGCTGCTCGCCCGTCTGGAAAGCGACAATCTCTTTCTCGCGCCCGCCGGTCAGGATGCACGCAATGTGTGGTATCGCCTGAATCCGCTCTTTCGCGAGACCTTGCTGGAGCGTTTTCGCGCACGCAGCGAGGCGCAGCAGCGGCAAGTGCATCACACGGCATGGCAGTGGTTCCGCGAGCACGATTACGCCGATGAAGCCGTGCGTCACGCCGTGCTCGCCGGCGAACCCGCCGCCGCCGCCGATCTCGTCGCGCAGATCGCGCGCGCCCTGCAGCCGCGCGGCGAACTGCGCCGGATCGTCGCGCTGATGCGTCTCTTGCCGCAAGCCGAGATTCAGGCGCGCGTCGGGCTGCGGCTCTGGATGATTCATCTGCATCTCTACAATCGCGAGTTCGACGCTTGCGCGAGCGAGATCGAACGGCTGCGCGCCGATCTCGCGCACGACGACACGCACTCGCGCTATCGCGTAACGCTGCTGGAAGCCGCGCTCGCGGTCCAGCGCGACGATCTCGACGCCGCCTGCACACTGCTGCCGCAGCTGCGCACGCTGCCGGACGACGCGCAAGGCATCACCATCGGCGCGCACAACAATCTGCTGACCTGGGCGCATACGCTGCGCGGCGAATTCGACGAAGCGCGCCGCGCGCAGACCGACCGCGCGCCCGTGCTCGCGGACGGCACGCCGCTCATGAGCACGTCGGCGGGCGTGCTGAGCGGGCGCGCGCTCGTGGGTTTCGGTCATCTGCTGGAAGGCGATCTGCTGCGCACCGAGCGCGTGTGCCGCGACGTGCTCCACGAGGCCGAACCGCGGGGCAGCGCCGCGGCGGAGGCGTCCGCGCTCGCCGCCGCGCTGCTCGGCGAAGTGCTCTACGAATCCGGCGATGCCGATCAGGCGTGCAAGCTGCTCGAAGAACGTCTCGACGTCATCGAGCGCGTGTCGTTTCCGGATGCGGTGACGAGCGTGCTCACGGTGCTGTCGTCATCGCGCTGGCTCGCGGGTCATCGGCTCGATGCGATCGCGTGTCTCGATCGGCTCGAGGATTACGCCGCGAAGCACGATCTGCGGCGCGCGCTCGCGCATTGCGTCGCGCAGCGCGTCCGGCGCGACTTGCAGGGCGGCCAGTTCGACGCCGCGCACGCGGGCCTCGCGCGGCTCGACGAACTGACCGCGCGCGCCGGCTCGCTCGCGCACGCGGCCGATTTCCGCTTCGTCGCGCAGCAGGCGCACATCGACTGGCGCATGGCGCACGAGGATCACGACGCGGCGGCGCATGCGCTCGCGCCGCTCATCGAACTGTGCCGGGCGCGCGGCTGGCAGCGACGCACCGTGTCTCTGGAAGTGCGCAGGGCTGTCACGGCGCACGTTCGCGGCGACGCGGATTCGGCGCGCCAGGTCATGCTGGACGCCGTGCGCCACGGACATCGCCTGGGCCTCGTGCGCACGCTGCTCGATGCGCATCCCGCCGCGCTGGATCTGATCGGCGCCGCCGTCCGGACCGAACCGCAGGGCGCGGTGTTGCAGTTCTACGCCGATCGTCTGCGCAGCGCGCAAGCGCGCGCGACGGCGAAGCGGCCGGACGCGCCAGGATCAGGCGTGCGCGCCGGCGAGGCGAAGGCGCCGGAAATCCTGAGCGTGCGGGAAACCAAGGTGTTGAGCCTGCTCGCGCAGGCGTTGCCGAACAAGAAGATCGCCCGGACGATGGGCATATCGCCCGAGACGGTCAAATGGCATCTGAAGAACATCTACAGCAAGCTCGGCGTGTCGAGCCGCGACGAAGCCGTCGCGCGCTCGCGGGACCTCGCGCTGAACGACGGCGCGTGATCCCGGACGCGCGCGTCTCACGCGGCGCGCGCGCGTGCCTCCGGCTCGATCGGCAGATTCGCCAGCACGTCGGCGTGAAATTCGGCATCGCCCAGACGTAGCGACGCCACCATCAGCGACTTGAAGTAATCGCCGACAGCCAGTTCCGCCGTAACGCCCATGCCGCCGTGCAACTGCACGGCCTGCTCGCCGACGAAACGCGCCGCGCGGCTCACGATCAGCTTCGCCGACGAAATCATGCGACGCCGCTCGATGACGCTCGGATGATCGATGGCCGATGCCGCCAGATGCGCCATCGACAACGCCAGTTCCTTTTGCACGGCCATGTCCGCGACGCGATGGCGCAACGCCTGAAAGCGCGCGAGCGGCTGGCCGAACTGCTTGCGCGTGCTCAGATATTCGGCCGTCATCTCGACGAGGCGTTCCAGCGCGCCCGCGCTTGCCGCGCATTGCGCCGCGATGCCGAGTTCGAGTGCGCTTTCGAGCATCGCTTCGCCGCGCGCGGTATCGCCGATGAGCGCGCTTTTCGGCACGCGCACCGCCTTCAGCGTGACTTGCGCATCGTGCGTGCCGTCGAGCGTCGGATAGGCGCGAATCGTCACGCCGGCAGCCGACGACGGCACGACGAACAGCGACATTGCCTGCGCCGACGCGTTCCACGCCGATACGATCAGCGATTGCGCGACGGCGCCATGCCATACGTGAACTTTCTCGCCGTCGAGCAGGAAGCCGTCGTCACGCACTTCGGCTACCGTCGACGGACGCGCGAAGTCGTAGCGGGCACACGGCTCCTGATACGCGAGCGTCACGATCTCGCGGCCTTCGGCGATCGGCGGCAGCCACGCTTCGCGTTGCGCTTCGGTGGCGTATCGCTGAATCAGCCCGGCCGCCATGACCGCGCACGGAATGAGCGGCTCTGGCAAGCACGCGCGGCCCGCTTCGAACTGAATGGCGAATGTGTCCGTGGCTTGGCCATCGAAACCGCCGTGCTCGGAGCCGATCACGAGCCCCAGCACGCCGAATTCCGCGTAGGTTCGCCACGCGTCGCGGCTGAAACCGTTCGCCTTGCGGCGCGCCTCCAGCGGATAGCGCTCTTCCGTGAAGCGCCTCAGGCTGTCCGCGAGCTGGCGCTGTTCTTCGCTGTATGAAAAGTCCATGTCCGATCTCATCCCTCGATGACCGCTTTCGCAATGATTTCCTTCTGCACCTCGTTCGTGCCGCCGTAGATGGTCGGCTTGCGCATCTCCAGATAGAAGCTGCCGATGCTCGCGCCATGACCGGGATCGGGCGTCCATCCGTCGAAGCCGTCGGCGAGCCAGTCGGGCGAGAACGGCACCGCATTCGGCCCGGCGATATCGAGTTGCAGCGCCGACAACGACTGCTGCAGTTCGGACCCGCGAATCTTGAGGATCGACGATTCCACGCCCGCGCCGCGCTGACTCGCCTGCGACGCGACGCGCATCAGCAGCATTTCGAGCGCCAGCACTTCGGCCTCGATGCACGCGATCTTCTCGCGCACGCGCAAGTCGTCCGCGAGCGGCTTGCCGTGGCGGCGCTCGCGCTGCGCCAGCGCCTTCACGTAATTCAGCTCGCGTCTGCAATTGCCGATGCCCGCGATACCCGTGCGCTCGTGGCCGAGCAGGTATTTCGCGTAGGTCCAGCCGCAGTTCTCCTCGCCGACGAGGTTTTCGACGGGCACCTTCACTTCGTCGATGAAGACTTCGTTGACATCGGTGAGGCCTTCGAGCGTGCGGATCGGACGCACGGTGATGCCGGGGCTTTTCATGTCGATCAGCAGCAGCGAGATGCCGCTTTGCGGCTTCGCTTCGGGATCGGTTCGCACGAGACAGAACATCCAGTCGGCGTGCTGCGCGTAGGTCGTCCAGGTCTTTTGCCCGTTGACGATGTAATGGCCTCCGTCGCGCACCGCCCGTGTTTTCAGCGAGGCGAGATCCGAACCCGCGCCCGGTTCGGAATAGCCTTGACACCACCAGTCCTCGGCGGTCGGAATGCGCGGCAGGAAGCGCGCCTGCTGCGCCTTGCCCGCGAACTTCATCAGCACCGGGCCGATCATGTTGAGGCCGAATGGAAGCTGACGCGGCGCACCCGCGATGCCGCATTCGATGTCGAACAGCAGCCGCTGCAACGCACTCCAGCCCGTGCCGCCGAACTCGGCCGGCCAGCCGGGCGCGCCCCAGCCATGCTGATACAGAATGCGCTGCCAGCGCACGAAGTCGTCGGCATCGAGGTGACGATGATTGAGCACTTTCTCTCGCAGATCCACGGGCAGGTTCTCCGCGAGAAAGCGGCGTACCTGGTCGCGGAACGCGAGATCCGCGCTTGAATAGCTGAGGTTCATGGCACTTCCTTCTGGAGGCGCCCCTTCGCGGAGCGCCTGAGTTAGCGTCGGCTGGCGGCTCAGCGCGTGCGTGAGCGCGCCGGAATTTCGTTGCGCTCGTCCTGCGTCAACACAAGATCCCAGATTTGCTGCGCAACCGGGTTCTGACGCTCCTCGTACAGATGCGCGATGAGCCCCGCCGCGCGCCCGACGAGCATGAAGCCGCGCGCGAGCAGCGGATCGAGCGACATGTCCGCGACGATCGCACCGATCGCGCCCACGGCGTTGAGCGGCAGGTTCTTGCCGTGCTCGTCGCGCAGCACGCGCTCGATCGCGAACACGAGCCGCCAGTGCTTGCCGAAATAGCCGTTGTCGCGCGATGCCTGCGCGAGCGTCGCGACGCGCGGATCGCCGTGGATGTGGATCGGATGCCCGACGCCGTAGATCGGCTGCTTCGCTTCCTTCGCGCGCCGCACGGTCTCGCGCGCGCACGCGGTGATGTCGTCCTCGCTCGCGTCGTCGCGCAATTCGCGACCGGCCTTGATAAGCATCTCCGACGCGTTCTGCGTCGTGCCGAGAAAGACGCTGCCCGCGCCGAGGAGCCCAGCCGCGACCGCCGCCTGCATCGCCTCGGGCGCGCCGAGATACGTGAGACGCGCGCTCATCGCGGAAGGCGTCAGGCCGTGATCGCACGCCGTCACGAGAATGAGATTGACCATGCGCTTTTCGCGCTCGTCGGGCACGCGGTTCAGGATCGTCAACATCATCGTTTCGACGAAGTCGAGTTTGCCCAGAATGTCCTTCGACAGATCCTTGCCGCGCACGGTGATCCTGTCGATCGTCGTGTAGCCGATTTCGGTGCTGACCATGCTGTCTCCTTATGAATCGTTCTGCGCGCGGCGCAGGACCATCATGCGTACGTCGCATTCGCAGACGGTCTCGCCGCGCTGATTGACCGCCACACGCCTGAAATCGACGATGCCGCGCGCCGGGTTCGACGTCTCGCGCCTGTCGCTGATTTCGATGCGCGCCTTGATCGTGTCGCCGATGAGCGTCGGCTTCGGAAAGCGGATGCGCGTCTCCAGCATGCCGATCAGCGACGGCTCGAGCAGTTGATTGACCACCGTGCGCGTGTTCAATCCCGACACGATCGACGCGACGAGCATGCCGTGCGCGATGCGCGCGCCCCACGGCGTGCTCGCGGCGTATTCAGCATCGACGTGCACGCGGTTGTAATCGGCGGAAAGCGCGGCGAAGCTCACGACGTCCGCTTCGGTCACGGTGCGGCTCGCCGTTTCGAACGAGAAGCCCGGCTCCAGGTCTTCCCAGTAGTAGCGCGCGGTGTGGAGGTCGCGCGGCGCGAGCATGTTTTCCTGGTTCATGCGCGCCTCACACGATGGCCGACATGCCGAGCACTTCGCGCCCGACGATCAGCGTCTGCACTTCGGCGGTGCCTTCGGGAATGGTGCCGCCGCTCGTGTCGCGGAATATGCGCTCCAGCGGATACTCCGTCGAATAGCCGATGCCGCCGTGCACGCCGATCGCGATCTTCGCCACTTCATGCGCCGCTTCGGCGGCATAGAGCTTCGCGATCGAGCATTCGATGCGCGCGGGCAAACCCTTCTGCAACGCGACGGCCGCCTTGTAGCCGAGCGCGCGCGCAGCTTCGGTGCGCACCATCATGTCGACGATATGCTTCTGCACGAGCTGGAACTGGCCGATCGGCTTGCCGAACTGCTTGCGCGTCTTCGCGTATTCGACGGACAGATCGAGCGCCGCCTGCGCCGCGCCGACCGCGCCCATCGCAATATTCATGCGGCCGTAGTTCAGTCCGATCGCCATCACCTTTAGGGCGCCGCCTTCCGCGCCGAGCAGGTTTTCCTTCGGAATGCGCAGATCGTTGAGAAAAAGCTCGGACGTGCCCGACGCCTTCAGCACCATCTTGTCGACGAGCCGCGCCTCGACGGGCGTCTGCGACTTGTCGACCAGAAAGAGCGAGTGGCCGCCGTCGCACGTCTTGCTGTGCGTGCGCGCGAGCACGATGACGTAATCGGCCGCGACGCCGTTCGTGATCCACAGCTTCGTGCCGTTGAGCACGTAGTGATCGCCGCGATCTTCGGCGCGCGTTTCGATGCCCGCCGGATTCGAGCCGTGATTCGGCTCGCTGAACGCGACGCACGCGCCCTTTTGCGACGCAAGCACGGGCGCGAGAAAGCGCGCCTTCTGCTCGTCGTTGCCCTGATGCGAAACGAGGCGGCAGAACACGTTCGTGATATTGACGATGGTGCGCAGCGAGCCCCAGAAATAGCCGCATTCTTCGAGCATCATCGCCCAGGTGACGAAATCGAGGCCCATGCCGCCGTCTTCTTCCGGCAGCAGGCCGCCGATATAGCCGAACTGGCTCACGCCCGCGAGCAGGTCGAGCGGAATGCGCCGCGCCTTCTCGCATTCGTCGATGCGCGCCACGACTTCATTGCGCATATAACGGCGGATGCTGTCGCGCAGCGCGACCTGATCCGCGTCGAAATCAAAATCCATGTGCCACCTGCGTCTTCGAATGATGGGTAAATGAATGCGCGTTCAGGACGAGAAGCGCCCGCCCGTGACGTACAGCGTGACGCCGGAGATGTAGCGCGCGCGCTCCGACGCGATGAACGCAACCGCCGACGCGATGTCGCTGGGCATGCCGAGAAAGCCGACCGGCGTTTTCGCGATCGCCGAGTCGCGCAGCGTTTCGTACGTGGGATTGGCGCGCATCAGTTCGGTCTCGACGAAGCCCGGCGCGACCGCGTTCACGGTGATGCCGAACTTCGCCTGTTCGAGCGCGAGCGCGCGCGTGAAACCGATCAGGCCGAGTTTGGCGGCGCTGTAGTTGGTTTGCCCCGGATTGCCGAACACGGAGCGCGAAGAGATGTTCACGATGCGCCCCCACTTGCGCGCCATCATGCCGGGCAACACCGCGCGGCTGCTGTGAAACGCGCCTTTCAGGATCACGTCGACGACGGAGTCCCATTCGGGCTCGGTCATCTTCGTCAGATAGCGGTCCTTGTTGAAGCCCGCGTTGTTCACGAGGATGTCGACGCCGCCGAAGGCTTCGTCCGCCGCGTTCGCGACGTGCCGCACTTCGTCCTCGCTGCATACGTCGCAGCGCACCGCGATCGCCTGCGCGCCGCTCTTTTGCAGACCGCTTGCAACTTCGTCTGCGGCGGCGGCGTCGATATCGGACACGACGATGCGCGCGCCTTCCGCCGCCAGCATGCGCGCGACTTCCGCTCCAATGCCGCGTCCGCTGCCCGTGACGAGCGCGACCTTCCCGGCGATACCCAGATCCATGACGTCTCCCTTTGATTCGATGGCTTCACCGATGCGCGTTTTCAGCGACTTCGCGTTGTGCCGCATCGTGGAATGAAGATACGCTGCGGCGCCACAGGAGCCGCCACCCACCTCGGGTGGTCGCCGCCTTGCGCGCAAGCCGTATGCTTCTGAAAAGTGCAGAGCGCTCGAATCAGGCACCCAAGCCCGATCGGAAAGAAGCCAAACATGCTCAGGAGACAGGCGTAATGAGTACGTTAGAAGCAAGCGACGCGACGAAGCCGCGATATCGTCCCGTGCGGTTTCCGCAACGCCGCACGCTCGTCGAGCTCCGCGCCGACGGCACGCTGATTCTTCGCTGCGACCGTCCGTTGCCGGACATCGCGCAGCGTTCCTTCGCCGATTTCATTCCGCTCTGGGCCGCCGAACGCGGCGACACGCCCGCCTTCTGCGAGCGCGGCGAAGACGGCGCGTGGCGCGCGTTGAGCTGGAGAGAACTGTGGCGGCAAGTCCGCACGGTCGGCGCCGCGCTGCTCGAAATGGGCCTCGGCGCGGAACGTCCGCTGATGCTGCTGTCCGGCAACTCGATCGAACAGGCTGTCGTGCTGCTCGCCGCCGAATACGCGGGCATTCCGAGCGCGCCCATTTCGCCCACTTATGCGCTGCTCAGCAAGGACTTCGCGCGACTCAAGGCGATTTGCGAACGCGTGCCGCCCGGCGCGGTGTTCGTGCAGGAAACCGGTCCGTTCGCGCGGGCGCTCGCGGCGCTGCCGCTGAACGGCGCGCCTGTCATCGCAGTGAAACAGGCGCTGGCAGGACACATCGCATGGGACGCGTTGACCGCTCTTCCGCTATCGGACGCGCGGCTGCAAACGGTCGAGCAAGCGCATGCGGCCATCCAAAACGACGACACCGCGCGCGTGCTCTTCACCTCCGGCTCGACCGGCGCACCGAAGGGCGTGCGCCTCACGTACCGCAATCTCGGCGCGGTGGCGGCCTACTATTCGGACAATCTCGCGTGGCTGCGCGAATCGCAGCCCGTGTTCCTCGACTGGCTGCCGTGGCATCACGGCCTGGGCGGCGTGCTGCATCTCGGGCGCGCAATCCAGTTCGGCGCGACGCATTACATCGACGATGGCCGGCCGCTTCCCGGCATGATCGAGCGCACGCTGCGCAATCTTCGCGACGTCGCGCCGACCATCTATACGAGCGTGCCGTCCGCCTGGGCCGCGCTGTCGAACGAACTCGAACGCGATCCGCTGCTCGCACAGAATCTCTTCGGCAAAGCCAGCTTCTTCGGATATGGCGGCGCGAGCATGCCGGTCGAAGTGTGGAACCGCATTCAGGCCGTCGCGGAGAAGACCATCGGCGAGCGCATGACGTTCTGCTCGGGACTCGCGGCCACGGAAACGTCGGGAATGGGCACGTACTGCGGCTGGGCGACCGACACACCGGGCAATATCGGCACGCCGTCGCTCGGCACCGAAGTCAAGCTGCTGCCGCTTCCGGGCGGCGACGGACGCTATGAAATCCGCATGCGCGGCCCGAACGTGTTCGGCGGCTACATCGGCCAGCCGGATTTGACTGCCGCCGCTTTCGACGAAGAAGGCTTCTTCCGTTTCGGCGATGCCGTGCGCCTCGCCGATCCCGCCGATCCGGCGAGGGGCATGGAGTTCGCGGGCCGCACCGTCGAAGACTTCAAGCTCGCGAACGGCAGCTGGGTGCGCGTCGGCGCGTTGCGGCTCGCGCTCGTCGACTGCTGCGCGCCGCTCGTTTCCGACGCCGTGATCTGCGGTCACGACCGCGACTATCTCGCGGCGCTCGCCTGGCCGAACGTCGCGGCATGCCAGCGCCTCGCGCCCGAGCTCGCGTCGCTGGATGCGAAGTCGCTCATCGCGCATCCGCTCGTCATCGAAGCTTTGCGCGAACGGCTCGTGCGGCAAAAGCCCGCCGGCGCGACGCTCGTCATCGAACGGCTCATGCTGATGGCCGACCCGCCATCGCTCGATGCCAACGAAATCGCCGACAAAGGATACGTCAATCAGGCGACCACGCGCGCGCGCCGGGCGCATCTGATCGACGAGCTGTACGGGACCGAACCGGGCCAGCACATCGTCCGCGCGCGCCGATAACAAAACAAGAGGAGCTTGCAATGCACATCAATCGAACCGTCTTCAGAGACGATCACGAAATGCTTCGGACTACTGCGCGCAGATTCTTCGAGCGCGAATGCGTTCCGCGCCAGGCGCAATGGGACAAGGCCGGTTGCGTGGATCGTGAAACATGGCTCAAGGCCGGCAAGCAAGGGCTGCTGTGCACGTCGATTCCGTCGGAGTACGGCGGCGGCGGCGGCGACTTCGGGCACGTCGCCGTGCTCGTCGAAGAGATGGCGCACACGGGCGTGAGCGGACCGGGCTTTGGCGTGCACTCGGACATCGTCGCACCGTATATCGCGCGCATCGGCAATGAAGAGCAGAAGCAGAAATGGCTTCCCGCGATTTGCGCGGGCGAGCAGATTCTCGCGATCGCGATGACCGAGCCCGGCGTCGGCAGCGATCTCAAAGCCGTGCGAACCACCGCGCGGCGCGAAGGCAACGAGTACGTCATCAACGGCAGCAAGACCTTCATCACGAACGGTCTGAACTGCGATCTGATCGTGGTCGTCTGCACGACCGATCCGGCCGCGGGCGCGAAGGGCGTGAGCCTGATCGTCGTCGAAGCGACGCGCGAAGGCTTTCGCCGCGGCCGCAAGCTCGACAAGGTCGGATTGCACGCGCAGGACACCGCCGAACTCTTCTTCGACGACGTGCGCGTGCCCGTCGCGAACCGGCTCGGCGACGAAGGCAAGGGCTTCGCCTATCTGATGGCGGAATTGCCGCAGGAACGGCTCTCGATCGCGGTGAGCGCGGCGGCGCGTCTCGAAACCTGCCTGCAGCACACGATCGATTACGTGAAGGACCGTCGCGCGTTCGGACAGACCGTGTGGGACTTTCAGAACACCAAGTTCAAGCTCGCGGACGTCAAGGCGCAGGCGATCGCGGTGCGTCTGATGATCGATCACTACATCGGCGAGCACACGCGCCGCCGGCTGACGCTCGAGGAATCCGCGATCGCCAAGCTCTATTCGACCGAAGCGCTCGGCAAGGCGCTCGACGAGATGGTGCAACTGCACGGCGGCTACGGCTACATGCTGGAGTATCCGGTGGCGCGCGCATTCGTCGACGCCCGTGTCTCGCGCATTTTCGGCGGCACCAGTGAAGTCATGCGAGACCTCATCTCGCGCAAGCTCTGAATCCATCGAATCCTCAATCACTGAAGGAGAAGCACATGAGTCGCAAGGTGTATGTCGCGGGCGTGGGAATGATTCCGTTCAAGAAGCCGGGTGCAAGCGAGACGTACGACGTGATGGGCGAAATCGCGATCCGCGATGCGCTCGCCGACGCCGGCCTCGACTTCAAGGCCATCCAGCAGGCTTACGCGGGCTATGTGTACGGCGATTCGACGTGCGGCCAGAAAGCGCTTTATCGCGTCGGCATGACGGGCATTCCGGTCATCAACGTCAACAACAACTGCGCGACGGGTTCGTCGGCGCTCTGGCTTGCGCGCCAGGCCGTGGAAAGCGGCGCGGTCGATTGCGCGCTCGCCTTCGGCTTCGAATTCATGCAGCCGGGACCGCTGCTGCCGAAATGGCCGGATCGCGCGGCGGCGCTCGAGCGTGCGATCAGCCTGACGAACGAACTCGTCGACAACACCGAAGTGCCCACGGCGATTCGCCAGTTCGCGGGCGCGGGCCAGGCGCACATGCGCAAGTACGGCACGAAGCTCGAAACGTTCGCCCGCATTCGCGCGAAGGCGAGCGAGCACGCGGCACGCAATCCGCTCGCGGTGTTCCGCAACGTCGTGACGACCGAAGACGTGATGAACGCGCCGATGCTCTGGGAAGGCGTGCTCACGCGCCTGATGGCCTGCCCGCCGACATGCGGCGGCGCGGCGGCGATCGTCGTGTCCGAGGCCTTCGCGCGCAAGCACGGCCTGCGCACCGACGTGCTGATCGCCGGCCAGTCGCTCGCCACCGATCTGCCGAGCACGTACGAAGCGCGCGACATGATCCGCGTCGTCGGCTTCGACATCACGCGCAACGCGGCGCAGCAGGCATACGAGCAGGCGGGCGTCGGTCCCGAAGACATCGACGTGATCGAACTGCACGACTGCTTCGCGCAGAACGAACTGCTGACCTACGAAGGACTCGGCCTGTGCAAGGAAGGCGAAGGCGAGCGCCTCGTCATGGATGGCGACAACACCTACGGCGGCAAATGGGTGACGAATCCGTCGGGCGGCCTGCTTTCCAAGGGGCATCCGCTCGGCGCGACGGGTCTCGCGCAATGCTACGAGCTGACGCATCAGTTGCGCGGCACGGCCGGCGACCGTCAGGTCAAGGACGCGAAGATCGCATTGCAGCACAACCTCGGGCTGGGCGGCGCGGGCGTCGTCACCATCTACAAGAAGACTGCGTAATGGCGATCGACAAACAACACATCGGCATGAAGTTGCCGGTCTATTCCGCGACGGCGGACGCGTGGCGTCTGCGCTTCTTCGCGAAGGCGATCGGCGAAACCAATCCGGTCTACTTCGACGAAGCCGCCGCTCACGACGCCGGTTATCCGGCGCTGCCGCTGCCGCCGACGTTCCTGTTCTCGCTCGAATTCGAGCAGCCGTCGACGGCGTGGCGCGAGGCGATCGGCATCGTCTCGTCGCGCATCCTCCACGGCGAGCAGTCGTTCACGTATCACCGCATGGCGTATGCGGGCGACGTGCTGCGCTTCGAGAGCCGCATCGCCGATATCTACGACAAGAAGAACGGCGCGCTGTGGTTCATCGTGCGCGAGACGCGTGTCACGAACCAGCGCGGCGAGCACGTTGCCGATCTGCGCAGCGTCGTCGTTCAGCGATAAGCGGGGAAATGCGAATGAGCACCATCAATTTCGATTCGATCCAGATCGGCGACAGCTTGCCGCCGCTCACCCTTCCGCCCGTCGACCGCACGATGCTCGCGCTGTTCGCGGGCGCATCGGGCGATCACAACGCCATTCACATCGACACCGACTATGCGCGGCGCGCCCGCGTGCCGGACGTGTTCGCGCACGGCATGTTGTCGATGGCCTGGCTCGGCCGGCTGTTGACGTCGTGGGTGGAGCAACGGCAGCTTCGTGCGTTCGGCGTGCGCTTTGTCGGCATCACGCAGCTCGGGCATGTCGTGACGTGCACGGGCAAGGTCACCGAAAAATTCGAAGCCGACGGCGAACGCCGCGTGCGGCTCGAGATCCAGACCGTCAATCAATATGGCGAACCGCGCGTGCTCGGCGACGCGGTGATCGCGCTCTGACTTCAATCATCAGGAAGACATCATGGGAAAGCTCGAAGGCAAAGTGGCATTGGTAACCGGCTCGGGACGCGGCATCGGTCAGGCGATCGCGATGAAGCTCGCGAGCGAAGGCGCGCGCCTCGTCATCAACGATCTCGATGCCGAACCCGCGCAGGAAACCGTGGAACTGCTGCGCAAGCAAGGCACGGAAGCGGTGGCGTGTGTCGGTAACGTGTCCGCGCCGGATTTTGCGGACCGGTTCATCGGCACGGCGATAAATTCGTTCAAGGGCATCGACATCATCGTGAATAACGCCGGTTTCACCTGGGACGACGTCGTGCAGAAGATGACCGACGAGCAATGGTACGCGGTGCTCGATTGCCATCTGACCGCGCCGTTTCGCATCCTGCGCGCCGCGTATCCGCACATCAAGGCGCTGCACGCCGCCGACAAGGAAGCCGGACGCGACAATTACCGCAAGATCGTGAACATTTCGTCGACGTCCGCGCTGAACGGTAACGCCGGTCAGATGAACTACTCGTCGGCGAAAGCGGGCGTGATCGGGATGACGCGCGCGCTGGCGCGCGAATGGGGCCGCTTCAACGTGAACGTCAACGCCGTGGCTTTCGGGCTCATCCATACGCGCATGACCGTGAGCACGGAGCAGGCGCAGACCGTGAAGATCGACGGGCGCGACATCCGTGTCGGCCTCAACGCCGACATGCTGAAGACGCACGCACAGCGCAATCCGCTCGGTCGTGGCGGCACGCCGGAAGAAGCCGCGGGCGGCGTTTATCTGTTCTGCTCGCCCGAGTCGAATTACATTACCGGCCAGACGGTGGCGGTTGCGGGCAACTTGCAGTAGAGCGATCGATTTTCCCTGGAGTGGCTGCTTCTCTTTGGCACGTTCGGATAGAGCCGAACGTGCCTTTTTGCTTTTTATCGCCATGGGAACGCGATAAGTTTTCGAAGTCCATAATTGACCGCCTTCGCGTCAGCCCGGTCATTAATTCGTGAATAGCAGGAGAACTGAAGTATTAAGTTCTTGTTGAAACAAGATATAACAGGGAAAATCTGCTGAATTGAACCATGCACCGGTTTGGCAATAGTCAATGACCCTGATGCGTGCATGCGATGCACCAAGTAGAATCCCTAAGCCGTTCTACTGAAAAAGGTCTCGAAGCTGGGACTGACAATACATGCAAGCACCGCCAAAAATCAGTGTCCTGCTGCCCGTGTACAAAGTCGAGCCGTACGTTGAAGAATGCCTCGACTCGCTATTGTCACAAACCTCCACCGACTTTGAGATTATTGCCGTCGACGACAGCAGTCCTGATCGATCCGGCGAAATGACTTCACGCATTCTGGAAAAGCAAAACAGAATATCGTGGAAACTCATCAAGAATCTCAAGAACAAAGGACTGGCCGAAACCCGCAAAATCGCCGCAATGGCGGCGCGTGGCGAATACGTTTTGTGCGTCGACAGTGACGATCACATTCATCACGACACCATTCGCCGTGTCATCCAGGAAGCCGACAAGCACAATGCAGACGTCGTGGTCTTCGCCGCCGAAAATCTGACGCCGGATGGCAAGGTCAATTACCGCATCGAGACGGGCGACGCCGTTATCAGCGGCGTGCAGGCGGTCGAGAAAATCCTCGATTTGTCCTTGCAGGCGTATTGCTGCAACAAACTCGTGCGCCGTTCGATTTTTCTCGCCGTGGAACATCCGACCGGACTGATTTACGAGGATATCGTCGTCTCGGTCCAGACGCTCGGGAAGTCGAAAATCGTGCGGCTGATGCCCGATACCTTGTACGCGTATATGTATCGGGAAGCGGGAATTTCGACGCGCTTCAATCCGAGGATCGTGGATCTCTTTGCGATTGTCGATCGCGTGGAGAGACTCACGGCGTCGATGCCTATACCGAATTACCGGCGTCTGCTGTTCCGGTTGAAGTACATCTATGCGTATCGCACAATTGCGTTTCAGGCGGCGATGAAGGCGCCGACTTACGGTTCCGCGAAGCCGATTCTACGCAGCGTGTCAGAAAAGTTGCGCATGGCGCATTTGCTCGGCATGTATTCGGACAGTCGGCCGAAGCTGTCGATCGTCATGGCGATGCTGAAGATTCATCCGTGGATTTTCTATTGCTTCGTCCGGCGATTCGGACAAAGGTAATCCTGCCACAGCGGCCGCGCCCCATGCGGCCGCTCGTCCCGCCGGTCAGTCTTCCGCGTTGAATCCCAATCCGCTCGCGCGCAAACGCGTCAGTTCCGCGTCGTTCAACCCCCAATCCCGAAGTGCATCGCGCCCGCCTTCGCCGCGTTGCGGCGCGGGGCGCGAGATCGCGGATGGCGTCGCGGAAAAGCGCGGCGCGGGCGCGGGCTGTACGACGCCATCGAACTCGACGAAGCTTCCGCGCGCCCGATGATGCGCGTGCGCCGGCGCTTCCGAGAAGCCGAGCACGGGCGCGACGCACGCATCGCTGCCATCGAACACGCGGCACCATTCGTCGCGCGTGCGCTCGGCAAAAGCCGCCGTGAACCGCGCCTTCAGCACGGGCCATCCGGCGCGATCGTGCTGCGCTGGCAAACCCACATCGGCGAGCCCGAGCTTCTGCAGCAGTTCCGC
Source organism: Caballeronia sp. ATUFL_F1_KS4A (assembly GCF_023630905.1). Lineage (NCBI taxonomy): Bacteria > Pseudomonadati > Pseudomonadota > Betaproteobacteria > Burkholderiales > Burkholderiaceae > Caballeronia > Caballeronia sp. ATUFL_F1_KS4A. The sequence goes on along the minus strand of NZ_JALQEB010000037.1, from coordinate 93,499 downwards.
ATAGAAGCGCGCCTCCACTGCACCGACCGACATGTAATGCCCGTCGCGGGTGCGATAGCTGTCGTACCACGGCGTGCCGCCATCGAGCAGATTGCTTTCGCGCGTCTCGCGCCAGTTGCCCGATGCGATCAAGCCCCAGACGGTCGTGCCGAGTTGCGCGGCGCCTTCGATCATCGCGGCATCGACGACCTGACCCGCGCCGCCGCGCTGCACGTTGAGAAGCGCCGCCACGACGCCGAGCGCGAGCAGCATGCCGCCGCCGCCATAATCGCCGACGAGGTTGAGCGGCGGCACCGGCGCTTCGCCCGCGCGGCCGATTCCCGACAGCACGCCCGACAACGCGACGTAGTTCAGATCGTGCCCGGCGCTTTGCGCGAGCGGCCCCGTCTGTCCCCAACCGGTCATGCGTCCGTAGACGAGCTTCGAATTGCGCGCGAGCGCGGCGTCTGGGCCGAGGCCGAGACGCTCCATCGTGCCCGGACGGAATCCTTCGATGACGACATCCGCCTTCGACATCAGTTCGAGCGCGGCATCGGCCGATTCGCGCTTTTTCAGATCGAGCGTGCCCGAGCGCCGGCCGCGCCCTGTCAGATTCTTGTGCTTGCCGCTGACCTTCGGACCGAGATCGCCGGGCGCGACGGCCCGATCGATACGCAGCACGTCCGCGCCCATATCGGCGAGCAACATGCAGCCGAACGGCGCAGGACCGATCGCCTCGAATTCCAGAACCTTTATCCCGCTCAATACGCCCATGACTCCCCGCCTCCGCATTTAGAAGTTTTGCAATCTTGCCAGTAGGCCAGACGCGCGAACGCGCCGCGCCACCCGCTTCGGGTAGACTGCGCTGACATTCCTCCGCGCTGCGTCAGCGAATCCGATGCTCACACTTTCCCCACTCGACACCGCCATGCTCAACGGCGATTTCGGCGATGGCCTCGCGCTCGCGATGCGTATCGTCGCGGCGACGGCGCGCGTCATGGATGCCGATGCGCTCATCGATATCTCGGGCGCGCATATCGACGGCTGTCTGTATCACGGCGCGGCGAGTCTCGATTTCGTCGAGCGCTTCGTCGCGAGCGGCGCGAAGGTCGCCGTGCCGACCACGCTCAATGTCGGCTCGCTCGATCTCATTCACCCGGAACTCTTTCACGGCGACGCCGGTATCGCGAGCGCGGGCAAGCGGCTCATGCAGGCGCATCTCGAGCTCGGATGCGAAGCCAGCTTCACCTGCGCGCCGTATCAATTGAAGCATCGTCCGAAGCTGGGCGATCAGATCGCGTGGGCCGAATCGAATGCGATCGTTTTCGCGAACTCCGTGCTCGGCGCGCGCACGAGCCGTTACGGCGATTTCCTCGATCTCGCCGCCGCCATCACCGCGCGCGTGCCGGACGCGGGCCTGCATGTGACGGCGAATCGCGCGGCGCGCATCGTGATCGCCGCGCCCGATCTGCGCGCGTCGCCGCATCGCGATGCCGATTTCGCCGCGCTCGGCTTTCTGCTCGGCGGCATTGCCGGCGCGACGGTCGCCGCGATCACCGGCCTGCCCGGCGACACCACCGAAGACGAACTCAAAGCGCTAGGCGCGGCGGCGGCATCGAGCGGATCGGTGGCGCTGTTCCATGCGGTCGGCATCACGCCGGAAGCCGCCACGCTCGATGCCGCGCTTCAGGGCCGCGCGCCCGAACGCACGATTGCCGTCAGCGCAGCCGATCTTCACGACGTGCGCGCGCGTTGGTCGCACGCGAAACCCGGCGATGCGCTCGCCGCGGTGAGCCTCGGCACGCCGCACTTTTCCGTCGATGAATTTCGCACGCTTGCCGCGCTCATGGGGCGTCACGACGGCGCGCCGCGCTGCGATATCTACGTGAACACGAGCCGCTTCGTGCTGTGGCAACTCGAGGAAGAAGGCATTGCGCAGAAGCTCGCGGCACGCGGCGTGCAGATCGTCGTCGATACCTGCACGTACATCACGCCGGTGATGAAGCAGGTGAGCGGCCTCGTGATGACCAACTCGGGCAAATGGGCGCATTACGCGCCGGCGAATATCGGCGTGACGGTCGCGTTCGGCAGCATGAGCGAATGCGTGCGATCGGCGTTCGAAGGAAAGGTGTGCATCGATGAACACGTTTGAGGCCGTCACGCTCGTTCCGGGCCACGCGCGCGCGTCGGGAATCGCGTTGCCGCCGCTCAGCTTCTGGGGCGGTTACGACGCTGAGCGCGGCCTGATCGTCGATGCGACGCATCCCGGTCACGGCCAAAGTCTCGCGTCGCGCATTCTCGTGATGCCGCGTGCGCGCGGATCGAGTTCGAGCAGCAGCGTGCTCGCCGAAGCGTTGCGCAACGGCACCGGGCCCGCGGGCATCGTGCTCGCGGAGCGCGATCTGATTCTGTCGATCGGCGCGATCGTCGCGAACGAACTCTATGCGTCGAACGTGCCCGTCGTGATGGTCGATGAAACCGCGTTCGCGCACATCGCCGCCGCCGGCGATGCTCACATCGAAATCGATACGCGCGATGCGGCGAGCGTGCGGCTCGTCCTCAACCCTGACGCGACATGATCGTCTCCACGACCGAGATGATCTGCTGCGCCGCCGTCTTGACGTGCTGTTCCAGCAGCTTCGCGCCGAGCTTCGCATCGCGCTTCTTGCATGCGTCTATCAGGTTCATGTGCTCTTCGTGCGACTGCTCGCGGATCGGCACCTGCACCACCTGAAAGCGGAAATAGCGGTCGCTGCGATCGTGCAGCACGCGCAGCATCTGCAATGTGATGTCGCGCCGCGCCGGCAGATAAAGCGTCTCGTGCAGACGCCAGTTCAACTGGCCCCAGACGCCCGAATCGGCGGTATCCATTTCGGCGACGAGCTTCTCGGCTTTCGCGATCTCGGCATCGGTGATATGCGGGATCGCCTGCGAAAAGAGCCACGGCTCCAGCCGAATGCGGATTTCGAACGTCTCCTGCACTTCTTCGATCGACAGCTCCGCGACATACGCGCCCTTGTGCGGCACCTTCGTCAGCAACCCTTCTCCGGTAAGCCGCGTGATCGCTTCGCGGATCGGCACGCGGCTCACGCCGAGTTCATCGGCGAGCGCTTCCTGGCGCAGCACTTCGCCCGGCGCGAGATCGCCCGACAGAATGCGTTGCCGGATCGCGGTCGTGACGAGTTCGACCGTCGTCGTGCGCACGATCCTGTGCGTGGAGTCGCTCTCTTTTCGAAGGGATTTGGCGGCGACCGGAGACATGTTTTATCGGCTTAGGCGTGAAGGTGCGGCATCGTAACACGCGTGTTCACAGCAACTTCTCGCGTACCCACGCACCGTTTTTCATCACGCCCGCGATGCGCTCGCCCTGCCCTGTCAGCACGCGAATATCCTTCAGCGGATCGCCATCGACGACGAGCAAATCCGCGTACGCGCCCGCCGCGACGACGCCGAGCTTGCCCTTCATGTTGACGATCTCCGCGCCGATGGCCGTCGCCTGACGAATCGCCTCGAAGGCGCCGACGATATTCGCGCGTATCGACAACTCATCGCTCTGATACTGATGCATGTCGCCGAGCAGATCGCTCCCGAGGCCGATCTTCACGCCGCGTTCGTGCAGCATCGCGAGCGCTTCGAGACCGCGCTTGCGCACCGATTCATTCTTGTCGAGCGTGTCTTGCGCGAGGCCCATTTGCGCGCCGACCTTTGACATCGCGTCATAGGTGACGAGCGTCGGCACCGCGTAGGCGCCGTGTTCGGCCATCACGCGCGCGGCATCTTCATCGATCAGATTGCCGTGCTCGATCGTGCGCACGCCGAGCTTCACGACACGCGCAATCGCCTTCGCGGTGTACGCATGCGCCATCACATACGTCTGATGCGATTCCGCTTCTTCGACGGCGGCCTTCACTTCGTCGACGGAGAATTGCAGATTGCCGATGGGATCGGTCGGCGAAGCCACGCCGCCCGACGCCATGATCTTGATGTGATTCGCACCCGCGCGCATCTCCTCGCGCACGGCCTTGCGCATTTCGTCGACGCCGTCGACCACGCGCCCGATCGCGCCCATGTTGCGATTGCAGCCGCACGGGTCCGGATCGGCGTTGTCGAAGCGCTCGCGAAAATCGCCGTGGCCGCCCGTCTGCGAAAGCGCCTTGCCCGCGACGAACAAGCGCGGCCCCGCGATCACGCCGTCTTCGATCGCGCGCGACAGCGCATAGTCCGCGCCGCCCGCATCGCGCACGGTCGTGAAGCCGCGATCGAGCATGCCCGCGAGGATCGGCACGGCGCGCAGCACGGCGAACGTGTTCGGCAGACGGCTGTTGTTGCCGAGATGCGCGACCGATGCAATGACATGCACATGGCAATCGATCATGCCGGGCATCACCGTCTTGCCGCCGACATCGATCACTTGCGCGCCGCTCGCCTCGACCGGTTCGCGCGTGACTTCGCGGATCGCATCGCCGTCGATGACGATGGAATAGCGGCCGTCGTCGCGTTCGTGGTCGGCGTCGAGCACGCGGGCGTTCTTCAGAATCAGCATGCGTTTTCTCCGTTATTTAAGCAGGAATCCGTGCGCGAGCGGATCGCGGTCATCGACGAAAATCGTGTTGTGGCCCGTCACGCGCGCCCATCCTTCGATGGCCGGCACGATCGCATCGTATTCGCCGACGCGCGCCGCTTCCATCGGCACGCCTTCGAACAAGGTGCCGATGATGCTTTCATGCACGAAGCGCTCGCCGATCTTCAACTGCCCTTTCGCGACACGCTGCGCCATGCGCGCCGACGTGCCCGTGCCGCACGGCGAGCGGTCGATGGCTTTGTCGCCGTAGAACACCGCGTTGCGCGCGCTCGCGCCTTCCACCGTCGGCTCGCCCGTCCACATGACGTGACTGAGGCCGCGTATCGCATCGCTTTCCGGATGCACGAACGCGTACTTTTCGTTCGCCTTCTGACGCAGGATCGGACTCAGACGCTGAATGTCCGATGGCTTCAGCGCGTGCAGCCCTTCGTAGTCGCGCTGCGGCTCGACGATCGCGTAGAAGTTGCCGCCATACGCGACATCGAAACGAATCTCGCCCAGGCCCTCGACGTCGACGGACAAGTCTTGCGAATGCAGAAACGAAGGCACGTTGACGAGCTGCACCGAATCGACATGCTCGCCGTTCATCCTGTAACGCGCGATCACGAGACCGGCGGGCGTGTCGAGCCGCAGCACGCCCGGCTCGCGCGGCCGCACGAGTCCGTTTTCGATGGCCGTCGTCACCGTGCCGATGGTGCCGTGCCCGCACATCGGCAGGCATCCGCTCACTTCGATGAAGAGAATCGCGAGATCGCAGTCGGCGCGCGTCGGCGGATAGAGAATGCTGCCGGACATCACTTCGTGGCCGCGCGGCTCGAACATGAGCGCGGTGCGTATCCAGTCGAACTCGCGCAGGAAGTGCGCGCGCCGTTCGATCATGTTCGCGCCTTCGAGCGGCGGCGCGCCGCCCGCGACGACGCGCACCGGATTGCCGCATGTGTGTCCGTCGATGCAGAAGAACGTCGATTTCATTGCGCGAGCGCCCGCACGTTGGCGATCGCCTTCTCGACGATCTCGATGGTCCGCTGCCGTTCCGCGCCTTCGAGCAAGAGGCGCGGCGCTTTCACGTACTCCGGATAACCCGCCGTGATGTTCTCCGCGAGCTTGATGTACTGCACGAGCTTGACGTGCGTGTCGAGATGGAACAAGTCGATCAACGCGCGATAGAGCGCGCGCGCCTTGTCGTATTCGCCGTTGACCGCGTAATTCAGCAGATCGACGGATTCCTTCGGCATCGCGTTGGCCATGCCGGAAACCCAGCCCTTCACGCCGAGCGCGACGGATTCCACGATCAGATCGTCGACGCCGCAGAACACGACGAAGCGGTCGCCGAAGCGCGCGTAGAGATCGGTGACGCGCGTCGTGTCGTAGGTCTCTTCCTTGATCGCGACGACGTTGGGTTCATCCGCGAGTTGCGCGAGCAAGTCCGGCCGCATGTCGACGCCATAGCCGCGCGGATTGTTGTAGATCATGAGCCCGAGCTTCGTCGAGCGCGCAATCGACCGATAGTATTCGACGGTCTCGCGATCGTCCGATCGATACGTGAGGCCCGGAAACACCATCAGCCCTTGCACGCCGATGGCTTCCGCGTCTTTCGCGAACTGCATCGCGTTGGCCGTGTTCAGTTCCGCCAGTCCCGAGATCACAGGCACGCGCCCGTTCACGGTTTCGACCGCGATCTTCAGCACCGTGCGCTTTTCCTCGGGCGTGAGCTGCGCGTTCTCGCCGACCATGCCCATCATCACGACGCCGCCGACGCCGTTGTCGATCAGACGGTTCAGGCCGTTCACGATAGCGTCACGATCGAGCGAGCCGTCCTGCTTGAGCTTCGTCGTCACGGCGGGGAATACGCCTTTCCAGTTCACTTGCATGTTTGCTCCTCCAATTTAGAAACGTGCGATCGAGTAAGGCGTGAGCGGCACGCGCGGCGTGCGTCCCGCGAGTACATCGGCGACGAGCGCGGCGGTCGTCGCCGATTGCGTGAGGCCGAGATGACCGTGCCCGAATGCATGGACGACCGATGGCATGCGCGGCGATGCGCCGATCACCGGCAGCGAGTCGGGCGTCGCGGGGCGATGGCCCATCCATTTCACGGCGTCCGTATCGTCGATGCCTTCGATGAAGCGCTTGCCCAGTTCGAGCAACGCGTCGCTGCGACGATAGTTCGGCGGCGCGTCGATGCCCGCGAACTCCGCCGCGCCGCCGATGCGCAAGCCAATATCGAGCGGCGTCGCCACGAACTTGCGCTCCGCGAAGATCACTTCGCGCGTCAGTGCGACGCCGTGCTTTGGCAGCGTCGCGTTGTAGCCGCGTTCGCTTTCGAGCAACACGCTATCGCCGATCGACCTCGCGAGCGCCGCCGACCATGCGCCCGCCGCGATCACGATGCGTCGTCCGTTGACGCGCGTGCCGTCGTCTAGCACGACGGATTCCGGCGCGTCGATGGCGCGCGCGATGCCCGTCACGAAGCGCGCGCCGAGCGCGCGCACGCGCTCGCGCAATAGCGTGACGATGCGGCGCGGATCGCCGATATGCGACCAGTCGTCGAGGAACACGCCATGCCTGAAGACCGGCGCGAGCGACGGCTCGCATTCGCGCACTTGCTGCGCGCTCAACGCGTGCCAGCGCGCGCCGAGTTCGCGCTTGAAGGACCATTCGGGCTGATCGGCGGCGAAGGCTTCATCGGTTTCATAGACCGTGAGCGCGCCCCGCCGATACAGCATCGCGCTTGCGCCGATATCGTCGAACATCGGCAGGATGTCGTCGTAGACGCGGTTGTTGAGCAGCGAAAGCGCATGCGAGATCGCCCGAAAGCGCGCCGGCTCGCTCGCGCGGCGAAACGCCATGAACCACGGCAGCGCCTTCGGCACATGCTTCCAGTCGAGCGCGAGCGGCCCGAGCGGGTCCATCAGCCATTTCGCGGCCTTCGTGAACATGCCGTGCACGGCGATCGGCGTGCTCTCCGTCACCGCGATGCCGCCCGCATTGCCGTGCGATGCGCGATCGCCTTCGAAATCGCGATCGACGAGCGTCACGCGCGCGCCCTCGCGCAGCGCGGCCCACGCGCACGCGAGTCCTACGATGCCCGCGCCGATCACGATGACGTCCGTCATGTCTTCACTCGCCACGTTGCGAACTCACGCGCGATTTGATGAGCTTGTCGTCGACGGCTTCGCACCATGTGTCGGCGAGCGTGAAGCCGGTCTGGAAGCGATCGGTCGGATCGACGCCGACCTGCGAGATCGCCGTGATCCACGCCTGTCCCGCGACGACGGGCACGACGGCGGGAACATCGCCCAGACGCGTCGTGGACTCGATGCGGCTTTCGAACACCGATCCGATGATCGACTCGTGCAGAAACGTCTCGCCGACATCGATCAGCCCTTTCGCGTGCATGACCGCGAGCCGCGCGGACGTGCCCGTGCCGCACGGCGAACGATCGCAGCGTCCCGGCGACACGATCACCGTGTTGCGCGATTTCAGCACGCCGTTCTCGCGCGAAATCGGGCCGACGAACTCGGTCATCGTGATGCCCTTGATGAGCGGATTGAGCGGATGCGGCGAAGGCAACTGCGCCGCCGCCGCGGCCTTGATGACTTGCCCCAGCTCGCACAGTTCGCGCGCTTCATCGGGCGTGATGCGAAAGCCGAGTTTCTCCGCATCGACGATCACATACGTCATGCCGCCATAGCCGACATCGACGGTCAAACTGCCGATGCCTTCGACCTCGATCGTCTTGTCGAGATGATTCGCGAACGCGGGCTGGTTCGTGAACTCGACCTTCGTGACCTTGCCGTTCGCGCACGAGCAGCGCAGATGGATGAGGCCCGCGGGCGCTTCGAGCACGAGTTCGGTGACGGGCTCGGTCATCGGCAAGATGCCGGTTTCGAGCAGCACGGTCGCGACGCACATCGTGTTCGAGCCGGACATCGCCGGATATTCGGTCGATTCCGCGATCACGTAGCCCATCTGCGCGCGCGGATCGGTCGCGGGCAAGATGAAGTTGACGGTCTGATTCGCCGAGCCGCGCGGCTCGAAGATGCAGATGCGCCGCAAGTCGTCGCGCACTTCTTCGAGGTGCATCATCTTGTCGAACATCGTGGCGCCGGGCACGTCGAAGACGCCGCCGGTCACGACATTGCCGACTTCGCCTTCGGCGTGGCAGTTCACTACGGTGAGCGTGCGATTCCAGCGCATGTTTATTGCAGCGGCGCGTGCGCCGTCTCCTTGATGGTGGCGACCGTGATCGTCGAAAGCAACGCCGCGAGCATCACGAAATACGCGGGCGAAAGCGGCGAGCCGGTTGCCTTGATGAGCGCGATGGAGATCATCGGCGCGAAACCGCCGAACACCGCGTTGGCGATGCCGTAGCCGATCGACATCCACGTCGTGCGGATTTTCGTCGGGAAAAGTTCGGAGAGCACGGCCGGCCCCACACCCGAAAATATGCCGATGACGACGCCGCCCAGCACCTGCACCGCGCCGACGATCGCCGCCGACTTGTACGTGAGCATCAAGTGAAAGATCGGATACGGCAGCACGAGAAACGCGATGCAGCCGATCGCATAGATCGGCTTGCGGCCGAAGCGATCCGACGCCGCGCCCCAGAACGGAATCGACGCGGTCATCGCGATGAGGCCCGCCGTGTTGAGCCACAGCGCCGTCGACGGATGCATGCCGACGTATTTCGTCGTGAACGACGGCAGATAGTTGAGCAGCACGTAGAGCGAGACCGTCCACACGATCACGAGCCCGCACGCCTGCAGACCGAGCAGCGCGGGCGCGCGGCCTTTGGCCTTCGGCGCTTCGTCGCTTGCGCTTTGATACGCGGGCGTCTCCTCGCTGCGCTTTCTGATGATCCAGCCGATCGGCCCGATCACGATCGCACCGATGATGAACGGCACGCGCCAGCCCCAATCGAGCATCGCTTGAGGCGAGAGCAGCGTCGTCATGAGCGCGGCCGCGCCCGAGCCGAGCAGCATGCCGCCGAGGGTGCTGCATTGCTGGAAGCTGCCGTAGAAGCCGCGCTTGTTCGGCGGCGCCCATTCGACGAGAAACGCGACCGCGTTGCCCAGCTCGCCGCCGACGGAAATGCCTTGCAGCATGCGCGCCGCGACGAGCAGGATCGGCGCCCATATGCCGATGGCCGCATACGACGGCAGCAGCGCCATGAAGAGCGTCGCGGCGGCCATGAGCGGCATGACGAAGGTGAGCGTCCACTTGCGGCCTTTCTTGTCGCCGAGCCAGCCGAAGATGATCGCGCCGAGCGGACGCGCCGCGAAGCCCAGGCCGAATGCGCCGAATGTACCGAGCATGGCGGCGAAGTCGTCGCCGGTGGGGAACATCACTTTGGCGATGACGGTCGCGAGGAACGCGTACGTGCCGAAATCGAACCATTCGAGGATATTGCCGACGACGGCGGCGGTGACTGCACGGCTGGTTTTCGATGAGACCCGCGGGCTGTCGCTCGCGGCATAGGGGTTCGCAACGGCATTGGCTCGGTCGGTCATGGGGGCTCCGTCGGCAGCGTTGGGTGCGGCGTGGGGGTGATTGTGCGCCCATGTCAAAATTGAATCAAGGATTTTGGATCCAAAATCGAAGCCCGCAAACCGCCGGATTTTCTGGCGACCCGTCGGCTTTCAGCGCGCCGTCTGCGCCACGACGGTCTGCGTGACGGCCGGTGCCCCATAAAACATCTGCGCCATCGCGATATCCGTCGCGCTCAACTGTCCGTTACCGTTCCATTGCGGATTGCAGTAATTCATGATCGACGCCAGATCCCACGCGCCGATCATCGTGTCGCCGTAAGTGCCTTGCGCGGGTTCCTTGCATGTCGTCGATGGCGTGTCCGGCCGATTCTGCTCATGCGCGAATCCCAGCGCATGACCGAACTCGTGCGCGGCGATGGCGCGAACACAATACTCCTCGCGTCCGATGCAACTCGTACTCCAGTTTCTGAACGTGAAGTTGAAGACCATGCCGCCGGCGACATTGTTGATCTGCGTTCCCAGACCTTGCGTATGCGGTCCCGTCTTGGCGCTATCCTCGACCGATATCCGAATGCCGTAATAGTTCGGCGCGTTGGTGCATTGCTGCCATCCCGCGAATACGACGCCCGAATGCGCCTCCCAGCTTTGCTGAACCGCGAGCTGACTCCAACTGCGTTGATTGGCGTACATGGCGAAATCGGCGTTGCTCAGATCCCAGCACACGTTGATCGGAAACTGCTTCCAGATGACCGTCGATAATGCGAAACCCTTGTTCGTCCCATTCATCTGGGCATCTTTCGCGGATGCATTCACGGCATCGGATACGCCGTCGCCTCCGCCGCATGCGCCAAGCAGCATTGCTAACAATAATGCGAATAGGCACGCGCCGATCCGTCTCATGTTCTTCTCCGCTGCGATAGTTTCGCTGCAAACGAGAAGTATATTTTCAAAGCAGCGGTGAAATTCGTTTGGTCATTCCATAGCATTTACGAAAGATGCGTGAAGCGCACCGTCACGACCACCCCACGATCCGGATGCTCGCGCTGCGCCAGCACGATCTGCCCGCGATGCGCCTGCACGATCTCCTTCGCAATCGCGAGGCCGAGGCCGGTTCCTTCCGTATCCGCCGATGCGCGATAAAACGGCTCGAACACGCGACTGCGCGCTTCGGCGGGAATACCGGGGCCATCGTCGATGACGGTGAGCGTCACGCGTTGCGCATCGCGCATGACGGCAACGGTCACGTGCCCGCCCGGCTGCGTATAGCGAATCGCATTCTCGACGACGTTGTACACGAGCGCCGACAACAATCCTTCATGGCCGATGATCCACGCCGATTCAACCAGCTCCGCGCCGAGATCGATCTCGCGCTTCTGCGCGAACATCGCCAGATCCTCGATCACGTCCTGCGCGATGGCGGCAAGATCCACCTTCTGCCGCGCGAGTTGCGCGTAGTCCGCGGCTTCGGCCTGCGCGAGCAGCAACAGCTTGTTGGTGAGACCGACCATCGAACGATTGCTTCGCTGCATCGCCGCGAGCGTTTCATTCAGCGACGGCTCCATCGCGCGATGCTGCCGCGCGAACTGCAATTGCGTCTCCAGCAGCGTGAGCGGCGTGCGCAACTGATGCGCCGCATCCGCGATGAAACGCCGCTGCGCCGCGACCTGAAGCCCGAGCCGCGCGATGCACTGATTGATCGCATCGACGATCGGCCGCAACTCCGTATGCAAGCGCTCCACGCGCAGCGGCTCGAGCTGCATCGGATCGCGGTCCATCACTTCTTTCTTCACCTTCAGAAGCGGCCGCAGCTCGAACGTCAGTCCGATGCAGGCGAGCGCCACGGCCAGCAACACCATCTCGATCTGCCGCACGAGCTGCGGACGCCATAGCTCGCGCACCATCGCATCGCGCGAAGCCTGCGTCTTGCCGACCGAAACGAGCACGCGGCGAATCGCGCCGTTGTCGTACATCTGGCGTACGAAGCCGACGGCGCGTATCGGTTTGCCGTGGAGATCGGCGTCGTAGTAATCGGGCGCGTCGTGGCCGGCGGCGTCGCGCGTCGGGAAATCGGGCACGCCGGCGAGCAGACGGCCATCGTCGACGCTCACGTTGTAGAACACCTGATCGCCCTGCGGCGACGCGAACACTTCGAGCGCGGCCGGCGGAATATCGACGAGCAAGCGTCCGTCCGACCATTCGACCTCGCCCGCGATCATCCGCGCCGATGCAAGCAGCGTGTTCTCCTGCACGAGATCGGCGGTGTGGCGCGCGTTGTCGTAGGCGGCTTTGCCTGTCACGAACACGTAGATCGCGAGCGGCACGAGCAGCCACCATAGAAGACGGACGCGCAGGCTATTGGTCATCGTCCTTTTTGCGCAGCAGATAGCCGAGACCACGCAGCGTGACGATCGCCGCCGAACTGCCATCGAGCTTCTTGCGCAGCCGCGAGACGTAGATTTCGAGCGCGTCTTCGCTCGGGCTGTCTTCGTGCGTGAAGATCGTATCGAGCAGCGACGCCTTCGACACCGTCTTGCCGAGACGCAGGATCAGCGCTTCGAGCACGCTGCGTTCGCGCGGCGTCACGTTGAGCGGCGCGCCTTTGAGCGTGAACTGGCGCGTGTCGATATCGAACACGAGATCGCCGCACGACACCTCGTTCGCCGTCGATGAACTGCGCCGCCGGATCATCACCTTCACGCGCGCGACGAGCTCTCGCACTTCGAAAGGCTTCACCAGGTAATCGTCCGCGCCCGCGCCGAGCAACTCCACCTTCTCGTCGATGGAACCGCTCGCCGTGAGGATCATCACCGGCGTTGCGTCGCCGCGTTGACGCATGCGGCGCAGCACGTTCTTGCCGGAAAGACGCGGAAGGTTCAGGTCGAGCAACACGACGTCGTAAAGATTTGCGCGCAGGAGCTGATCGGCGGATTCGCCATCCTGCACGGTTTCGAGCGTGAACGACTCCTGTTCCAGCATCTTCGCGAGCCAGAGCGAAAGCGTCGGATTGTCTTCGATCAACAGCAGTTTCATGGTGGCGCGATTGTATTGGCTTCGACGAACGATGAAGCATCGGGTTAACACCCATGATTTCGCATCGTCGCAGAAAGCTGGCAGAAGGTTTCGCGTTCCTATAATCGCCGCACAACTGAAAAAGCGGGCCATTCCCAACTTCACGGCCCACATTAAGGAGACTCCTGATGCGTACTCTGCGCCAGATCGCTGCTGTGTCCGGTATCGCTTTCGCCCTCGCCGCCGCTTCCGTATCCGCTCACGCCGAAAAGATTTCGATCATGGTCGGCGGCGCAACCAAGATCATCTATCTGCCCGCGAAGCTCACCGAGCAACTCGGCTATTTCAAGGACGAAGGGCTCGACGTCGAGATCCTGTCGCAACCCGCGGGCGTCGATGCCGAGAACGAATTGCTGGCCGGCGCGGTGCAAGGCGTCGTCGGCTTCTACGATCACACCATCGATCTGCAAAGCAAGGGCAAGGAAGTCCAGGCGCTCGTGATCTTCGGTCAGGTGCCGGGCGAAGTCGAATTGGTCTCGACGAAGCAGGCCGACAAGATCAAGAGCATGGCCGACGTGAAAGGCAAGACGCTCGGCGTGACCGGCCTCGGCTCGTCGACGAGCTTTCTGACGCAATATCTCGCGCAGCGCGCGGGCGTCACGTCGAAGGAATACACGCTGCTGCCGGTGGGCGCGGACGCGAGCTTCATCGCAGCGATCAAGCAGGAGCGCATCGATGCGGGCATGACGACCGAGCCGACCGTCTCGCAGTTGCTCAAGACCGGCGAGGCGAAGGTGCTCGTCGACATGCGCACGCTCGAAGGCACGCGCGCCGCGCTCGGCGGCACGTATCCGGCGTCGAGCTTCTACGTGCAGCGCGCGTGGGCCGAGGCGCACAAGCCCGAAGCCGCGAAGCTCGCGCGCGCGTTTGCGAAGACGCTGAATTTCATCGCGACGCATAGCGCCGAAGAAATCACCGAGAAGATGCCGAAGGACTACTACGCGAAAAACAAGGACCTGTACGTGGGCGCGCTGAAAGCCTCGCTGCCGATGTTCACGAAGGACGGCAAGATGCCCGCCGACGGTCCCGAAACCGTTCTGAAGGTGCTCGCCGCGTTCAATCCGTCGGTGAAGGGCAAGCATATCGATCTCGCGCGCACGTATTCGAACGAGTACGTGTCGGGCACGGCGACCGCGTCGAAGTGAGGCTTTCACGATGAATCAATCGAATCAACCCGCGATCGAACTGCGCCACGTATCGTGCCGCTTCATCTCGCCGGACGGCAAGGCGACGGTCGCGCTGCGCGATTTCAGCATGTCGGTCGCGAAGGGCGAATTCGTCGCGATCGTCGGGCCGACCGGCTGCGGCAAATCCACGACGCTCAGCATGATTACCGGTCTGCTCAAGCCGACGACGGGCGAAGTGCGCGTGATGGGCCAGCCGGTCGATGGCATCGATCCCCGCATCGGCTTCGTCTTTCAGGCGGATGCCGTGTTTCCTTGGCGCTCGGTGCTCGACAACGTCGCAGCCGGCCCGCTGTATCGCGGCCGCTCGAAGTCCGCCGCTTACGACGAAGCGCAGTCGTGGCTGCGCCGCGTCGGTCTCGACAAGTTCGGCAAGCACTATCCGCATCAGTTGTCGGGCGGCATGCGAAAGCGCGTCGCGCTCGCGCAGACGTTCATCAACAAGCCCGAAATCCTGTTGATGGACGAACCGTTCTCCGCGCTCGACATGCAGACGCGCACGCTGATGCAGGACGAATTGCTGCAGCTCTGGTCGGCGAATGCGGGCTCGGTCGTGTTCGTCACGCACGATCTCGAAGAAGCGATCGCGCTCGCGGATCGCGTGTTCGTGCTGACCGCGCGCCCCGCGACGCTCAAGAAGGTCTACGAGATCGACCTGCCGCGTCCGCGCATCACGTCGGAGATTCGCTATCACCCGCGCTTCATCGAAATTTCGCGCGATATCTGGCACGACCTGCGCGAAGAAGTGCAGATCGGTTGAACCCGCCTCATAGGAACATCACTATGTCCACGCCTCAACAAACGATGCCCTCGGGCATCGATCCCGGCACGCTCGCGCAAGTCGAACGCGAAGCGCAAAAGCGCATCAGGCAGCGCAATGCGCTCGTCATCGGGCTGCGTATCGCGGTGCTCGTGTTCGTGCTCGGCGGCTGGGAACTCTCGGCGCGCCTGCACTGGATCGATCCGTTCTTCTTCTCGATGCCGTCCGCGATCTTCGATCAGATCGTCGAATGGTTCGTCGACGGCACGTCGCAAGGACCGCTGCTCACGCAAGTCTGGGTGACGCTCGAAGAGACGATTCTCGGCTTTCTGATCGGTTCGGCCGGCGGCATTTTCTGCGGCATCGTGTTGGGCCGCAACAAGCTGCTGTCGGATGTGTTCAGCATCTACATCAAGATCGCCAATTCGATTCCGCGCGTCGTGCTCGGCTCGGTGTTCGTGATCGCGCTGGGTCTCGGCATGGCGTCGAAGGTCGCGCTCGCCGTCGTGATGGTGTTTTTCGTCGTGTTCGCGAACGCGTTCCAGGGCGTGCGCGAAGCCGACCGTTACATGATCGCGAACGCGCAGATTCTCGGCGCATCGCGACGCCAGGTGACGAC
This sequence comes from Caballeronia sp. ATUFL_F1_KS4A, assembly GCF_023630905.1. Taxonomy (NCBI): domain Bacteria; kingdom Pseudomonadati; phylum Pseudomonadota; class Betaproteobacteria; order Burkholderiales; family Burkholderiaceae; genus Caballeronia; species Caballeronia sp. ATUFL_F1_KS4A. The sequence goes on along the minus strand of NZ_JALQEB010000037.1, from coordinate 77,817 downwards.
CTCGGTCGTGATTCCGTCGGCGCTTTCGTGGATTCTCGCGAGCCTGCACGTCAGCTTCGGCTTCGCGCTGGTCGGCGCGGTCGTCGGCGAGTTTCTCGGATCGAAGCAGGGCATCGGCTTGCTGATCTCGACCGCGCAGGGCGCGTTCAACGCGAGCGGCGTGTTCGCGGCGATGATCGTGCTCGCGGTCGTCGCGCTCGCGGCGGATTATCTGCTGACGGCGGTCGAGCAGCGTCTGTTGAAGTGGCGGCCGACGGCGAACTGACGCGTCGAATTTCAGGCTCATAAAACGACAAACCCCACGGCGCGTGGGGTTTGTCTTTTCTGGCGTTCAGCGCAGGCCGACTTCCTTCGCCCGCTTGACGTTGCAGCCCGCGTGCTCCGTATAGACCACGCGATTCTGATTGTTGTAATACACGGACCAGCGGTCGGTGCCGTGCTTCTTGAACGCGTATTCGGTGCACAGCGAATGCCACGGTCCCCAGTTTCCGTCAGGCGGACCGAGGCTGTCCTCGACTTCCGCGCGCGTCATGCCGACCTTCACGCGGCTCATGTATTCCTGCGGATCGGGATCCTTGACGAAGGCCGAACATCCGTTCAGACCGATCAGCACCAGGGCCATGGCCACCGCGCCATACGCTTTCGATTCGAGCATCGTTTCAGCCTCGCAAAAGGTCTGAAACTAACGTCTACGGATGCGCGGAACAATCGAACTAATCCTAAAGCGTCCGGCTACGTCGCCGCACGAATTCCGCCGCGCCGATGCACGCGGCGAGCCACGCGCCGCCCGACGCGAAACCGCCGGCCACATCGCCGGGAAAATGCACGCCCATCACCACGCGGCTCACGCCGATCGTCAGCACGATGAAGCACGCGAGCGCGACGATGAGCGGATCGCGGCGCGTCGGCGCGAGGCGCAGCAGCACATAGGCGCACATGCCGTAGCAGACGATCGAGCCGAACGTATGTCCGCTCGGGAACGCGAAGCTTTCGGGCAACGGCACGGTCGCGCCGGTGGGACGGTCGCGGCGCATCATCGACTTGAGCGCCTGATTGAGCAGGCCGCCCGCGCTCGTGACCGCGGCGAAATAGACAGCGAGACCGAAGCGCCGCGTCAGCAGCAGCCACGCGCACATGAGCGCCGACAGCAGCGTGAGGAACCAGGGATCGCCGAGATGCGTGAGCGCGGCGAATCCTCGCGCGGCGAATGCGGGCGTGCCGTCGCGCAGAGCGTCGACCATGCGCTGATCCGCCGATGAAAACGCCGTGCCATGCGCGATGCGCGTCGCGATGGCGATGAACACCGCCGCGCCCGTCGCGCTGACGATGCCCGCCGTAACCGCGACGGCCGCGCCGGAAGCGCGCCGTCCGCGCGCGGCGAAGGCCCACGCGACCGCTGCGAGCGCCGGGCCGGCGAAGAGCGCGATCGCGATGATCGCGGCCGCGTGGCGTTGTGCGAGCGCCGTGTATTCCATGATGTCCTGTTTTCTCCCGATCCCGATCCGTGATTACACGGCGCTCGCGGGCTCAGGACGCGGCTGCGTTGCCCTCCGCTTCGAGCGGCCGTTCCCAGCCGAACGCCTGCACGCGCGCGACGGGCTTGTCCAGGACGAGCACGCCGCAGATGCCGCCGGGCATCGGCAAGGTGAGTCCGTGCCAGTCGGCGTCTGTGTCGGCGTCTGTGTCGCCGCGCTGCGCACGCGACTTGCCGATGCGCGCCGCTTCGTCCCACATCGATTGTCTGGCGGCAGCGTCATGCGCGCCCGTCGATTCGACCGTCAAGCCAAGCCCTATTCTCGCCGATGCCACCGCGACCACGATCCAGATGCCCGAATACGCGACATCGACGTGAACCGGGCCGTCGTCATGCGGATGCGTCACGACGATGCGATCGTCCGGTTCGTCCTCGACGCCCACTTCGTGTGGCTCGCAATGGAACATGTGCGAAAGCACGAGCCGCAGGGTCGCGCGCGCGACGGAAAAGCGCCGCCCGAGCGCGGAATTCGGATGCAGCCGCGTGCGTTTTCGTTCGGCGGGACTGAGCCAGTTCCCGATATTCGATGCCGATGCGAAGCGGAATTCGCTCGGCACCAGCCACAGAAAGACTTCGCCGGGCGCGGGCGCTTCGTGGATCTGCACGCGCGATTTGGCGAGATCGTAGTAGCGCCACGCGACATCGGTGACGGGAAGCGGGGAGATGCGATCGATGGAAGACATGTGCGTCAGCGGACCCGGCGGCGCGCTCACGCCGGAATAATCCGCATTCAGAACAAACTCACATTTTGGGCGCTGGAAGCTTATGGGACGCTTATCCCGCCTACGGGTGATTCCCGAGTTGAGCTTTCATCAATCCGGTCCTCAAAAATCGTCGATTCCTCCCCGCGCGACGCCCGCCGCAGAATGCCTCACATCCACCGCAACGGTGGTTGAACTGCACACATCACGCGGACACAAGGAAGGAGTCAATGGAAAAGAATCTGTTCATCGGCGAAGGCTTCGAAGGGCCGGGCGTCAATCTCGCGCACATCAACGTGCTGGTCGGCCCGCGCAACGGCCCGGCCGGTCAGGCTTTCGCGACCGCGCTCGCGACGCCGTCCGCCGGGCACGCGCCGTTCGTCGTGATCGCGCAGCCGGGCGTGCCGACCAAGCCGCTCACGCTCTATGTCAACAAGGCGCAGATCGACGGCGATTTCCACGGCAACGCGACGTGGGGCGCATCGCAGGCGGGCATCGCGAAGGCGGTCGCCGAATCGCTCGAAAACGGCACGCTGCCGCCGGAAGCGGAGAACGACTGGGTCGTCGTGTCGGCGAACTGGGTCAATCCGAAAACCGACGATCTCGACGCCGTATTCGAGAACAACTATCGCGCGTGCCGTAACGCGATCATCGCCGCGATGGAAGGCCTGCCGCGCAAGGAAGCCGTGTTCAAGGCCGCGCGCGATGTGTCGAATCCGTTCTACACGCCGAAGAAGTAAGGAGTTTTCGACAATGGAATATGTGCGTCTCGGCCAGTCCGGCCTGAAGGTTTCGCGCCTGTGCCTCGGCACGATGAACATGGGCACGCCGCAATGGAAGCCGTGGATTTTCGATGAAGCGCAAAGCGAGCCGATCGTGAAGCACGCGCTCGACCACGGCGTGAACTTCATCGACCTGGCGGATTTCTATTCGACGGGCGTCGGCGAGGAAGTCGTCGGCCGCATTCTGAAGCGGCTCGTTGCGCGCGAGGAAGTCGTCGTGACGACGAAGGTCGGCTACGACATGGCGAGCCATCCGAACGCGGGCGGCCACTCGCGCAAGCACATCATGGACGGCATCGACGGCTCCCTGAAGCGTCTCGGCATGGACTACGTCGATATCTACATGCTGCATTACTTCGACGTGAACACGCCCGTCGAAGAAACGATGCACGCGCTCGACGACATCGTGCGCGCGGGCAAGGCGCGTTACATCGGCGTATCGACGATGTATACGTGGCAGTTCGCCAAGATCGTGCAGGCGTGCGAGCGCCACGGCTGGCACAAGCCGATCAACATGCAGTTGCAGTTGAACGTCGCGTATCGCGAGGAAGAGCGCGAGATGATTCCGTACTGCATCGATCAGGGCGTCGGCGTGTCCGTGTTCAGTCCGCTCGCGCGCGGCCTGCTCACATCCGACGCAAAATCCACGCGCAACCAGACCGATTTCTTCACCGCGCAAATGTATGGCGATCGCGCGTCGCAGGACATCGCGGCATCGGTCGCGCGCGTCGCGGCGCGGCGCGGCGTGCCGGCCGCGCAGATCGCGCAGGCGTGGGTGTTGAGCCGTCCCGGGATTGCGTCGATGCTCGTCGGCGCGGATTCGCCGGCGCAATTCGACAGCGCGCTCGCCGCGCTGGACACGAAGCTCGACGACGACGAACTGCACGAGCTGGAGCGCAACTACACGCCGTGCGATCTCATCAACGACTACACGGCGGGGCGGCGCATCGCGCGCGAGGCGCGTGCGGCGCAAGGTGTGTTCGAACAAGCGATGGAGCGCGCGGCATGATCGACCTGATGCGGACGAATCACTACATCGACGGCACATGGCGCGAAAGCGCGGGCACGTATCCCGTGCGCAATCCGGCGACGGGCGAGTCCATCGCGAACGTCGCGCGCGGCGGTCGTGCCGAAGCGCAGCAGGCGATCGATGCCGCGAAGCGCGCCTTCCCCGCATGGCGCGCGCTGACCGCGAAGGAACGCAGCGCGCGCGTGAAGCGTTGGGGCGAACTGATGCTCGCCAATCGCAACACGCTCGCCGAACTGCTGACTCGCGAAAAAGGCAAGCCGCTTGCCGAAGCGCTCGGTGAAGTCGCGTACGCGGCGAGTTTCTTCGAATGGTTCGCGGAAGAAGCGAAGCGCAGCTACGGCGACATCATCCCGAGTCCGAAGCCGAACGCGAAGATCGTCGTGACGCGCGAGCCGGTCGGCGTCGTCGCCGCCATCACGCCGTGGAATTTCCCGCTCGCGATGATCACGCGCAAAGCCGGTCCCGCGCTGGCCGCGGGCTGCACGATGGTGCTGAAGCCGTCCGAGGAAACGCCGCTGTCCGCGCTCGCGCTGGCGGTGCTCGCGGAGCAAGCAGGCATTCCGGCAGGCGTGTTCAACGTCGTGTCGGGCGATGTGGTCGCCATCGGCGAGACGCTGACCGCATCGCCCGATGTGCGCAAGCTCTCGTTCACCGGCTCGACGCGCGTCGGCAAGCTGCTCGCGAAGCAATCGGCGGATACGTTGAAGAAGCTGTCGCTGGAACTCGGCGGCAACGCGCCCTTCATCGTGTTCGACGACGCCGATATCGACGCCGCCGTGCAAGGCGCGATCGCGTCGAAGTTCCGCAATACCGGGCAGACGTGCGTGTGCGTGAACCGCTTCTACGTGCAGGACGGCGTCTACGATGCCTTCACGCAAACGCTGACGCGCGCGGTGCACAAGCTGCGCGTCGGCAACGGGCTCGAAGGCGAGTTCGATCAGGGGCCGCTCATCAACGAAGCCGCGCTGACGAAGGTGCAAGCCCATGTCGCCGATGCCGTGAGCAAAGGCGCGAAGGTGCTGACGGGTGGCAAGCCGCACGCGCTCGGCGGCACGTTCTACGAGCCGACGGTGCTCGCGGACGCCACGCCTTCGATGCTCGTCGCCGATGAGGAAACCTTCGGTCCGGTCGCCGCGTGCTTCCGCTTCGCGACGGAAGAAGACGTCATCGCCGCCGCGAACGACACGCCGTACGGCCTTTCCGCGTACTTCTACACGCGCGATCTGGGCCGCGCGTGGCGTGTCGCGGAGGCGCTGGAGAGCGGCATGGTCGGCATCAACGAAGGCATCATCTCGACGGAAGTCGCGCCGTTCGGCGGCGTGAAGCAGTCGGGACTGGGCCGCGAAGGTTCCAAGTACGGACTCGATGAATACACGGAACTCAAGTACATGATGATGGCCGGACTCGGCCGCTGAATCATCGCCATACCGCGCATGCACGAAACATAACGCTATCGCGTGCGCGGTTTTCTTGCGGCGTCGACGCGCCGCTCCACTCGAGGTGGAGGAGATACTCTTGGACATGCAAAGCCTGAGCGCGCAGCCGCTCGCCCCGGGCGCCGCCGCGCCCTTCGATACGACGCGCAATCGCGTCGCGCTCGACGATGTGCCGCTGAACCGTTTCCACATCAAGATCGCGGGCCTCACGTTCGGCGCGCACTTCACCGAAGGTTATGCGCTCGGCACGATCGGTTATGCGCTGTCGTCGCTCAACAAACAGATTCCGCTCGACGCGTTCTGGATGGGCCTGCTCGGTTCATCCGCGCTGATCGGCATTTTTCTCGGCAGTCTCGTGTTCGGCTGGCTTTCGGACAAGCTCGGACGTCAGAAGATTTTCCTGTTGAGCTTCATCATCATCACGGCGGCCGCGTTCGCGCAGTTCTATGCGACGACGCCCGCGATGCTCGTCGGCTTGCGCGTGCTGATCGGCTTCGGCATGGGCGGCGATTTCGCGGTCGGTCATGCGATTCTCGCGGAGTTCTCGCCGCGCAAGCATCGCGGCGTGCTGCTCGGCTCGTTCAGCGTGATCTGGACGATCGGCTATGTGATCGCGAACGTGCTCGGCATGCATTACGCCGACGCGACGCCCGATGCGTGGCGCTGGCTGCTGGCCTCCGCCGGCGTGCCGGCGTTTCTGGTGCTCATCATGCGCGTGGGCACGCCGGAATCGCCGCGCTGGCTGCTCGGCAAAGGCCGCGTCGATGAAGCGATGCGGATCGTGCGCAAGCACTTCGGCCCGAACGTCACGCTCGAAGCCGATACGGGCGAGCATTTCGCGGGCAAGGGCGGCTTCGCGCGGCTCTTCAAGCCGGATCTGATTCGCCGCACGGTCTTCAATTGCGCGTTTTTCGTGTGCCTCGTGATTCCGTACTTTGCGATCTACACGTTCCTGCCGAGCATTCTCACGGCGATCCGTCTGCCCGAAGGATCGGGCGCCGATCTGCTGCTCAATGGCTTTCTCGTGCTCGGTGCGCTGATCGGCATCTGGCTGACCATCAAGCTGTCGCGGCGCTCGTTCCTGATCGGGTCGTTCGCGGTGTGCTGCCTGTCGCTGTTTGCGTTGAGCGTGCTGCCGTCGTCGGCGAATGTGGGGATGATCGTTGCGTTCGGCGTCTTCACGCTGACGATGTCGGCATTCTCGAATCTCGTCGGCGTGTTTCCGCCGGAGTGCTTTCCGACCGAGGCGCGGGCGTGCGGTGTGGGACTGTCGATCGCGTGCAGCAGGTTGGGATCGGCGGTGGGGACGTTTCTTTTGCCTATCGGGATCGCGCAGGCCGGCGTGCAGATGACGATGCTCGCGCTTGCGGCGGTGTTGCTCGTCGGGATGATCGTGTCGATCGCGTGGGCGCCGGAGACGAAGCATCTGACGTTGAGTGAGGCGAGTGGGGGGTGAGACCAAGTGCAGTAACGCGCGGCAACGGAAACGTTGCCGCGTTTCATGGCAGATTCGGAATAAACGCGTCGAGGCCGTCCGACATAGTTGTTACCTTTGAGGTGAGCGCCGAGAGGACAAGGCGCGAAGCGGGACGTTGACTCGCGTCATTGCCGACAGAGATTTTCCTGTCATTTGACAGTCTCGTCATTCTGAACATCTCGATCGTTTTCGCCATGAGCTATATCAGTTCAAACTACAAGAACTCACCCTCGGCGCGGCTGAACACTTGGGTATGCGCCCCATGATCCGCACACGGTCCTTACGACGATGCGCCACCCGATGGTCGCACTGGCCACCCGGACTATTGCGGCGGATGCGTCTCCTATGTCAAGCAAGTATGTCCGTCGCTGCCGGCCACGATTGCATGGAAAAAAGGAGCTGCTGTTAAAAACAACCCGCACATCGTTGAGGGGACCGTCATCGCCACATTCGACAATCACCGACACTTCCACGGGCACGCTGCAATCTATGTCAGTCAGAGTCCCGTCGGCGTAACGGTATATGACCAATACGCGCATCCGCCCAAGCCCATTGGACCGCGCATCTTGCGCTGGGGCCAAGGCTCCGACGTCAACAACGGAGACAAATTCTATGTCGTCGAGTAAGACGCTCGCCTGTCTGACGACATTGCTCCTCGCCGCAAGCGTCAGCGGACGCGCGAAGGCGGAAGCGATCGCGTGTCCTGCGTTGCCGGGCACGCATCTCCAATACGTCGCGGCCTTCGACGGAAAGCCGGAAGAACACGTCCGGCTCATTGCGGATCATGGCGATGCCAAGCGGGGCTATTGGAAACTCGGCTACGTCTACGATCACGGCCGCTCAGTGACCGTTCAGTGCGTCTACGCCAACAAGGAAACGCGGGACTTCACCCTTGAGAAGCGAGTCGATGAGTGCCGATATCGGATCGACAAGCCAGGATCCGCCGAACTCGATTGCAAGTAACGCAAAGGCGAAGGCCGCGCACTCAATCCCGCGCCGCCTTCGCTCCCTCCCCGCGCAGCCATTCCGCGAACGCCTGCACGGAATCCGCCCCGGCGAACGAAGGCGCGATATCCAGCCAATATCCGTAAGGCCCTGTCGCCTCCACCGGCGACAGCAGAACCAGCGACCCGTCATGCAGTTCATCCGCGATCATGTTGCGATCGACGACCGCCAGCCCCGATCCCGCGCGCGCCGCGTGAATCGCCTGATCGAGTGTCGAGAACTCGATGCCGTTCTCGCCGAACGCGCGCGGCAAACCGGCGGCATCGAGCCAGTTGGGCCAGAGCGTGAGCCGCGCATCGTTGTGCAGCACATGCAGCGCGGGCAGCCGCTTCAGCAGCGCTTCGACCGGCTGCCCCGCCAACTTCATCGCGCCGACGAGCACATGCCGCTCGATGAACAGCAGCTCCGACCGATGATCCGCCCGCGCCTCGTATCCGAAGCGAATGCTGCACTGACGGTCTTCGACGGCATCGGTGCGAACGGAGAGATCGATGTCGGGCACGGCGTCCATTAGCGAACCCAGTCGCGGCGAGAGCCAGCGCGTCGCGAAAGTCGGCGGCGCGATCACGGTCAGACGCTTGCGCTCGCTGCGTTGCACGTTGGAAAGCGAACGCGTGACGCGCTCGATCGAATCGAACGCCTCCGACAGGCAAGCAAGCAATTCGGCGCCCTGCTTCGTGAGCCGGATGCCCTTGTGATCGCGATCGAAAAGCTTCGTGCCGAGCGCATCTTCGAGCAGGCGAATTTGACGGCTGACCGCGCCCGGCGTCACGCACAACGCCGCCGCCGACTTGTTGAAGCTCATATGGCGCGCGCTTTCCTCGAAAAAGCGCAACGCGGTCAGAGATGGCAAGCGCCGCACGGTCGGCTCCTTCAGACGAACGCGCTACGCTTGCCGCCGAGCGCCTGCGTCTGTTTCCCGATCTCGCCGCGCAGCCATTCACGAAACAGCGCGACTTGCGGCGCGTCGTCCTGGCCGGTGCGCGTCACAAGCCAGTAAGACTGATGCCCGTCCACTTCGACATCGACGATCGGCACGAGCGTCCCCTGCCGCAACTCGTGCCCGATCATGTGGCGATCGGCGATCGTGACGCCGAGGCCGTCGGTGGCCGCGCGAATCGCGTTGTCGAGCAGATCGAACTCGTAGCCGCCGCGCGTATCGACATTGTCGATGTTCGCCGCCTTGAGCCAGTGCTGCCACGTCAGATAGCGCTGATCGCTCGCCGCGAGCACATGCAGCAGCGTGAACGCGTTCAGATCGATGCCGGTCGTATCGCACTCGGCGAGCAGCGCGGGCGAGCACACGGCGATATGCCGCTCGTTCATCAGCAACTCATTGTCGAGGCCGTCCCATTCGCCATTGCCGAAGCGGATGGCGCAGTCGAGTGCGCCCGATTCGACGAGATCGTCCTTCAGGCGCGTAGTCAGCGTGATTTCGAGTTCCGGCGCGGCGGCGCGCAGCGATTGCAGCCGCGGCATCAGCCAGCGGCGCGCGAAGGTAGGCGGCGCATTGACGCGCAAGCGCGTCAGATGAGTCTTTTCCTGAATGCTGCGCACCGTGAGTTCGATGCGATCGAACGACATTCTGAGCGCCTGCAGCAAGAGCCGCCCCGTCGCCGACAACTCCAGATAATGATGGCGGCGCAACAGCAGCGGTTCGCCGAGCTGCGTTTCGAGCTGACGCACCTGCCGGCTCACCGCGCTTTGCGTCACATGCAGCATTTCCGCCGCGCGCGTGAAGCTGCCGGTGTGCCCGGCGACTTCGAAAGCCCTGAGCGCATTCAGGGCAGGCATTTTTCGCTTCAATTCCGTCTCCTCTTCCTGGCGTTCGACGGGCGCATTGAACACGTATCCGCGCCGGAACGTATCGCTCTTGGGCGACATTTTACGAATCGAGGCAAATTATGCCGCTTCGGGGCGCGAAGACGTTTCATGTCTCGCGCCCGCGTGCATCACGCGATCGCGGCAGGCTCCGCAGGCGCCGACACCTGTTCGATGACCGTGCGGGCATCGTCGAGAATCATGTCCGCGCCTTTCTCCGCGACCATCATCACCGGCGCGTTGAGATTGCCCGACGTGATGTTCGGAAAGATCGACGCATCGACGATGCGCAAGCCTTGCATGCCATGCACGCGCAGGCGCTCGTCGACGACCGCGGTGCGCGCGTCCGGTCCCATCGCGCAGGAACCGCACAGGTGATAGATCGAGCCCGACTGCTCGCGGAAATACTCGAGCATGTCGGCATCGCTTTCGACTTGCGGTCCCGGCGAAATCTCTTCTGCCGTAATCGCCTGCAGCGCGGCCGAACTCATGATCTTGCGCACGAGCTTGCTGCCCTGCACCGCTTCGCGGATGTCCTTCGGCGTCGTCAGCGCGTTGATGCTGATCTTCGCGGCATCTTCCACGCGGTTCGACGCGATTTCGATCGATCCGCGGCTCGTCGGACGGCACGGATTGAAGCACAGCAGGAAGCCCGAATACGGCTCGGGTTCGAGCTGCGCCTTGCTGCTCTTCGGAATCCGATAGGAAAGCGGATTGAAATAGAGCTGCAGGTTCGGCTCTTTCTCGTCGTCATCGCCTTTGAAGAAGCCGCCCGACTGGTTCACGCTCATCGAGAGCGGGCCCTTGCGCGATGTCAGATACCGCATCGCCGCCTTGACCTTGCCGAAGAGCGAGGAGAGTTCGTCGTTCAGCGTCGGCACCGTCGCGCGATAGTAGAAGCTCACGCACAAGTGATCCTGCAGATTCTTGCCGACCGCCGGCAACTCGTGCACGACCGGAATGCCGTGGTTCGCGAGCAGCGCCGCGTCGCCGAGACCGGAAAGCTGCATGAGCTTCGGCGTATCGACCGCGCCCGCCGACAGAATCACCTCGCGCTTCGCACGGAACTGCAGCGATTCGCCGTTGCGCGTGGCGATGACGCCGGTCGCGCGCTTGCCGTCGAACGTCACGCGGCTCACGCTGACATTGCGCTCCACGCGCAGATTCTTGCGCCCGAGCACCGGATGCAGATACTCGAAGCTGCTCGACGAACGCTCGCCATTGCGCGCGTTGATGTCATACACGGTCGCGCCTTCGTAATCGGGGCCGTTGATGTCGCCGGTCACGGGAAAGCCCGCTTGCCGCGCACCTTCGAGGAACGTGCCGCAGATCGCGTGCGCGCCCTCTTTCATCGACGAAATGCTGATCTTGCCGTTCGCGCCGTGATACGGCGTGTCGCCGGCCCAGTGCGATTCGAGGCGGCGGAAATACGGCAGCACGTCCCGATAGCCCCAGCCCGCGTTGCCGGCGCGCGCCCAGTCGTCGAAATCGTGCGGCTGGCCGCGCACGTAGATCATCGCGTTGATCGAGCCGGAGCCGCCCTGCACCTTGCCGCGCGGGCAATACAGCGAGCGGTCCTTCAGTTGCGCTTCCGGCTCGCTGTAGTACATCCAGTTGTATTGCGGGTTGTAGTAGGTCTTCGTGAAGCCGACCGGCACCTTGAACCAGAACGAATCGTCCTTGCCGCCCGCTTCGAGCAGCAGCACCGAATGCTCGCCGGACTCGGTGAGACGATTGGCGAGCACGCAGCCCGCCGATCCCGCACCTACGATGATGTAATCGAATTCCATGTTTTCTGCTTTTCCGTTCAGCCCTTGGCGGGCGCGAGATCTTTCACGTCGGCGGGCTTCGCGGCCATCTGCAGATGCAGACGCTCGCCCGTGTACGGCGTATGCGCGCGCACGACGTCCATGTTCAGTTCGACGCCCAGGCCCGGCTCAGTCGACGGAATGATGTAGCCGTCTTCCCAGCGAATCTTCGTCTTGAGCACTTCCGCGTGGAATCCGCCCCACGTCTCGATGCTTTCCTGAATCAGGAAGTTCGGCGAGCACGCGGCGATCTGAATGCTCGCCGCCGCGCCGACCGGACCGTTGTAAAGATGCGGCGCGATCTGCGCGTAGTACACCTCGGCGAGACTCGCGATCTTCTTCGCTTCGAGCAGACCGCCGACGCGTCCCACGTTGAATTGCAGGATCGACGCGGCTTTCGCTTCGAGCAGCTTGAAGAACTCGTACTTCGTCGTGAGGCGCTCGCCGGCCGCGATCGGAATGCTGGTTTTCGCGGCGACTTGCGCCATCGCGTCTTCCTGTCCCGGCGGCACCGGTTCCTCGAACCACAGCGGATCGAACTTCTCGAGGCGCTGCGCAAGACGGATCGCCGACGACGGCACCATCTGACCATGCGTGCCGAACAGCAGATCGGCCTTGCTGCCGACCGCCTCGCGCACCTTGCGGCAGAACGTCTCGCAGCGGTCCATCACTTCGAGCGAAATCTGATGCCCCGAATACGCGGTGTACGGGCCGGCCGGATCGAACTTGACGGCCGTGAAGCCGAGCGCGACGTTGTGCGCGGCGCATTCGGCGGCGAGATCGGGATCGTCGTAGTCGTATTCGCCGCGCGCGTTCTTCGGATAGAGATACGTGTACGAACGCAGACGTTCATGCACGCGTCCGCCGAGCAGTTCGTAGACGGGCTTGCCCGCCGCCTTGCCGATGATGTCCCAGCACGCCATTTCGAGGCCGCTGACGACGCCCATCATCGTGAGATCGGGGCGCTGCGTGAAGCCGCTCGAATACGCCTCGCGATAGAAGCGCTCGACATGATGCGGATCGTGACCGAGCAGATAGCGCTCGAACACGTCTTCGATGATCGGCGCCATCGCTTTCGGATGGAACGTCGCCGAATAAATCTCGCCGACGCCCTCGATGCCGCAGTCCGTGCGCAGCTTCACGAAAATCCAGTACATGCCGCCGATATGCGGCGGCGGCACGGCGACGATATGTGTTTCCAGTGCGGCGATCTTCACTGTTGCGCTCCCAGCTTCCTGAGTCGAAGTTTGAACATGATGGCCGCCACGCCGCCGAGCGCGGACATGAAGGCGATATAACCGAAGTACAGCTGATATCCGTACACGCCCGGATAGTTCTGCGTCAGATAGCCGTTGATGAGCGGCAGGACCGCATCGGGCGAATAGCCGACGACGGACACGAGGCCGATCGCGAGGCCCATCGTTTCGGCGGGCACCTTGCATTGATCGAGCAGCGACCAGTAAAGCCCGCGAATCGCGTACGTCATCACGCCGATGAACAGCACGAGCACCGCGACGAGCACATGGCTCGAAATGCCGGGCGCGGCCATCAGCACGATGAGCGCGGCGGATGCGGAGAAGAGCGCGACGATGAGCACGGTCGTCTTCGAGAAGCGATCGCCGAGAAAGCCGCCGCCGATGCCGCCGATCGGGCGCATCCAGAGTTTCAGCGTCGTGATGAAGCCGGCCAGAACCACCGACAGCCCGATCTCCTTCTCATGCAGATAAGCGGAGAAACTGTAAGTCGACCAGAAGACCTGATAGCCGCAGAAGACGATCGCGGAAAGCAGCGCGAGTTGCGGATTCTTCATCAGCGATATGAGATCGCGCAGCACATTGCGCTTTTCGCGCTTCGCCGCAGCCGCCGCCTGCGCGCCTTGCGGATCGCGCACGAGGCCGAGCACGACGCCGAGCCCGATGCACAGGAACGCGTACATGTAGACGACGAGCCGGAAGCCCGCGACCGTCGAATCGCCGCGCGTCTGCGTGACCCAGGCGAACAGCCCGATCGCGATGGTCGCGAGCAGCGCTTCGATCAGGCCGCGCCCGCCGTCGAGAAAGCCGAAGAAGCGGCCTTGCTCGTCGGCGGCGGCGATCGTCTGCACGCGCTTGATGATCGCGGCCCAGAACGTGAGGCCGGTCGTCAGGCCCCATCCGCCGAAGATCACGATCAGCGAGGCGAACGACGGCGCGGTGGAATACCACAGCCCGAGCGCGCCCGTCGCGATCAGCGAGAAGCTGATGAGCAGGCGCGGCGCGACGCGATCCGCGAGCCAGCCGCTCGGCAAATAGCACACGAGGAAGATCGTGCCGAGCGCGGAGTAGAGATAGCCGAGTTGCGCTTCGGTGATATGGAAGACTTCGAGCATCGTCGGCTGATACACCTGCCGCAGATACAGAATCGGATAGATGGCGCCGGCGGCGATGACGAGCAGCGCGAGCTGGATATAGCGGTCGGCGCGCGTGCCTTCGCGCGGCGTCGCCACGCTTTGGCCGGATTGAGCGGGATTCGATGACACAGGCGTGCTCCTCGAAGGGCAGCGGCGCGCGGCGTGCGGACGCCGCGCGGCTGGGCCTTCACTATGTTTTTGTAGAGGGTGAGAAAAGGAATGCGGCCGGAAACGGCCGCGAGAATCAGTACTTCATGACGACGAGACGCGTCTGCGTGAACTCGAGCATGCCGTGCTTGCCGTCGTCGCCGCCGATGCCGGAGCGCTTCCAGCCGGCGTGAAAACCTTGATACGGATCGGCGGGCGTGCGGTTGATGTACAACTCGCCCGCTTCGATCGAATTCGCGACCTTCATCGCCGTGCGGTAGTTCTCGGTGTAGAGCACCGACGAAAGGCCGAACTGATGATCGTTCGCCATCGCGATCGCTTCCTCGATCGTCGCGTACTTCAGCACCGCGAGCACCGGGCCGAACGTCTCTTCCTGCACGATTTCCATGTCCTGACGGCAGCTCGACAGCAGCGTCGGCGGATAGAAAAAGCCCTTGCGATCCGGCACTTCGCCGCCGGTTTCCAGCGTGGCGCCCGCTTCGATCGCGCGGCGGACCATCGCGTGAATGCCGTCGCGCGATGCCTTGTTCACGAGCGGACCCATGTGGCTCGCGTCCTCGTAGCGATCGCCGATCGCCTTCGCCTTCATCTGCTCGCGCAGCAGGCCGACGAATTCGTCGTGGATGCGCTCGTGCACATAGACGCGTTCGATCGCCGTGCAAAGCTGACCGCTGTGCGTGAGCTTCGATGCGACGAGTTCGCGCGCGGCCTTCTGCAGATCGGCGTCCGGCTCGACGATCGCGGGCGTCTTGCCGCCCAGTTCCAGCGAAGGTTTAGCGATGTTCGCCTTGCAGTATTCGAGCACCTTGCGGCCCGCGTTGACGCTGCCCGTCAAGGTAATCATGCCGACCTTCGGATGCGTGCAGACGACCCCGGCGGTCGCGTGATCCATCGCGAGCACATTGATGACGCCGGCGGGCAAGGCCGCACGCTCGACGGCGCGCGCCAGTTCGAACGCCGACAGCGGCGTGTTGTTGCTCGGACGCACGACGACCGTGTTGCCCGCGATCAGCGCCGGCGCGACCTTGCGCATCAGCGTGTAGATGGGGAAGTTGAACGGAATCAGGCACGCGACAACGCCGATCGGCTCGCGATGCAGCACGAGATTTTCGTTCGGCGTATCGCTCGGAATGACTTCGCCTTCGATGCGGCGCGCCCATTCCGCGTGATAGCGCGTGATCTGCGCGGCGTAGACGGCTTCGTTGGTCGCGTCGAGCAGGCTCTTGCCGGACTCGGCCGCGAGCGCCGCGCCGATATCGGCGGAGGCTTCGACGATGGCATCCGCGAGGCGCTGCATATGCGCGCCGCGCTCCGCGGCAGGCATCGCGCGCCACAGACGTTGCGCGTCGGCGGCCTGATCGACGGCGAGCAGCGCCTGCTCGCGCGACGCATTGTGAACGTGGCCCAGCACCTCTTCGGTCGCGGGATTCAGGACGGCGGTGACGTCATCGCTCACGGGCTCGACGAAACGTCCGTTCACAAAATTGCGTTCTGGCTTCATGTGGCGGTTTCCTTGATCGCTGCGCGCCACGACGCCCGGCCGCCGGGAAATCGGACGACCGCTGCGACAAGGCAACGCATTTGCGGGCCATTCTTTCGTGCCTCGCGCTGCAACGACAAGCGAAGAATTCGCTGGAAAAACATTCAAAAAACTCGCGCTCGCTGTTCGACTAAATCCTTTTGCGGCGTCCCTTTAATCGCGCACAATCCGTCGCTCGCCGTCCTCGCCGAGCCTCATGGCTAGGACTTCTTGACGAATAAGTAAAAGACTTGAGACTTTCATGAGAATCAAAGTAATCGCCCTCGCCTCGCTCGCCTGTATCGTGACTTCAGCTCATGCTCAAAGCAGTGTCACGCTGTTTGGCGTCCTCGATGAAGGCTTCGACTACACGAGCAATGTCGGCGGGAATCGTGTCTATGAGCTGACGAGCGGCTATGCGTCGGGAAGCCGCTGGGGCCTGCGCGGCGTCGAAGATCTGGGCGGCGGCACGAAGGCCGTGTTCCAGCTCGAAAGCGGCATCAATTTGAGCAACGGCGCGGCGGGCCAGGGCGGACGCATGTTCGGGCGGCAGGCCTACGTCGGCGTCACCGATAACCGTTTCGGCTCCGTCACGCTCGGCCGTCAGTACGATTCGGTGGTCGACTATCTCGCGCCGACGACGGCCAACGGCAACTTCGCCGGCTATCTCTTCGCGCATCCGTTCGACAACGACAACACCGACAACTCGTTCCGCGTGAACAACACGGTCAAGTACGCGAGCCCGTCGTTCGGCGGCTTCAGGTTCGGCGGCACGTACAGCTTCAGCAACGACACGAACTTCGCGAACAACCGGCAGTACAGCATCGGCGCGTCGTATGCGAACAGCGGCCTTCTGATCGGCGCGGCTTACTTGCGCGCGGATGGCGTCGGCATGAACCCGAACGGCGCAATCGCCACGAACGACGCGAGCTTCATCGCGCAGCGCATGCAGATTTTCGGCGCGGGCGTGAGCTACACGTTCGGCAAGGCGACGGCGGGCTTCGCGTACACGAACTCGAGTTATCGCGATCCGGTGACGAACGGCTATATCGGCGGGTCGCTGGCATCGGCGGGCAACACGCTCAACAATCTGCGTTATCAGAACTTCGAAGTGAACGGGAAGTATCAGTTCACGCCGGCGTTCTTCGTCGGCGGTCAGTACGTCTATTCGATGGAAACGTACGACTCGACCGCCGGCACCGTGAAGCCGCACATCCATTCGGCCGGTCTGATGGCGGATTACTTCCTCTCCAAGCGCACCGATGTGTACGTGCAGGGCGTCTATCAGAAGATCGCGGGCAGTTCGACCGGTTCGGTGATGGATCAGGCGTTCATTCCCGGCACGCAGGGTGTGTCGTCGAATTCGGAGCAGTTCGTCGCGCGCGTCGCGTTGCGGCACGCGTTCTGACGGTCGAATCGATGAAATCGCTGTCCGCGTATTAAACGCGGACAAAAAATTCCTAAGCATTTCCTAAGCTTTCGTCTTCTAATCTTGCGGCTTTCCCGAACGCCAAGACGCCGCAAGATGAATCACACGCTCGCCCCAGCCCCCGCGCGCCGCCGTCGGACGCCATGACTGCCCGGAGACACGCCATGAGGGTATTGCTCGTCGAAGACGATCGCATGATCGGCGAATCGGTTCAGAACGAACTGCGCGACGGCGGCTACGCGGTCGACTGGGTGCGCGACGGCAAGCTCGCGCTCACGACGCTCAACACGCACGTCTACGACGCGATCCTGCTCGATCTCGGCTTGCCCGGCGCCGATGGCTTCGCGGTGCTGCGCGCCGTGCGCAGCGGGGCGAATCACGTGCCGCTCATCATCGTCACCGCGCGCGATTCCGTCGATGAACGCATTCGCGGACTCGACGAAGGCGCCGACGACTACCTCATCAAGCCCTTCGACATCTCCGAGCTCAAAGCGCGCATGCGCGCGGTGATCCGCCGCCGCGGCGGGCAGGCCGCGCCGATCATGTCGAACGGCGTGCTCACGCTCGATCCGGCCACGCGCGAAGCCACCTCCGGCGACATCGCGATCCGACTTTCCAGCCGCGAATTCGCGCTGCTGCAAGCGCTGATGATCCGCCCCGGCGCGATTCTCTCGCGCGCGGAAATCGAAGACCGCATCTACGGCTGGAACGAGGAAGTGGAAAGCAACGCCGTCGAATTCCTGATCCATTCGCTGCGCAAGAAGCTCGGCGCCACGGCCATCAAGAACGTGCGCGGCGTCGGCTGGATGGTCTCGAAGCAGCCATGACGCGTTCGCTTCAGTTCAGGCTGTCGGCCTGGCTGTCGGCGCTGATCGTCGCGATCGCGGCGGCGGGCGGCGTCATCGCGTTCCAGACGGCTTTCCACGAGGCCAACGAATTGCAGGACGGCCAGTTGAAGCAGGTCGCCGCGCTCGTCACGCCGCGCACGCTCGCGACGATGCAGCGTGAAGCGCTCGGCCGCGTCGACGGCGCGGATCCTGAGTCGAAGCTCGTCATCCAGACGATCGGCGAGCGAGCGCCGCTGCCGGTCGCGTCCGATCTGCGCGACGGCCTGCAGAACGCCATCGTCCAAGGCACGCGCTGGCGTCTCGTCGTGAAGACGCTCGATGACGGCACGCGCGTCGTGATCGGCCAGCAGACGGCGGGCCGCGACGAGATCGCCCGCAACGGCGCGCTCGCCACCGTGATGCCCTTCGCCGCGCTCGCGCTCGTGCTGCTCGCGGCGCTGCATCTGATCGTGCGCCGCATGTTCCGGCCGCTGAGCGCGCTGTCGGCGAGTCTCGACACACGGCCCGAACACGATCTCTCCGCGCTTTCCCGCGACGCGCTGCCGAGCGAGATCGCGCCCTTCGTCGTCGCGATCAACCGGCTGCTCGCGCGCGTGGAGGCGTCGGTGGCGCTGCAGCGCCGCTTCGTCGCCGATGCCGCGCATGAACTGCGCTCGCCGCTGACCGCGCTGTCGCTGCAGGCCGAGCGCCTCGACGCCGCCGAGTTGCCCGACAGCGCGCGCGAACGGCTCGACGCGCTGCGGCGCGGCCTTGCGCGCACGCGCTCGCTGCTGCATCAACTGTTGACGCTCGCGCGCCTGCAGCAACGCACCGACGCCGATACCGCGCGTTTGCGCGTGCAGGACGTCTTCCGCAATGTTCTCGAAGATCTGATGCCGCTCGCGGAGGCGAAGGACATCGACATCGGCGTATCGACGAGCGACGACGTGTTCATCCACGCGCCGCAAGCCGATCTCACCATCATGGTGAAAAATCTCGTCGACAACGCGATTCGCTATACGCCGGCGGCCGGCCGCGTCGATCTCGCGGCGGGCGTTTCGAATGCGCGGCCGTGGATTCGCGTGGCGGACAGCGGGCCGGGCATCGCGCCCGAGGAACGCGCGCGCGTCTTCGATCCGTTCTATCGCGTGCTCGGCGGCGACGCGGACGGCTCGGGCCTCGGGCTCTCGATCGTCGGCACGATCGCGGCGCGCATCGGCGCGACGATCGAACTCGCGGATGCCGCGCCGCGCGGGCTCGTCGTGACCGTCACGATCTGAAGGCGTCGGCTGCCCGAAGCGACATGCACGACGCGCCGGACCATACGCGCCCGCGCGTGTCCGGCGCACGCGCGGCGTGCTATCGTCGATGCGTCATTCCGACGTGGCATTCCGATGCCGCCATCATGAGTCAAGTGCGCTATCCCCTCGGCCCCGATGACCGCGTGCATCTGCTCTGCTGGCTCACGTGCGGATTGCTCGGCGCGTACTACATCGAAGGCGAATGGCCCGATACGTCGTTTCAGGTGCGCGCCGCGCATCGCTGGCTCGACCGGCATCATCGCGCGGCCGACTGGATCGAGACCGCGCGGCTTTCGGTGGCGGCGCACGCGCTCGCCGCGCGCTTCTCGACGATGCTTGACGCCGACGCCTCGCGCAGCGACATCGAACGCATTCTCGAAGGCGAGGATCTCGACTACGAAAGCGTGCTCGTGCAGCGCATCTATCACGAGTGCTGGATCGAGTTGTCGAGCGGACGAAAGCCGTCGCAGTAACGCGTTCCTCCGATCAATTTCCGTGCCGCGCCGCGCGCGTGCCTTGGCGCGTCTCGCGCGCGGGCACGGACATTTTTTTGCGCTGGCGGAATGTGCGGAACCCCACATTGGCGCTCAGGGCGCGGCGATACCATCGGCGCGCCTGCTCGCACGTCGATGTTCGCGCCTCCCGCCGATGTCCCCAATCGCCGGGCTGAAAAGCGGCTACACCGTCAGCGGCCAAAAACGATGACAACAATCGACACCGACTGGAGGTCGCCATGCAGCGCAGCATTCGTCCGCTTGTTTCTCAAACCGCGATTCGTCGTGCGCGCCTGCGCCCGCTCGCGATCCTCGTGCCGATCGTCGCGGGCCTGACTTGCGCGAGCATCGCCGATGCCGCGCCGCCGCTGCCCGCCGGCGGCCAGTTCGTCGCGGGCAGCGGCGCGATCAGCGGCGGCGGCACCGGTTCGACGCTCACCATCAATCAGACGACGACGCGCGGTGTCATCGACTGGAACAGCTTTTCCATCGGCAGCGGAAGGCAGGTCACGTTCAACAACGGCAGCGGCGCGACGCTCAATCGCGTGACCGGCGGCAATGCTTCGGTCATTCTCGGCCAGCTCAACGCGACGGGCAGCGTGTATCTCGTCAATCCGCAGGGCGTGCTGGTCGGGCCGGGCGGCGTCGTCGCGACGGGCGGGCGCTTCGTTGCGTCGGCGCTCGACATCGGCAACGATGCGTTCATGCAGGGCGGCCCGCTCACGCTTTCGGGCGGCGGCAACGGCATGGTCATCAATCTGGGCACGATCGGATCGAGCGGCGGCGACGTGTTCCTCGTGTCGCGCACGGCGGCGGTGAATGGCGGCAGCATCAACGCGCCGCAGGGCACGGTCGAAATCGCGAGCGGCAATCAGGTGCTTCTGCAGGATTCATCCGGTGGACAGCAGGTTTTCGTGCAGGCGGGCAGCGGCGGCACGGCGATGAACGGCGGCGTGATTCGGGCGGCGCAGGCGAGCCTCCAAGCCGCCGATGGCAACGTGTACGCGCTCGCCGGCAACAGCAGCGCGATCCGCGCGACCGGCACCGCGACGCGCGATGGCCACGTCTGGCTCGTCGCCGATCAGGGCGCGGTGCACGCGAACGGCACGCTCGCCGCGACGAACGCAGACGGCAGCGGCGGCACGGTCGAAACGCGCGCGAATACGCTCGATGTCGCGGGCGCGAACGTGACGGCGCGTACATGGAAACTCGGCGCGCCGTCGTTCACCGTCGATCAGGCGAACGCGGATTCCCTCGCGCGCGGCCTTGCCAACGGCACATCGGTGGATGTCGAAGCGAGCACCGGCGATCTGAACGTCGGCGGCAACGTCCAGTGGAACGGCAACGCGTCGCTGACGCTCGGCGCGGCGCACAGCGTGGCCATCGGCGCGGGCGCGACCATCGGCAACACGGGCAACGGCAATCTCACGCTGCGCGCGGATTCGGGCGGCATCGACAACGGCGGCGGCGTGGCGAACAGCGGCACGATCGACTGGTCGAAGAGCGGCGGCATCGTCAGCGCGCTTTACGACATGAACGGCAGCTATGCGCCGGGCACGCTGCTCACGAACAGCGGATGGACCGCCGCGCCGTACAGCGGCGTGCGCACGCAGGCGACCGCGTACCGGCTCGTGAACAATCTCGCGGATCTCTCGAACGTGACGCAGGATCTCGCGGGCAACTACGCGCTCGGCAAGGATATCGACGCGAGCGCGACGTCGTATCCGAACTATTTCACGGCGATCGGCTCGAAGACGACGCCGTTCACCGGACAGTTCGACGGCTTCGGCCACACGATCGACAGGCTCGCGTCGACGCCCAATCTCAACGACGACCGTCAGGGCCTGTTCGGCGTGATCGGCGCGAACGGCGTCGTGCGCGATCTGAATCTCACGAACTCGAGCACGGGCGGCTACGCGTCGGGCGCGTACGGTTTGCTCGCGGGCCAGAACGACGGCCTCGTCACGTACGTCAACACGACGGGCGGCGTCGGACAGAACGGCTTCGGCGGCGCGGGCGCGGGCGGGCTCGTCGGCGTGAACAACGGGATCATCGAGCGCTCGTCGAGCACGGCGGATGTCGGCTATCAGATTCCTGCGGGCGGGCTCGTCGGCGTGAATAACGGCACCATCGTGCAGTCGTATGCGACCGGCACGACGTACGCCGGAAATCACGGCCAGACCGCCGGGCTCGTCGCGTACAACAACGGACTGATCACGCAGTCGTATGCGACGGGCGGCGTGGGCGGCTTCGGCGGCGGCGGGCTCGTGTTCGACAACGGCGCGACGGGTGTCATCAACGAGTCCTTCGCCGTGGGGCAAGTCGGCGGCGGCGGGCCTCCGGGCGACGCATACGGCGGTATCGCGGCGTACAACGAGGGCGCGATTCACAACAACGTCTACTGGAACAAGGAGACGACGATCCGCACGAGCGCGGCCGGTTCGAACTCGGGCACGACGCCGCCGGACGCGAACGGGCTCACGACCGCGCAGATGAGCAATGCGTCGAATTTCCTCGATTGGGGCATTCCGTCGGGCGGCGTCTGGGCGATGCCTACCGGCGCGACGCATCCCGTTTTGCAGTGGCAGCAGGCGCAGCCTTGAGGGGCGTGCCGAGCGGATCGTCAGCTTCCGATCACGAGGAATATCTCCCCCACCGGCGCCTTCGATCCGTTCGGCACGACCGCCTTCAACGGAAACCCATACGTTCCGCGAAAGCTGACGAACCTTCCGACCTGCACACGCACGCCCACACCGACGCTCGCCAGCGAAGCATTGTTCACTTCGCCGAATTCCGCGATGCGATTCCACACGTGACCCGCATCGAAGAACACGAACGGCTGCATCGCCGCCAATCCCGCGAGTCCCGCGAGTCCCGCGCTTCCCGCCGATATCGCCGGCGCACGCAATTCGGTTTGCAGGTTCCATCCGCGATCGCCCTGCGCGGAATACGGCTCGTAGCCGCGCACGGTGGCATCGCCGCCGAGTCCGAGTTCCTCGCTCGGCAATAGCGTGCTGCCCGTCCACTGCAACAATCCGCGCGCCGATATCGAGAATCCCGACTTGCCGAGCGGCATGTCACGCTGCGCCGACAACTGCATGTACTGATAGCGCGGCTTCGCGCCGAGACGAGCGGCATCGTAGGCTTCGTCGTTGCTGTTGCTGTCGAAGTAACCGGGACTCGCGAAGAGCGCTGCGTTCAGATGCGTATCGCCCGATGCATCGCTATTCGAAAGATCGTAGGCGATCACGAACTGATGGATATGCGTGTTCGCATTGAACACCTGAAAGCCGCCGAACTCGAGATCGTTGTTCGAGCGCTTGAAGTCGTAGCCGAGTTGCACTTGCTGTTGCCACGCGCCCGCGTTGTCGAGCGGCGGCAGACGCCAGTCGTAACGAAAACTGAGCTGCGCGCTGAGACCCGTTTGTCCGTAACTGTCGGGCAAACGCGGCGTGCTCTGCGCGAACACGCCGAACAACTCGATGCGATCGAGCCACGGCAACGGCGCAACGGCATTGAACGCGTGCGCGATGTAGCGCGGACGATCAGGCCGCCCTTCGATATCCGGATTGCCGCTCAACAGATCGTTACTCGCGGTCATCTGATAGCCGAAGCGCGCATCGATGCCGAACAGATTGCCGTCATCGAATCCCGCGAGAATGCGATCGCGGCCGAGGTCGCGCACGCCGTCGTTGTTATAGCCGCCGTAAATGCGGAACGGAAAGCGGTCTTCGGTTTGCAGCACGACGTCGGTCGTATCGGGCGCGGTGCCGGGCGCATAAATCACGTCCACGCGCCGATACGGATTCGCGTTGAGCAACGCGAGTCCCGCGGCGACATCGGCTTCGCGGATCGGCTCGCCGCGCGCGAGCGGCATCTCGCGGGCGAGCAGCGCATCGGAGAAATGGCGGTTGCCCTTCGGCATCACGCGCCCCGCGCGAAACTCCGCGATGGCGATCTTCACGACGCCATTGCTCACGTCCTGCTCGGGCACGTACACATCGACGAGCGGCTGGCCCGCCGCGCGATAACGTTGCACGACGGCGCGCCGGATTTCCGCGAGACGCGCGAAGGTCAGCGGCTTATGGAGATCGGCGGAGAAGCTGTCGAGAAAATCGGGCGTGAGAAAAGGCGCGCCCGTCGACGTGATCGCGCCGTTCGCGCCCGATTGCGTCGCATCTGATGTAGCATCCGCACGCACGAACGCGATGCCGCGCAGATCCTGAAGCGCGATTCTGTGCGAGTCGTCGCTCGGCTCGGGCGGCGACGGCGACGCGCGCGGACGCTGCTCGGCGGGCGGCGCAATCGGCGCGACATCGCGATACGACTGCGCGGCGGCGTCGCGTTCGGCAACGATGCAGGCGATCGCGGTCGATAGCACCGTCGCGGCGACGCGTGTGCGGTTCAAATCATGTCTCCTCGGCGCCGGCCGCGTATGTTGGCCCCGCATGTTATCAGCGCACGGAGCGGAACGTTTCATGCGTCGGGCGCGCATGACCGGTCGCGAGAGAAAGATGCTCGCACCGTACCTGTTAGCGTCGCGAACGCGCGTAGAAATGACTCGACGTGAACGGCCGAGCCAGTAGAAAACACCGCAGCGACATTGGCCTTTCTTCCGACCGCGCAACGCATCTATGATTCGGAGATGATCGGCGCGATGAGCAGCCGAACCGCATTGTCAGGACGAGGATGGACAAAACCTCCAACGCAGAAATCACCGATTCCGCTTCGCTCGATGCATCGGTCTACGCGCAATGCGCGCGCGAGCCGATCCACATTCCCGGCGGCATTCAGCCTCACGGCGTGCTCTTCAGCGTCGACGCGCATTGCCACATCCTGCAGGCGAGCGCCAACGTCGCGCAGCTCGCGCACATCGCGCCCGAAGCGTGTCTCGGCCGCGCGCTCTCGACGGTGCTCGGCCAGCACGCGGCCGAACGTGCGAGCGCGGGACTGAAGCAACTCACGCGCGACGGCGCGGCGATCCACGTCGGCAACGTCGTGCTCGACGGATGGACGCCGGACGGTCCCGTCGCGATCGTCGTGCATCGGCATGACGGGCTGTTGTTCGTCGAAGTGGAGCCGGCGCGCGACACCGCCGACGTCTTCTCGACGATGTATCCGCTCGTGCGCTCCTTCGTGAGCGATGTCCAATCGATGCACACCGTCGAGCAGATTTGCCAGTTCGCCGCGAACGAGATCGCGCGCATCACGGGTTTCGGCCGCACGCTCGTCTATCAGTTCGACGAGGAAGGCAACGGCAACGTGCTCGCGGAAAGCGTCGAGCCGGGCTATCCGTCGTATCTGAAGCAGCACTTTCCGGCATCGGACATTCCCGCGCAGGCGCGCGAGCTGTATCGCAAGAATCGCATTCGGCTCATATCGAACGCGAACTACGAAGCCGCGCCGCTCGTGCCCGCGCTGCATCCGGCGACGGGCCGCCCGACCGACCTCACGTACGCGTCCTTGCGCAGCGTGTCGCCCGTGCATCTGCAATACATGCGCAACATGGGCACGCTCGCGTCGATGTCCATGTCGATTCTCGTCGACGACAAGCTCTGGGGCCTCATTTCCTGTCATCACGCGACGCCGCGTCTGCCGCCGTTCGAAGTCCGCACCGCGTGCGAGCACGTCGCGCAGATCGTCTCGCTGCAGATCGAAGCGCGGGAGACGCAGGCCGAAGCGCATTACCGGCTCGAACTGCGCCGCATGCTTTCGAAGCTGCTGTCGTCGATGGCGAACACAGACAGCTTCGTCGAAGCGCTCGTCAGCGACGCCTCCGATCTGCTCGGCTTCACGCGCTCGTCGGGCGCGGCGGTGATCTTCGAAGGACGCACGTCGCTCATCGGCGTGACGCCGAGCGCGCACAGCGTCACGGCGCTCGTCGACTGGCTCGACAATCAGAGCGAGGACGTCGTGATGTCCGACCGCGCTTCGCAGGATTGCCCCGCGCTCGCGGATTCGCCCGAAGTCGCGGGCTTTCTCGCGGTGTCGATCTCGAAGATCTACCGCAATTACGTGATCTGGTTTCGCCGCGAAGTCGTGCAGACGATCGAATGGGCGGGCGATCCGCGCGCGAAGCTGACGGGCCTCGCCGCGTCGCTTTCGCCGCGCGTGAGCTTCGATACCTGGACCGATGTCGTGCGCGGCCGCTCGCTGCCGTGGCGACCCGCCGAGCGCGAGATCGCGCTGGAATTTCGCGCCGCCGTGCTCGGCATCGTGTTGCGGCGCGCGGAGGAAATTGCGCAGCTCGCGACGGAACTCGGGCGCGCGAATCACGAACTCGAAGGATTTTCATACACGGTGTCGCACGATCTGCGCGCGCCGCTGCGGCATATCGTGAGTTTCGCGGACCTGCTAAAGCAGATGGACGGCGAAAAGCTGTCGGAGCGCGGGCGCGGCTATCTGGAGCGCATCGTGACGTCGGCGCGTTTCGGCGGGCGTCTCGTCGACGATCTGCTGTCGTTCGCGCAACTCGGCCGCGCGGCGCTGCGTCCGCACACGGTCGACGTCCACGCGCTGGTGCATACGGTGATTCAGAACGATATCGACGAACAATCGTCCGCACGCGTGCATTGGAAGGTGGACGCGTTGCCGCGCGTCGAAGCGGATCACGTGTTTCTGCATGTCGCGTTCGCGAACGTGATGTCGAACGCGGTGAAGTTCAGCGCGCAACGCGAAGAGCCGACGATCGAGGTCGGCGCGCACGATGGCGTGGGCGAGCTGATCGGGCATGTCGTCTATTTCGTGCGCGACAACGGCATCGGTTTCGATATGCGTTACGTCGACAAGCTCTTCGGCGTGTTCCAGCGTCTGCACGTCAACGAGAAGTTCGACGGCACCGGCATCGGGCTCGCGAACGTGCGGCGCATCATCGAGCGGCATGGCGGCAAGGCATGGGCGGAAGGCGCGCCCGATGGCGGGGCGACCTTCTATATGGCGCTGCCGAAGCAGTTCCGCCCCGAAAGCGGCGTGCGGCGCGATACGGCCGCGACCGCGCTGGCGCGGCTCGCCGCGGGCACGGGCGGCGCGGGGCACGACATCGGCCAGCTCATCAAACGTTCGGAGCAGGACAAGAAGTAACGCGCAATGCAAAACGGCCGCGATCTTGTGGATCGCGGCCGTTCTTTTTCCTACGGCGCTGCGCTTAGAAGCGGTGACGCAGGCCCACGGTCGCCGCGACCTGATTCTGCGTCGACGACGGCGACAGCGTGTTGATCATCGCGACGTTGGCGCCCGCATTGCCCAGCTCGCCCGACGCATGCTGGTACACGCCTTCGACGTACACATCGGTGCGCTTCGAGAGCGAGTAGTCAGCCTGCAGCGAAACGGTGTGCCACTTCGGATCGCCCGAGCCGTTCGCGCCCGTCACCTTGCCGTCCGTGTACGTGTACGCGGCGTCGAGGCTCAATGCCGGCGTCACGAGATAGCGGCCGTTCAGCTCGAAGTTGTTCATGTGCAGGTTCGAGTTGCCCGGCAGCGCGAACGTCGTGCCGCCTTGCGATGCGGCGAGCAGGTTGTCGTAGTGCGTGTTGGTCCACACGAAGCCGACCGTCGCCGGGCCGTACGTGTAGTTCACGCCCGCGCCGAACGTGCGCTGCAGTTCAGCCGTCAGATTCGCGTTGTTGCCCTGACCCGCCGACACCGCGCCGCCCGTGTTCGCGTTGTTGCGCGAGTTGTTCGTCTGCAAGTAGGCCGCGGCGAAGTTCAGCGGGCCGTTGCCGTACGACGCGCCGGCGCTCCATGCGCGGTTGTTCGCGAACTGGCCTGCGTCGTTCGAGAAGCCATACAGGCCGCCGAACTTGAAGCCCGCGTAATTCGCGCTCTGATACTTCACCGAATTGCGGATCGAGAACGAGTGATCGAGATTGTCGTTGTCGAACGGATGCGCCGTCAGGTTATTGCCATAGCCCGCGCCTGCTTCGGCGAGCGGCGACAGATAATCGACCATCGAATCATATTGACGGCCGAGCGTGATCGTACCGAATTGATCGTGCTGAAGGCCGACATATGCCTGACGGTTGAACATCGTGCTGTTTTCGGTATAGCGGCCGTTATTGAGGTTGAAGCCGCTCTCCAGCTTGAAGAGCGCGTGCAACCCGCCGCCGAGATCTTCACTGCCTTTCAGGCCGAAGTAAGTATCCGAAACCGCGCCGCTGCCTTGCTGCCAATTGTTATGGCCACCGGCGTTGTTCGTATAGACGAGACCGGCATCCAGCGTGCCGTACAACGTGACGCTGCTCTGAGCGTGGGCTGCTGCTGCGAAGGTGCCGAGAATGCCCGCGATGAGAAGGGTTTTTTTCATGGTTCTCTGTGTCCTGTTTAATGCGAAAGCCTCCCGGGACTGAAAGAGCCCGGGAAACTGGGACACACTGTATGCGACGGGCGCTTGAATGTGACCGCGTATCCGGCGCAATAATCATTTGCTGATTCTGCGAACCGGCGTGCAGATCCCTTCATAATCTTTTAAGGTCAAGTGCTTAGCGGCGATTCGGAGCTCAGATAATCCAAATGGCTGTTGCACATCGACGACGTTATTACTGCGCATTCTGGAGAAGTCCATTGCGTCGCATGCGGTTTATAGCGGCCGAGGCGTTTTGCTAAGCTTCCCGGGTCTGAAGATCTCCACGCAGATATCTCGAGGACACGGAGCGGTTTCGCGAGAGGGAGCCGCTCCGTTTTTATTCCCGACGCGGCGATTAATCCGAGCGCTTTAGACGGTCTCAGAACAGCGGCCGTCGAAATCACTCAGTTACCCGAAGTACCCGAACGATTTTCCCGATTCTTGATGCCGACCGTAAAGGTTACGCGCCCACCGCGAACGGAACGAATCGCATTTAGATGAATCGAATCAACGAGTAACGCGATATGTTTCTCTATATATCTCGACGTTTTGAAAATTTTGCGCGAGATAGACGGGCAAATCAGGCGACGAAATTACGTCCTGTGACGGCAAATTTCGGAAATTCGGGAACAAGTTCTTCACTAAATGTAACCGTCGCGCAAACGTTTGCTACCGCACAGAACGGGACCGGGCGTTCTGCTCGTTTCATTTCGAAACAATCTGAAGGAGCTTGAATCGCCTCTGCGGAACGCTGCTTGCTTTAATAGAGGCCTCTGTAAAATCTAGCCGGATATAGCCACATGAAAAGAAGCGCCAATGCCACGACCGTCCCAGCATTTCGACAGCGGCGGCCCGCTCAGCTCGCTGAACGCGAGCTTCTCCATCTGGAAATGATTCTCTCGAGTGTCGTCGAAGGGAACTCGGCTTCCGATCGCCTTCCCGCCAGCTATTGGGATATGCGGATTTCGCAACTGGACGCGGAGTACGACCTCGTCCCGTCGCAAAGTCAGCGTGTAGCATCGCTTCAACGCAAACTCGCGTTACTCGACAACGCGCTCGCCACCGCTGCCGACGCGCAGGAAGGGCAACAGAACCGGCGCGTCGCTGCCTGATCCGGGTTCGTCGCGCGGCGCTAATTTATAGTGCCGCCCGCACCCATTCGTCGACCAGCGTGCGCGCCTGCGTGTGCGCGCTCATCAGCGCGTCCTCGGCGGATGCGAAATTCGAATAGCGTGTGTTCTCGATCAGGAGTGGCGAGAACGCAGTGACCGGCCTTCCGGAACGGCTGATCGTCACGATCGCCAGATAGCGCAATTCGCCCGGCGGCGGCACGAGCCGGCTGCTCGTTTCGATCGCGACTTCGAGCACGAAGCCCTTGTGGTTGTACGACCGTATCATCCGGACACCCCGTACGCGCCGTGGATATGGCGTGCTTCCAGCATGAGATGTACCCGTTCGAAGCGCTGCTACTTCGCGCGTCGAAGCGCCGTGCGCGCGATGTCAGCGGCGAGATCGGCGCGCAGTTCGGCCCATTTGCCGAGCAGCGTGGCGTCGTCGGTGAAGAAGTAAGGCGCGTGCGTCCAATGGGCGACCTTTCCGCCCGCGACGGCCAACTCGAAGATACGCATGTCCTGGTCATCGCTGACGCCTGCGCTCACGAGTTCGCGAAACGATCGAATATCGTGCAGCGAGACGTTCTGTATGCCGACGCCGTGCACCACCGCCATCACCGTCTTGCCGATGCGCCAAGCGGCCTCGCGGCTATCGGCGAGCACGAAAGCGACGCTTTCCAGAGGCGTCTCGAACTTCAGCCGATACAGCCGCGCCCTGCATTGTTCACTGAGTTGCGTGTTCATTTGACTCAAGCCCGCGTCGCTCGCCTGGAGCGACGCGCAGCAGGAATTGATCCCGCTTCAGCATAGGATGCCGCGAGCCCGAACGTATGTCCGATTGCACTGCGTTTCGAACGCACGCGCGCGCGTCACCTGATTCACCGGTTCAGCTCCTCGAGCCGCAGCCCGTTGGTCTTCGGACCGAACAGGCCGATTGCCAGCGCCACGAGCAGCATGCAAACCGTAATGCCGATGAACACGCCCGGCACGCCGAAGTCCTTCAGCAGCGACGCGATGATGAAGCCCGACATCATCGCGCCCGCGCGGCTCGCCGAGTAGACGATTCCGCTCGCCCGGCAGCGCACGGCCGTGGGAAAAAGCTCGGTCTGATACGCGTGATAGCAGACCGAGATCGTCTGGCCGGCGAGCGAGATCAGCACGCCGAGCGCGATGAGCGCAACGGGCGATTTCATCTGCCCGAACGCGAGACCGCTCGCGATCACGACGAGCGCACCGCCGACGATCAGATACTTCCGCTGCACGCGGTCGGCGTAGAACATCGCGAAGAGCGGTCCGAGCGGCAGCGCGAACGCGATGATGAACGAATACAGCAGGCTCTTCGTCACGGTGATGCCCTGCCCGATCAGGAGCGTCGGCACCCAGTTCGCGAAGCCGTAGTACCCGATCGCCTGACAGAAGTTGAAGACGATGAGCATCACGAGACGCGAGCGATACGGCGCGACGAACAGCTCGCCGAGCGACGCCCGCCGATGCGCCGGCTGCTCGACGACAGGCGCGGGCGGCGGCAATGCGGCGCCCGATTCGCGCTCGACCACGCGCTCGATGTCGCCGACGACGCGTTCGCTCTCCTCGAGCCGGCCATGCATCGCGAGCCAGCGCGGGCTTTCCGGTACCGCGCGCCGGATGAACCACACGATCACCGCGCCGACCGAACCCGCGAGCACGACGACGCGCCATCCATCGAGACCGAACACGGTTTCCGGCACGAGCCAGTATGAAAGCAGTGCGGCGACGGGCGCCGCCGCGAACATCACCATCTGATTGAAGGCCATCGCGCGGCCGCGCATGTGCTGCGGCACGAGTTCCGTCACGTAACTGTCGATCGTAATGATTTCGATGCCCACCCCGATGCCCGTCACGAAGCGCCAGAAGATCACGCCTTCGGGGCTCGTCTGGAACGCCATGATCGCGGAGCCGATCGAGTACCACAGCAGCGAGAACGTGAACACGCTGCGCCGCCCGTAGCGGTCCGGCAGCCAGCCGAAGAAGAACGTGCCGATGAACAAGCCCGCGAACGTCGCCGCGATGAATCCCGCAATGCCGGTGAAGCCGAAGAACGCATGCGTCGTCGTCTGCAAAAGTCCGCTCTTCGCCATGCCCGGCGCGATATAGCCGGTGAAGATCAGATCGTAGATTTCGAAAAAGCCGCCGAGCGAGATGAGCAACACGAGCATCCAGAGATGCCGCGTGATCGGCAGTCGATCCATGCGCGCGGAGATTTGCGCGCCGGGCGTCGTGGCGACGCGAACGTCGGGCGTTGCGAGCGGCTCGGCGACCGCGCTGAAAGTGGGCTGCATTGTCCTGTCTCCTGTGTTGGCGACGGCGCGTGTTTTTATATGCGCCTGTCGCAATGCCTCATGCCGTGACGCGTTTCGTCAGTTGCCCGAGCACTTCGTCCGTGTGCTCGCCGACGCGCGCGAGCGGCTGCCGCACGCCGGGGCGGCGTCCGCCCATCGTGAGCGGGAGCAAAACCACGTCGGTCGTGCCGCCGTCGTCGGTCTGCATCGGCACGAGTCCGCCGCTCGCTTTCAGATGCGGATCGTCGAGCAACTGTTCGGGGCGCATGATCGGCGCGTAGGGAATGCCGGCCGCTTCGAGCTTCGGCGCGAGCTCGTGGGCGCGGTGATCCGCGAGAATCTCGCCGAGCCGCGCGAGCAATTGCGGCCGCACCGCGACGCGCATCGCATTGGTCGCGAACTCGGGCGCTTGCGCGAGATCGGGACGTTCGAGCACATCGCAAAGCGTAACGAATTGCTTGTCGCTCACCGCGCCGATGAACAACTGCTCGCCTTCGGCCAGCGTGAATACGTCGTACACGCTCCATGCTGATACGCGCGACGGCATCGGCGGCGGCGCTTCGCGCGTCATCGCGTATTGCTGCATGTGTTGCGCGGAGAGAAACACGCAGTTCTCGAAGAGCGCGCTCTGCACTTCCTGGCCGCGTCCGGTGAGATCGCGTTCGCGCAGCGCGGCGAGCACGCCGATCGCGCCGAACATGCCGCCCATGATGTCGTTCACCGACGTTCCCGCGCGCAGCGGCCTGCCCGCCGGACCGGTCATGTAGGCGAGGCCGCCCATCATCTGCACGACTTCATCGAGCGCGAGACGCTTCTCGTACGGCCCCGGCAAAAAGCCCTTGTGCGACACGTAGATCAGTTTCGGATGCGCCTTCGACAAGGTTTCGTAGTCGAGACCGAGCTTCGTCATGAGGCCGGGGCGGAAATTTTCGAGCAGCACATCGCATGCGCCGATCAGTTCGAGCGCGCTGTCACGCCCTTCTTCCGTGTTGATGTCGATGACGACGCTCTTCTTGTTCCGATTGAACGAGCGAAAGAAGCCGATGCCGAGACCCGGCAGATTGCGCGTCTTGTCGCCGCCGGGCGGCTCGATCTTGATGACTTCCGCGCCGAGATCCGCGAGGATCATGCCGCAGGTCGGGCCCATCACCATATGCGTGAACTCGATCACGCGCACGCCTTCGAGCGGCAGGGTTGAATGACTCATGACGTCCTCAGGCTTCGATTGCAGTTTTC
The DNA here is from genome assembly GCF_023630905.1 of Caballeronia sp. ATUFL_F1_KS4A. Taxonomy (NCBI): domain Bacteria; kingdom Pseudomonadati; phylum Pseudomonadota; class Betaproteobacteria; order Burkholderiales; family Burkholderiaceae; genus Caballeronia; species Caballeronia sp. ATUFL_F1_KS4A. The sequence goes on along the minus strand of NZ_JALQEB010000037.1, from coordinate 45,089 downwards.
GATTCGTGATTGACCGGCAAGCCCGCGAGCGCGAGCGCGCCGTGCAGCGTTTCGCCGTCGAGCCAGCGCGCGAGTTTCGCGCGCACGTCCAGCAACGCTGAAATATCGATGCCGGTCTCGATGCCCATATCGGCGAGCATGAACGCGAGGTCTTCGCTCGACGCGTTGCCGCTCGCGCCCGGCGCATGCGGACAGCCGCCGATGCCCGCGAGCGTCGCATCGAAACGCGCGACGCCGGTTTCGAGCGCGGCGTAGACATTGGCGAGCGCGAGGCCGCGCGTGTCGTGAAAGTGGCCGCACCAGAAGCGCTCGCCGGCGATATCGCGCGCCTTCTCGAAGAGCTCGCGCACCGCACGCGGACCGGCGTATCCAACCGTATCGGCGATGCTCACGCGGTCCGCGCCCGCATCGAGCAGCGCCTGCATGTAGCGCAGCACATCGGCGTGATCGACGCGGCCCTGAATCGTGCAGCCGAACGCCGTGCCGATGCCGCCCTCGATCAGCGTCTTCGCGCCCGACGCATCGCGCGCCGCACGCATGCGCGCGACTTCATCGACGACTTCCTCGGGCGTCTTGCGCAGATTGGCGAGACTGTGCGCGCGGCTCGCGGAAAGCGGCACGAGCATCAGATCGGCGCGCGCTTCGATGGCGCGCTCCGCGCCTTTCAGATTCGGCACGAGCACCGAAACCAGCAGGCCCGGCAGCGTCGTTGCGTAGGCGACGAGTTCGGCGGTATCGGCGAGTTGCGGCAGAAGGCGCGCGGGCACGAACGAACCGACTTCGATTTCGCGCTGACCGGCGGCGTAGGCATCGCCGATCCATTCGATCTTGCGTTCGGTCGGCACGATCGTGCGAATGCTCTGCAGGCCGTCGCGCAGGCCGACTTCGCGGATTACGGCGTTCTGCGGGAACGCGGGCATGGCTTTGTCTCCGGTCTTATGTGTATGGTCTCGACTTTAGAGATTCCGCAAATGGCCTAAAAGCGGTAATTTGGAAAGCTCATGCTTCCCGTTCGGAACGTCAGAGGAATCCAGTCACATGCGCGATATCGATCTGAAAACGCTGCGTCTCTTCGTGACGGTCTGCGAGCACCAGAACATCGCGCGCGCGGCGCACGAGGCGCATATCGAACCATCCGCGATCAGCAAGCGCATCGCGCAACTGGAAACATCGCTCGGCGTGCCGTTGTTGTCGCGCTCGCGGCGCGGCGTCGAACCGACGCCCGCGGGCATCGCGCTGCTCGAACACGCGCGCAGCGTGCTGTTCACGATGGAACGCATCGCCAACGACGTCGCCGCGTTCGGCGGCGGTCTCATGGGGCGCGTGAGCATTTGCGCGTCGGCATCGGCGATTGCGGAAGCGTTGCTCGACGATATCGCGTCGTTCATGCGCGAGCCGTCCAACAAGAACATCAAGGTCGATGTCGAAGAACGGCTATCGAACGATCTCGTGCGGCAGTTGCGCGAAGGCGTGGCGTCGGTGGGCGTGTGCTGGGACAGCGTCGATCTGCACGGGCTGCAACATCGCGCTTATCGGCACGACCGGCTCGCGCTCGCGGTGCCGGCGGATCATTCGTTCGCGAAGCGGCGTTCGGTGAGCTTCGAGGAATCGCTGGAATTCGAGCACGTCGGTCTGCCGCCCGCGACCGCCGTGCATACGATGCTCCAGCGCGCGGCGGCGCAAGCGGGCAAGTCGATGTCGTATCGCGTGATCGTGTCGAGTTTCGATGCGGCGTTTCGCGTCGTCGCGGCGGGGCTCGGCATCAGCGTCGTGCCGATGGAAGTCGCCGGAACGTATCGGCAGGCGCTCGGCATCGAAGCCGTGCCGCTCTCCGATGCGTTCGCGAAGCGCCGCTTCGTCGTATGTTTTCGCGACTTCGACGCCTTGCAGCCGGCCGCGAGGCGGCTCGTCGAGCATCTCGAAACGCGTGCGGCGCGTTAGGCGGGCGCGTCGCAGAACACGGTTTGCGTGTCCTTTTTCTCGATCGTCAGATTCACCGAACGCGCGCCGCCCGGGCGCGTGCAATGCGGCTTGCCCGCGGGCACGGTCAGCAATTGCCCGGCGCGCAATTCGACGGCGCCTTCCTCGAACTCGATGACGAGCGTGCCTTCGACCGCCACGGAAGTCTCGTCGGAGTTCGGATGAAAGTGCCATCGATACGGCGCGTCCATCACGCTGATATGGACGTCGTGATCGTTGACGTTCGCGATGACGCGATTCATGTAGCCATCGCGCGCGGCATCGGCGATGGCTGCGTAGTCGATTGTGCTGTTCATCGTTTCAGGCTAACGCCGCGCGCGAATCGGCACAAACGAATCGTTTTGACTTTCATGTGAGCGCGATTCACACGCCTGCCGCGTTCGCGTGCCCCATGATCGCCGAGATATTGCCGATGGCCGGTTGCGCGTACCGCACCGGCGGCGCATCGGGCGGCAGCGGCGCGGGGCCGGAATCCGTCGCGTGCGCATAGACCGGCAGCGGCGGCGCACTCTGCGCGCTCGATGCGACCGGGAACAGCGGCCCGCCCACAATGCCCACGCCGATGAACGGATGCGCCTGCGCCACCGTCACGAGGCCAAGGAGTTTCACGCCCACCATCACATGTCGGATCGTCTTCATTTCTCGTCTCCCGCGCTGCGTTGTTCGTCGATGGAGGCATTCTGCGCGGCGAAAATGAGCAAAGAATGAGAGCGCGGCGGGCGTCAGACCATGTGAACTACACTTTCGAGACGTCACGATGCGTTCCACGGTCCCTTCATGCAAAGCCGATTCACCGCGATTCTCGTCGCCCTCACCGCGGCCGCGCTCTTCGGCGCGACCACGCCCATCGCGAAAGCGCTGCTCGGCCCGATGCCGCCGTTCATGGTCGCGGGCCTGTTCTATCTCGGCAGCGGCGTCGGCCTCGGCGCGATTCTGCTCGCGCGCGGAATCTGGCGCGAAAAAACCGAAGGCATGCGCGCTCGGGAAATCGCATGGCTGTGCGGCGCGATCGCGTTCGGCGGCGTCGCGGGGCCGGCCTTGCTGATGCTCGGCCTGACCAGCACGCCCGCCGCGACGAGCTCGCTCTTGCTCAATCTCGAAGGCGTGCTGACGGCGGCGATCGCGTGGATCGTCTTTCGGGAAAACGTCGATGTATCCGTGTTTCTCGGCATGGCCGCGATCGTCGCGGGCGGCGTCGTGCTCGCGTGGGAACCGGGCGCCGCCCATGCGACGACCGGCGCGATCCTGATCGCCCTGGCGTGCCTGTGCTGGGCCATCGACAACAATCTGACGCGCAAGATCTCGACCGCCGACGCAATGGTCATCGCCTGCGCGAAAGGGCTCGTCGCGGGCGCGACGAATCTCGGCATCGCATTCGCGATGGGCGCGCACTTGCCCGCGCCGCCTATCGTCATCGCCGCGATGGCGACGGGCTTCGGCGGCTACGGCGTGAGCCTCGTGCTGTTCGTGATCGCGTTACGGCATCTCGGAACGGCGCGCACCGGCGCGTACTTCTCGGTCGCGCCGGTGTTCGGCGTCGCGCTCTCCCTCGCGATCTGGCCGCAAACGCCGGGCATGCCGTTCTGGATCGCCGCCGCGCTGATGACGCTCGGCGTGTGGCTGCACGTACGCGAACGGCACGAGCACGAGCACACGCACGAGCGCCTGGAACATACGCATCGGCATGTGCATGACGAGCATCATCGGCATACGCACGACTTTCCGTATTCCGGCGACGAACCGCACACGCATCCGCACGCGCATCTGCCAATCACGCACTCGCACGCGCACTTCCCCGACATTCACCACCGGCATTCGCACAAGCGCGGCTAGAACACCTTGCCGGGATTGAGCAGGCCGTGCGGATCGAGCGATGCCTTGATCGCGCGCATCGCCGCGATATCGGCTGCGCGGCGCGCGAGATGAAGATATTCGCGCTTCTTCACGCCGATGCCGTGCTCCGCCGAAATCGATCCTTCGAACTCGCGCGTGACGTCGTAAATGACGGCATCGACATCGTCGTGATCCTGCTTTCCCCGGCCGGGAATATCCACGACGATGTGAATGTTGCCGTCGCCGAGATGGCCGTAGGTCATCACGATGGCGCCCGGCCAGCGCGCGCGCAGACGCGCTTCGCATTGCGCGGCCGCATCGCCGACTTGCGCGATCGAAAAGCTCACGTCGTACGCCGCGTAGTTCGGGATGAAGCGATCGTATTCGCCGGGCGCATCGCGGATCGCCCAGAAATCGCGCGCGTGCGCTTCGTTCGATGCAATGGCCGCGTCCGTCACGATGCCCGCTTCGAGCATGCCGCCGAGAAATTCCTCGAACGCTTCGCCGTGCCGCGCGGGATCGGTGCCGACGCTTTCCAGCAGCACGTAGAACGGATGCGCATCGGCGAGCGGCGCGCGCAAGTTTTTCAGATTCGCGATGACCGTATCGTGATAGCCGGCCCACATCACTTCGAACGCGGACACGCCCGGCGCGAGGCTCGCCTGCGCGCGCGTGAGCAGCGTCGTCACCGCGGCGAAATCGGGCAGGCCGCACCATGCGGTCGCGGTCGCCGTGGGCTTTGGACGCAAGCGCAGCACGACCCGCGTGATGACGGCGAGCGTGCCTTCGCTGCCGATCAGAAGATGACGCAAGTCGTAACCGCTGTTGTTCTTGATCATCTTGTTGAGCCCGCCGACGATCTCGCCGCTCGCGAGCACCGCTTCGACGCCGAGCACCTGATCGCGCATCATCCCGTACTTGATGACGCGGTTGCCGCCCGCGTTCGTCGCGAGATTGCCGCCGATGGAACAACTGCCGCGCGCGCCGAGATCGAGCGGAAAGTAGAAGCCCGCCGCGCTCGCCGCTTCCTGCACGACTTGCAGCGGCGTGCCGGCTTCGACGGTCATCGTCCCCGAGATTGCGTCGATCTCGACGATGCGGTTCATGCGGTCGAGACTCAGGCTCACTTCGCCGCCGAGCAGATTCGCGCCGCCGACGAGTCCGGTCAATCCGCCTTGCGTGACGACCGGCTGCTTGTGCGCCGAGCAGATGGCGAGCGCCTGCGCGACTTCATTCGTATCGCGCGGACGGATGATCGCGAGCGGCGTCGCGCCGGGCATGCCGCTCCAGTCGGCGACGCGCCGGTCGCCGAATTCGTCGGGCAGCGCCACGACCTGTGCGCCGAGCGCTTCACGCAATGCCATCACTGCTTCGCTTACTGCCATGCGTCGTCTCCTTCGTTGTTTCGGTTCGGTATCGGATGCGATAGTTTGAACCAAAACGCGCGAGAATTATTGGCAACGATTCGGGAGAAACGCGACGATGGAACGGGCAGACTACGAAAGCGCGCTGGCACAACTGGTCGGCGCGGCGCAACTGGTTGCGTCGGGCGCGGATAAAGATCGGCGCGCGCAGGCGTTCGAGATGCTGGCGTTTTATCGGCTGCGTCAGGGACGAATCGGGGAAGCGGGCGCGCTCGTCACGTCGAACGACGAGCTTTTCAAGGACACGGCGATCGCCGCGCTCACGATGGCGGGCCGCAAGGAATTTCTCGCCGCCGCCGCGTTGCTCGAACAGGCGCGCGGACTATTGACGAACTGAACTACGCAAGCTCGAGGAAATTGCGCACCACCGCCGATGGATCGTCGCGCCGCGACGCCAGCGCGAGCCGCGCGCGCAAGCCTCGCGCGACGATCGGACGGTAGACGACGCCCGCGACGCGCACCTGCGTGATCGCCTTCGGCACGATCGATATGCCGAGCCCCGCCGCCACGAGCGTCACCGCCGACGCCATCTGCGGCGCGGGTTGCGCGAGACGCGGCTCGAAACCCGCCGCGGCGCATGCGGCGACGATGTCGTCGAACAGCGTGCCGCCCGCCGCGCGCGGCACTTGCACGAAGGGTTCGTCGATCAGTTCCGCCAACTCGATGCGCCGGCGCGAAGCCAGCCGATGACCGACAGGCAAGGCGACGAACATCGGCTCGTCGTCCCAGTCATGCTGCTGCACGACGTCCGCGACGCGACGCTCCGGACGAACGATGGCGACATCGAGCTGCCCCGCTTCGATCTCGTCCAGCAGCACGCCGGAAGCGGCTTCGTGCAGCGTCAGTTCCGCATCGGGATACGCTTCGCGAAATTTGCGGATCAGCGCCGACACGCGCTCGTTGAACGCCGCCGTGCCCGTGAACCCGACGCGCAAATGTCCGGTTTCACCCCGCGCCGCGCGTTGGGCCGCTCGCGCTGCGCGTTGCGCGTCGTCGAGCACGCGGCGCGCTTCGTCGGCGAACACGCGTCCGGCCAGCGTCAGTTCCGCGCCGCGCGCGGTGCGCTTGAACAACACGACATCGAGTTCCTGCTCCAGCGCTTTCACTTGCTGGGAAAGAGGCGGCTGGCCGATGCCGAGCATCTCGGCGGCCTTCGTGAAATTCGCGGTTTCGGCCACGGCCAGGAAATAACGCAGATGCCGAAGCTCCATTTTCTTTTTCCTTTTGCATGAACACGATCGAGCCAGTGCTAAAACATATCGCCGGGCATACTTTCATATATTGGACATATGAGCGCGCATTGGCAAGAATGAATCCGGTTACTTCTCAACCGGCGACGCCCATGTCCTCCCCTTCGATTTCACCGTCGGCGACCCACGAACGCACCGCCGCGACGCGCCCGCTTCCCAGCGGCATTTCTCCTGCTTCGGCCGCGTATCGGCGCATCGCGCTCGCGCTCTTTCTCGCGGGCTTCTCGACGTTTTCGCTGCTCTATTGCGTCCAGCCGCTGCTTCCGGCGTTCGCGCGCGAGTTTCATATCGGCGCGGCGGCGAGTTCGCTGTCGCTGTCGGTTTCGACCGGATTTCTCGCGGTGTCCATTCTGTGCGCGGGCGCGTTGTCCGAGCGCGTCGGGCGGCGCGGGCTGATGTTCACATCGATGACATCGGCGGCCGTGTTCAATCTGCTGGCGGCGAGCGCGTCGAACTGGGACGCGATGCTCGTATGGCGCGCGCTCGAAGGCTTCGCGCTTGGCGGCGTGCCCGCCGTCGCCATGGCGTATCTCGCCGAAGAAATCGCAGCCGAAGGGCTCGGCTTCGCGATGGGCCTTTACGTCGGCGGCACGGCTTTCGGCGGCATGATCGGGCGGATCGGCATGAGCGCGCTCGAGGAAAATTTCTCGTGGCGCACGGCGATGTGGACGATCAGCGTCATCGATCTGATCGCGGCCATCGCATTCGTGATGCTGCTGCCGCCGTCACGGCGTTTCGTCAAACGCACCGATCTCACGCTTCGGCATCATTTTCAGCTGTGGAAAGCGCAATTGCTTCACGGACTTCTGCCGCTCGTGTTCGCCATCGGCTTTCTCGCGATGGGCGCGTTCGTGACCGTGTACAACTACGCGGGATTCCGTCTTGTCGCGCCGCCGTTCAACCTGAGCGCGACCGCATGCGGCCTGATCTTCGGCGCGTATCTGTTCGGGATGGTGTCGTCGTCGACGGCGGGCGCGCTTGCCGACAGGTTCGGACGAGCGCCGGTTCTCGTCAGCGGTGTCGTGCTGTTCGCTCTGGGTCTCGCGCTGACGCTTTCGGGCGCGCTCGTGACGATCATCGTCGGCATCGTGCTCGTGACGATCGGCTTCTTCGTCACGCATTCGGTCGCGAGCGGATGGGTCGGGCAACTCGCCGGCAGTGCCAAGGGTCACGCGGCATCGCTCTATCTGCTCGCTTACTACGTCGGGTCGAGCGTGCTCGGATCGATTGGCGGATCTTTCTGGCAGCACGGCGGATGGCTGGCCGTCGTGGGCTATGTCGGCGTGTTGCTCGCGGTTTGTCTCGTGGTGGTGAGCCGCATCGTTCAGAAGCGCGACATCCGGTAGCGCTAGAACAACTCCGTTTCGAGCGGGAGCAGGTTGATCCATTTCACGGCGGTGCGCCGCTCCACGCCGTCTTCATGAATCGACCGTATCATCACGCGCTGGCCGCGCGCCTCCCCGAGAACTTCGACGATCCGGTTGCGATATCGCGCAAGCGAGCCGCGTAATGGCTTGCGCTTCCTGCTCTTGCGGGGAGAAACTGCGGGCATGGACGTGACAACGATTTATGACGGCCACATCATAACGATGCTCACGCCTGCACTCAAATATTCAACCTCCTCACTGCGGCCCGCCACACCATGCGTCGAATCACTGTCCGGACATCGCCCGTTCATGGCCGGGGCGTTTTCGCTCTCGCCGACCTTCCCACGGGCGCGCTGCTGCTCGAATACAAGGGTCTGCGCCTGTCGTGGAAGGAGGCGCAGCGCATGCACGCGAAATCGAACGCGGAAGAGGGTCATACCTTCCTCTTCGGTCTCGATGACGGCACGGTCATCGACGGCGCGCGCGGCGGCAATTCCGCGCGCTGGCTCAATCATAGTTGCGCGCCGAACTGCGAAGCGGAGCAGGACGGCGAGCGCGTGTTCATCCGCGCGATCCGGCCGATCGGCAAAGGCCAGGAGTTGTTCATCGATTATTGCCTGACCGTCGATGGCCGGCGCACCGCGGCGCTCAAGCGGCTCTATGCGTGCCGGTGTCTCGCGTCGGGTTGCCGTGGAACGATGCTTTCGCACAAGTAGGGATTGCACCGCGAGACACCTGACCTGCACATGACGGACACCTACTCCGGCGATATCGAACGCCTGCCCCGCGAGCGCATCGACGAGATGCTCACGAACGTCGCGAAGGGCGACGAACAGGCGTTCGCCGAGTTGTATCGCGCGACATCGGCGCGAGTGTTCGGCGTGATCGTGCGCATGATCCGCGATCGCGGCGAAGCCGAAGACCTGCTGCAGGAAGTGTTCGCCACGGCCTGGCGTCGCGCGGATACCTTCGATCCGGCACGCGGCAGCGCGATGACATGGCTCGTCGCGCTCGGGCGCAATCGCACGATCGACCGCATGCGTCAGCATCGCGAAGAACTGCTTGGCGAAGGCGATGCGCCCGACATCGCCGACGAAGCGCCCACGCCCGCGGCCGCGGCGGAATCGAGCGAGGAACGGCGGCGGCTCGAATCGTGTCTCGACCGGCTGGAGCCGCAGCAGAAGAGCGCGATCCGCGAGGCGTTCTTCACCGGCGCGACGTACAACGAACTGGCGCAAAGGCTCGCCGTGCCGCTCGGCACGATGAAAAGCTGGATTCGCCGCAGCCTGATGCAGCTCAAGACCTGCCTCGAACAATGAACACGCCCGCTCGCGACGACGACGATCTGCGCTGCGCCGAATATGCGCTCGGCGTGCTCGACGCGCACGAACGCGCAGCGCTCGAAGCGGACGTGTCGCGCGATCCCGCGTTGCGGCACACGCTCGATGACTGGCAGCGACGTCTTGCCCCGCTCGCCGACGATGTCCGCGCGATCGCGCCGCCGCCGCGCGTGTGGACGCGCATCCGCCGCGATCTGGGATTCATCGCGCCGCAGCCGAAACGCGAACGCTGGCGCGACAGCCTGAACGTGTGGCGCTGGCTGACGATCGGCGCGAGCGTCGCCGCGCTCGTCCTGCTCGGCGTGACCTTCACCTTGCTGCGGCAAGCCCCGCAAACGCCGACGACGGCAGCCGTCTCCGGCGAGTACATGGTCGCGTCGATCGCGCGCAAGGACGGCGTCGTGCACTGGACCGCGACCGTCGATGTGCGGCGCGCGCGCATGGTCGTCGTGCCCGCGTCGCACGTCACGATCCCCGCGAATCGCGCGACGGAACTGTGGCTGATTCCGCCGAACGCGAAGCCGATTGCCCTCGGCGTCTTCCCGCCCGATCGTCCCGCGACGATGACGCTGCCGCCCGAGATCGTCGCGCAACTCAGCGCGCAGGCCGTGCTCGCCGTATCCGACGAACCCCCCGGCGGCTCGCCGACGGGCGCCCCGACCGGACCCGTGCTCGCAACCGGCCAGCTGCGTTCGACCTGACGATCGATCGCATCGCGACTCTCGCATAGCGAACGTCCATCTTTCGTTCGCTGCATCCAATCGCACTCGGCATCCGTATGACTCGGTGAACGCCTGTTCGCGGAGCCGCCATGCCTTTCATCGTCACCGTGCTCGTCGTCGTCAGCGGATTCGTGCTGGTCTTTTTCGCCGCGTGGCTCTGGCAGTTGCGCACGGAAAACGCGGGCATGGTCGATCCGCTCTGGGCCGCTTCGCTCGGCGCGGCCGCGCTCGTCATCGCCGCGTGCGGGACCGGCGCGACGGTCAATCGCGTATGCGTCGCGGCGGGCGGCGGGCTCTGGAGCGCGCGGCTCGCGCGGCATCTGTGGCGGCGCAATCGCGGCAAGCCGGAAGACACGCGCTATCGCGCGTTTCGCGAACGCTGGGGCGAACACGCCGCGCGCAACATGCTCGGCTTCTTCCAGTTGCAGGCGTTCATTTCGATGCTGCTTGCCATCGCGTTCTTCGTGCCCGCCTATGCGCGCGAGGCGGCGAGTCCGCTGTGCATCGCGGGATTCGCCGCCGTGTGGATCGTCGCGGTCGCGGGCGAAGCGGCGGCCGATCGTCAACTCAAGCGCTTCGCCGCCGATCCCGCGCATCGCGGAAAAGTGTGCCGCGATGGCTGGTGGCGCTATTCGCGCCATCCGAATTACTTCTTCGAATGCGTGCATTGGCTCGCGTACGCGGTGCTCTCGATCGGCATGCCGTGGGGCTGGGCGACGCTCGCGCCGCCCGTGCTGATGGCGTGGCTGCTGTTGAAGGTATCGGGCATTCCGATTCTCGAAGCGCATCTCGCCGATACGCGCGACGGCTATCGCGACTACATGCGAACGACGAGCGCGCTGATTCCGTGGCCGCGTAAACGCGCATGAACAAAGCAAGGACACGCCGATGAACATCACCGCCCGCGCTACCTCATCCGCGCCCGCCGCACCCGCCGACATGCCCGCGCTCGACGAAAGCCGCATCATTCGCGCGTGCGAGCGCGGCCTCGTGCCTGATGCGCTCGTGCGCGCCGGCATGCGCCTGCTGATCCGTCAGCGTCTCATCGACGAATATGCGAACGACAACGCGCAACGCACGCAGGCGTTCGAGCGCTTTCTGAACGAACTGCGCGCGAGCCCGATCGCGATCGATACGCACGCCGCCAACGCGCAGCATTACGAGCTGCCCGATGCGTTCTTCGAAGCGCACCTCGGCCCGCGCCTGAAGTACTCGTGCGGTCTTTACCCGCGCGGCGACGAAACGCTCGCGCAAGCCGAACTCGCGATGCTCGAACGCTATGCCGAGCGCGCGCAACTCGCCGATGGTCAACGCATCCTCGATCTCGGCTGCGGCTGGGGCTCGCTCGCGCTGTGGATGGCGGAGCGTTATCCGCGCGCACAAATCGTCGCGCTGTCTAATTCGGGCGGGCAACGCGCGTTCATCGAAGCGCGGGCGCGGCAGCGCGGCCTTCGCAACTTGCGCGTCGTGACGGGCGATGTCGTCGATTTCGATTTCGCGCACGACGAGACGCCGTTCGATCGCATTCTGTCGATCGAAATGTTCGAGCACATGAAGCATTACGGCCTGTTGCTCGCGAAGATCGCGCGCTGGCTCGCCGATGATGGACGACTTTTTGTCCACCACTTCGCGCACGCGACGCTTGCGTATCACTTCACATCGCGCGACGGCGGCGACTGGATGTCGCGCTATTTCTTCACCGGCGGCACGATGCCATCCGCGTCCTTGCTGCTGCACTTTCAGGACGATTTGCGCGTCACGCGTCAGTGGTGGATGAACGGCACGCACTACGCGCGCACGGCGAATCAATGGCTCGCGAATCTCGATGCCGCTCGCGATCGCGTCATGCCGATGCTGCGCGACGTCTACGGCGATGCGGCCGCCATCTGGTTTCAGCGCTGGCGCATGTTCTACATGGCGGTGGCCGAGTTGTTCGGCTACGCGCGCGGCCGCGAATGGGGCGTCGCGCACTATCTGTTCGAGAAGCGTCCGATAAAGGTGATGTCATGACAAACACGAAGCGGGCGCTCATCGTGGCGCTGGTGGCGGCCGGCGTCGTCGTGACGGTGGCGAGCTGTTCGAGTCCGCCGAATCCGAATCCGCGAGCGAACCGACCGCTCGAAACCGTTGCCGTGGACGTGCCGCGCTACATGGGGCGCTGGTATGTCATCGCGAATATTCCGTACTTCGCGGAACGCGATTTCGTCGGCACGCATGTCGAATGGTCGCTGCGCGCGGACGGAAAAATCGACGACGTCTTTCACGGCCGCAAGAACGGCTTCGGGCAAGAGGAAACGACGCATCGTTTCGTCGATACCGTGAAGCCCGGCAGCAACGGCGGCGAATGGAGCGTGCAACTCTTCTGGCCGATACGCGTGACGCAACTCACGCTCTACGTCGATCCGGATTATCGCTACACGATCCTCGGCTATCCGAACAGAAAGCTCGGCTGGATCTTTTCGCGCGAGCCGGCGATGAGCGACGACATCTATCGCTCGATGCTCGCGCGCCTCGACGCGATGGGCTACGACACCGCGCGTTTTAGCCGCGTGCCGCAATCGCCGGAGCAGATCGGTCAGCCGGGATTTCAAAGTCCCGGTCAGCGCGACTGAAGCAGCGCGGCGCGCGTGCATCCGCGCGCGCGTCTTTCTCGTATTTGATCTCGCACTCGTCTGGAACAGCCACGTCCACGCGGCGCGAGGAGACCTTTTGGCGCGAGGAGACCGCCCGTCATGGAATCATCGACAAAAGAAAGACAGCAGCGCATCGCGGTGATCGGCGCGGGGATCGCCGGTCTCGCGAGCGCGTATCTGCTCTCGCGCGCGCATCGCGTGACGCTTTTCGAAGCCGCCGATTATCTCGGCGGCCATACGCATACCGTCGATGTCGCGCTCGACGGCGTGCAGCATCCCGTCGATACGGGCTTTCTCGTGTTCAACGACCGAACGTATCCCAATCTCATCGCGCTGTTCGATGAACTCGGCGTCGCGGCGCATCGCAGCGACATGACGTTTTCCGTTTCGCTCGACGGCGGACGCTTCGAATGGGCGGGCACAAACCTCAACACCGTGTTCGCGCAGCGGCGCAATCTCTTCTCGCCGTCGTTCATCGGCATGCTGGGCGACATTCTGCGCTTCAATGCATCGGCTCATAGGCAGCTCGAACGCGTGAGCGCGACGCGCTGCTCGGTCGGCGAACTGCTCGTCGAGGGCGGATACGGCGCGCCGTTTCAGCGCCACTATCTTCTGCCGATGGCCGCGGCGATCTGGTCGAGCGCCGCGCACGACATCCTGCGCTTTCCCGCCGCCACGTTCCTGCGCTTCTGTCTCAATCACGCGCTATTGCAGGTGAACGGCCGGCCGCCGTGGAAGACCGTCGCGGGCGGCGCGCGCGAGTATGTGCGGCGCATCGCGGCCACGCTCGACGACGTACGCACGCGCGCGCCCGTGCGAGGCGTGCGCCGCGACGACAACGGCGTCACCGTGATGACCGACGATGCCGGTCCCGAGCGCTTCGATGCCGTCGTGCTCGCGACGCACGCACCGACGAGCCTGCGCCTCATCGACGACGCATCCGCCGATGAGCGCGCAGTGCTCGGCGCCGTGCGGTATCAGCGCAACATCGCGGTGCTGCATACGGATTGCGCGCTCTTGCCGCGCCGCCGCCGCGTGTGGTCGGCCTGGAACTACATCGGCGCGCGTGCGGCGCTTGCGCGCGACGCGGCCGCGCCCGTCTGCGTGAGCTATCTGCTCGATCAGCTTCAGCCGCTTCCTTACAGGACGCCGGTCATCGTCACGCTCAATCCCGTCGATGAACCCGCACCTCGCACGCAACTCGGCCGCTACGAATACGAACATCCGCTCTTCGATCTCGCCGCCATCGATGCTCAGGCGCGTCTGCCGCGCATTCAGGGCGTGCGCCGGACGTGGCACGCGGGCGCGTGGACCGGCTACGGCTTTCACGAAGACGGCCTGAAATCGGCGTTGCGCGTCGCGCGCGATTTCGGCGTCCAGCCGGCATGGGCGCGACCATGAAGACGGCGCAATGGCTGACGGGCCGCGTGATGCACGAGCGGCTGCGCCCGGCGCGGCATCGCTTCGAGTATCCGGTGCGCTACGTGCGTTGCGACGTCGCGCGTCTCGACGCGTTGCGCTGTGCGTGGTTCGGCATCGACCGCATTCGGCCGCTCGCGCTGTTTCGATGCGATTACGGCCCGCGCGAACACTGCGATCTCGATCTATGGATGCGCGCGTGCCTCGCGCAGTCGCGCATTCCCGCCGACGGCGAAATCCATCTTCTGACGATTCCGCGCGTCTTCGGCTACGCGTTCAATCCGGTGAGCTTCTGGTTCTGTCATGACCGCGCAGGCGCGTTGCGCGCGCTTTACGCCGATGTGCGCAACACCTTCGGCGAGCATCGCGGCTATTTGCTGAGCGCGCAGGATCATGCGCCGATCGTCGAAGACACCGTGCTCGTCTGCCGCAAGACGCTGCACGTTTCGCCCTTTTGCGATGTCGCCGGCGACTACGCGTTTCGCGTGCGGCAGCGTGGCGACCGCTTGAGCATCTCGATCGATTATCGCGACCGCGACGGGCTGCTGCTGCGCACCGCGATCGGTCTCGTCGCGCGGCCGCTCACCGGCGCGCTCGCGTGTCGCACGCTCTTGTGCGCGCCGCTCTTCGCCGCGGGCGTCATTGCGCGCATTCACTGGCAGGCGCTGCGGCTGTGGATAAAGCGCGTGCCTTTTTACGGCAAGCATCCACCGACGAGGGACGAGACGGGACCATGAACCTGCTGCGATCTTTCTCCGCGACATCGGCGATGCCGATGTCCGCGCGGATCTTTCTCGGCCTTCTGCGTCGCATCAGCGTCGGACATCTCGTGCTCGTCATGCCGGATGGCGGGCGCTCTGTGTTCGGCGATCCGCTGATGCAACCAGCCGCGCTTCTTTTCATCCGCGACTGGCGCGCGTGCCGGGCGATTCTGCGCGCGGGCGACATCGGCTTCGCGCGGGCGTATCGGGCGAAATGGCTCGATACGCCCGATCCGTGCGCCCTGCTGCGGCTCGCGATCCGCAACGAGACGGCGCTCGCGCGCACGGTCGCGGGCGGCTTTGTCGCGCGGTGCTGGCACAACGTGCGGCATCGTCTGCGCCTGAACACGCGCGCGGGGAGCCGCCGCAACATTCACGCGCATTACGACATCGGCAACGCGTTCTACGGGCTCTGGCTCGATCCGACGTGGACGTATTCGAGCGCATGGTTCGATGGCGACGCCGGTCTTCCGCTCGAAGCGGCGCAGGAACGGAAGTATCGGCGCATCGTCGATACGCTCGGACTCACGGCGGGGATGCGCGTGCTGGAGATCGGCTGCGGCTGGGGCGCCTTCGCGCGGCACGCGGCGCGTCTCGGCATACGCGTGCACGGCGTGACCGTTTCGACCGCGCAGCATGCGTTCGCCGTGGAACGCGTGGCGCGCGAAGGTTTGAGCGGGCTTGTCGATATCGAACTGCGCGACTATCGCGATGTGTATGGACAGTACGACGCGGTGGTGTCGATCGAAATGTTCGAAGCCGTGGGCGAACGGTTCTGGCCGGCGTATTTCCGCGTGCTGCGCCGCTGTCTCGCGCCGGGCGCGAAGGCGCTCGTGCAGTCGATCACCATCGACGATGCGCGCTTTGCCGCGTATCGCGCGTCCAGTGACTTCATCCGCGAGACGATCTTTCCGGGCGGCATGCTGCCGAGCCCGGAGCGCTTCGCACGCGCGGCGCGGCACGCGGGACTCGATGCACGCGCGACGCTTTCGTTCGGCGCGGATTACGCAAGGACGCTGAGGTGTTGGCGAGACGCGTTCGAGATGCACGCCGATGCAGTCCGCGCGCAAGGATTCGATGAAGCCTTCGTGCGGACGTGGCGGCTGTATCTGGCTTATTGCGAAGCGGGCTTCGACGAGGCGCGCACCGATGTCATGCACTTTGTGGTGTGGGGGGAGGGGTGAGGACGTCGATCGGGCGAAAAAAAGCCCCGACCCTGTCGGGGCAAAGGTACGAGACCACCTTGTAGCGTTGCAGCTACCCGGCGAGCATAGGCGACTGCGCGCGCACTTCCCACCAGTAAAGTCCGAAACTTCACGCGCGACTTCAGAATCGGCGGACGTTGCCGATAACACACGCACACGTCCACCAGGCATCGCCGCCACCGCACACGATGAATCGCGCCCCATCCGACAGTTCGCTCCAGGCCGCTTTCCTGCGGCACGAAGACACACTCGCGCCGCCCGAGCGCGCGCTCGGCGAGGACGATCACGCCGTCTATCGCACGCTGCTCGAATCGACCAAGGCGATTCCGTGGAAGATCGACTGGGCGACGATGGAATTCGCCTACATCGGCCCGCAGATCGAGGCCTTGCTCGGCTGGGCGCCGTCGTCGTGGAAAACGGTCAACGACTGGGCCGAGCGCATGCATCCCGACGACCGCGAAGCAGTCGTCAACTTCTGCGTCTCTCAATCGAAGGCGGGCACGGATCACGAAGCGGATTACCGCGCGCTCACCCGCGACGGCGGCTACGTGTGGCTGCGCGATGTCGTGCACGTCGAGCGCAACGAGAAAGGCGAGGTCGAGGCGCTGATCGGCTTCATGTTCGATATCAGCGAACGCAAGCGCACCGAAGAAAAGCTCGCGCAAATGCAGCGCGAACTGGAACGCCTGTCGTTCAGCGACAGCCTGACGGGCGTCGGCAACCGCCGCCGCTTCGACGACGTGATGGCGCGCGAATGGCATGCCGCGAAGGATTCGGGCAAGCCGCTGTCGCTCGTGATGATCGATATCGACTTCTTCAAGTCGTACAACGATTACTACGGCCACGTTCAGGGCGACGAGTGTCTGAAGCGCATTGCGCGCGTGCTCGGCGAGGCGGCGGGTCCGCAGCACTTTCTCGGCCGGTTCGGCGGCGAGGAATTCGCGCTGATTCTCGCCGATACCGACGCCGAATCCGCGATACGCGTCGCGGAGCGTTGCCGCGCGCTGATCGCCGAGGAAGCGATTGCGCACGTGCGCTCGCCGCACGATCAGCGAGTGACGGCGAGCTTCGGCGTGGGCACCGTCGTTCCGGGCGAGCGCATGGACGCGACGGCGTTCATCAATCTGACCGACGCGCAGTTGTATCAGGCGAAGGACAACGGCCGCAACCGCATTGCGGCGGTGGATCGCGCGGGCATGCAGGGCGAAGGCTTCAAGGCGCAGTCGCGCTGAAACGTCAGACGCGTCCCGTCACCGGAATCGCCGCGCCCGTGATGCATTGCGCATCCGGCGAAAGCAGGAACGCGATCACCGCGCCGAGCGCTTCGGGCCGCACCCAGCGGGAGAAATCGGCGTCGGGCATGTCGCGGCGATTCGGCGCGGTATCGATGATCGACGGCAACACCGCGTTCACCGTCACGCCCGTGTCCTTCAACTCTTCGGCGAGCGCTTCGGTCAGGCGCAACAGCGCGGCCTTCGATGCCGCGTAAGCGCCCATCCCCATGCCCGCTTTCATCGCCGCGAGCGCGCCCACATTGACGATGCGCCCGCCTTCCTTCGCGCCCAGTTGCGCGAGCGCGGCCTTCGATGCGTTGAGCGCGGTCTTCACGTTGACATCGAACATCGCTTGCCAGGTGTCGGCGCTGCCGTCCGCGACCGTTTCCCAGGCGAATGCGCCGGCGACGTTCACGAGCGCATCGAGGCCGCCCGTCCGCTGAACGACCGTATCGATGGCTTGTTGCGCCGATTTCGCATCCGTCAGATCGATGCCGGTCACGATGCACGCGTCGCCGAGCGGCGCGGGCAACGCTTCCGACGCCGCGCCGTGGCCGATCAGCGCGACCCGCGCGCCGCGTTGCGCGAGCACGCGCGCCGTCGCGAGTCCGAGACTGCCGAAGCCGCCCGTGATGGCGACGATCTTTCCTTCGAGGCTGTTCATGACGTTGTCGCTCCCTTCGATGGCGCCTGATGAAGCATAGGACGGAACGCGGCGATCTTCAGGGCGCGTGTCGCGGATCGCGTTTCACCGCGCGCTGGACCGCGAACACGGCTACCGCCGTCGTCGTGCCGGTGACGAGCACGCCATACAAGCCCAGCAACATCGACAAGGCTCGCCCGATGCCCGTCGTCGCGACGACATCGCCGTATCCGATGGTCAGCGCCGTCACGCCGCAGTAATAGACGGTTGCGCCGAACGAAACGCGCGCGTGCGTCGCGGTTTCGACGGGCGCGCCGAACCAGAACATCGCCGCGCAGAGCGCGAAGAACGCCATCAGCAGCGTGCCGAGCAGCGAGCGCAAATGCCACAGCGCGCGGATGAACTCGACCGTCACCTCGCGTGAATTGATCGTTTCGACCTTGAAGAGTTTCGTGATGCTATTCATTCGGAATGGACCTGCGGCGCGTGAACGAAAGCCGTCATCCTACCTTCGCCCGCATCGGCCCGAAGCATCCGGGCGCGTTATTCAGCCAGCGCCGATCCCGTCTTTCCGGAAGCCTTCGCGCCGCTTTCGGCGGCCGTCAGGTCGTATCCGGATTTCGCGTCTTCATGGCCCGAGCGCCGATCGCGCGACACGCTCGAATCCCGCCCGATGCGCCTTCGCGAGCGCCGGTGCCGTCTCGCGAAGCGCCGCGCGATCCATCGCCCGCGCTTCGTGCATGGCGGCGTGCAATTCGGCGATGCTCACCACACCCGGCGCGCCCGCGATCTCCCACGTCGAGGCGTACGCGCGCTGCTTGGCCGCGTCCGCGTGCGCCACATTCACGCGCGGCAAGCCGTACGCCATCGCGACGATCCGGCCATGCAGGCTGCTGCCCGCGTAACCGTCGCTTTTCGCGATCAGCGCGCAGATGTCCCAGATGTCGAGCGAATCGAAGATCGTCACCGACGGATGGCGCATACGCGCCGCCATGCGCTCGTAGACCGCGATGTCGTCGTGCCACGGCGCCGCGCCCGCGCGAAACAGCGCGATGCCCAGTCCCGTCGATGCGCCGATCAGATCCAGTTGATGCGCGATTTGCGCGAGCGTCGCGTCGTCGCCGAAATCCGCGCTGAACTGGACGGCCAGATAACCGCGCGGGAACGCGCGGCATGCGCCGGCGCGCGTCCGGATGCGCGCGTCGAAAAGCTCGGCGACCATCGATGCCGGATCGGGGACGAGGCGCGCGTCGATTCCCGCGCGCTTCAGGAAGGCTTGCGTGTGCGTGTCTCGGACGCTGATGTCATCGGCTGAACGGAGCTTGGCCAGCACTTCGGCCTGAAACGCGGCATCGCGGGCGTCGAGCGTCGCGCCGCCGATCGCATCGAAGGAAATCGACGCCGCTCGCGGAAACATCTCGCGGCCGATGACGTACGGCGCGAGCGCGTCCATGCCGAGTTCGGCGCGCGCCCACGCGTTTCGATCCGCCGCGCGCGACTCGTATCGGGCGATGCAGGCTTGCGCTTCGTCGGGATTCTTCAGCATCACGGCGGCTTCCCACGCGTCGCACGTCAGCAACTCGCCGCCCGCGTGGATCAGCACGACGGGCTCGTCGCGCCAGCGCGCGGCCAGTTGCGAAAGCGCGGCGACGTCGTGGCCGCCGTGCGCGCGCAGTTCGCGCCGCGCGCATCCGGCGAATATCGGTTCGACGTTCGGACGGCGTTCAGCGAGCAAGGCCGCGACGACATGCGCGAACAACATGTCGCCGAAGTTATGCCGGTCGAACGCGCCGAACACGATGATCCGCCGATTGCTTCCCATCCGAACGCACCTCACGATCCGCTCATTCTGCACGTTCACACTTCCTTCACACGATCACGCCGTCACGCGCGTGATGCCGCCGCTCGACAGCAAACGCACGCGCTGGCCGGCGTAGAACATCTGGCCATCGGCGGCCTGGGTGATCGCGCGCAAATCGCCGTTGTCGAGACGCACGGTGATTTCGAGTCCCTTCTGCCGTTCGAGATGATCTTGAATTTGATCGCCCGCGACCGCGCCGGCAATGCCGCCGATCACGCCGGCAAGCAGCGAGCCGTGTCCTTCTCCGACCGCGCTGCCCGCCACCGCGCCGAGCAGGCCGCCACCGATCGCGCCGAACGGAGCCGGATGGACGTCGTTGTTCTCGATCGTCACGCCGCGCACGCTTTCGACGGTCGCCATACGCACCGTTTCCTCGTGTTGCGTCTGCATGCTGTCGTAGATGTCGGCGGAACTTCCCATCGATGCGCAACCGCTCATGCCCACCGTGCAGGCGACGGCCAAAGCGCAGACCGCGATAGTCGACTTGTTCATGTTCTTGCTCCTCAGATCGGACGATGTCTTGTTGGTTTCGGCTCGCGTTTCGCGTATCGCGTTGCCATGCAAAGCATCGTAAAGAGGCTGAATGAGCGCTGAATGAGCCGGCGCGACGCGCTTGACCTGCATGATTGAAGCGCTTATACAGGACTCTCATCGCTCGCGACCGGAGTGCAGAATGACAAGAAACGCAATTCCCTTCGTGGTTTGCGCCATCGCTCTCGCTGCATGTTCCACCGGCGGTTCCAACTCCGCGCCGCCGCCCGGCGCCGTTACGACGACGCTACCTTCGGGCGGCGTCTACAAAGGCTCGCTCACGGGCAGCACGGCGCAAGCCACGCTTCTCATGCTTTTCGACGGCACCGCCTATCTCTTCTACGCAAGCGCGGGCGGCGCGGGACTCGCGGGCGTCGCGGTCGCGAAGAGCGGCAAGCAATCGGGCGATGGCCGCTTCATCAGCGACGCCGCATTCGACTATCGCGTGGGCAAGGCGCCTGCGTCGGCGGCCGTTTTCAGCGTGAACTTCGCGCGCGCGCCCGCCGTCGACGGAACTGTCGCGAACAAGGACGGCGGCGCGGGGCTCGCGTTTTCCGCCAACGCCGCGCCGATGCTCGACATCGCGCCGAGCCGCGCCAACGCGGGCGGCCTGTACAGCGGACGCGGCATGTCGCTCGGCGGAACGACGCAGACGCGCATCACGGTCGCGGGCGACGGCTATCTCGCCGGCACGACGACATCCGGCTGCATCTTCAAAGGCACGACGGCGCCGCACCAAGGCGCGAACGCCTACGACGTCTCCGTGACCTTCGGCCCCGCGCCCTGCCCGCTTCCCGATACGACCGTGACCGGTCACGCGGTGCTCGACGGCGCGCGTCTACTCGTCGCGTTGCCGAGCCCGGACCGCACCGACGTCTTTCTCTTCGACGGCCGGAAATAGATGCCGCATGCAACCGCGCGCCGCAGCGAAACTTAGTCATCCGCTGCTTACTTAAGCGATTTCTATCCTAAGATTGTTTTCATTGCCGAAGCGTCGTGCGATGCGCGCGTCGGCGGAAGTGGCCGTGTTTTGTTCAGTGCAATTCCGAGAGCACCTTTTGCTTTGCATGGAACCGGACGGCGCCATCGAAACGTCCGCTCCGGTTATTAACAACAACAGGAGACAAACCGGATGAACGCAACGTTCAAGCTTTTGCCGTTGGCCGTCGGCGCGATGATCGCCTGCGTGCCGCACGCGAACGCCGCGCAGGACAACATCAACGCGCTTTCGAATTTCCGGCAGACGGGCAATGCCGCACCGCCGGAAACCATTCCGCAAGCTGGCCAGACGGCCGATGCGCTGCGCAAGAATCTCGAGCAGATCAAATTGCCGCCCGGCTTCAAAATCGAGCTATACGCCGTCGTGCCCGAGGCCCGCGCGATGACGATCGAGCCTTCGACGGGCGTCGTGTTCGTCGGCAGCCGCAAAAATCGCGTGTGGCAGGTGACTGACCGGACCAAGCAACGCGTAGCGAGCGATGTCGTGCAGTTCGCGTCGTCGGTGACGTTCAAGGTGCCCAATGGCGTCTGCTTCTCGCCGGACGGCGTGCTCTACGTGGTCGAGCAGAACCGCGTGCTCGGCTTCCCGGCGGCGCAGTTCTTCGGCGAAGGCGGACCGGATGTCGCCGCGGCGGTCGTCGTCCCGCAGGGCAAGCTGATCCCGACGCAGTTCGAAAGCTTCAATCACGGCGCGCGCTACTGCCGCGTCGGGCCGGACAAGAAGCTGTACATCGCGCTCGGCCAGCCGTGGAACGTGCCGCCGAAAGACAAGCTCGCCGAACTCGACAGGAATGGGCTCGCGGGCATCATCCGTCTGGATCAGGACGGCAAGAACCGCGAAGTCTACGCGCACGGCGTGCGCAATTCGGTCGGTCTCGATTTCAATCCGAAGGACAGGACGCTCTGGTTCACCGATAACCAGGTCGACGGCATGGGCGACGACACCCCGCCGGGCGAGCTGAATCGCGCGACCAAGGGCGGCGAGAACTTCGGCTTTCCGTGGTACGGCGGCGGCAAGGTGCGAACGGTGGAATACAAGGACCAGAATCCGCCGGCGGGTCTCGTGTTTCCGCAGGTCGAGTTCGCCGCGCATGCCGCCGATCTCGGCATGTCGTTCTACAACGGGAAGATGTTCCCGCAGAAGTATCAGGGCGGCATCTTCGTTGCGGAGCACGGCTCGTGGAACCGCACGAAGCCGATCGGCGCGCGCATCATGTTCACGCCGATCAAGGACGACGGCACCGCAGGCGAGGCGGAAGTCTTCGCGGAAGGCTGGCTGACGAGCAGCGGTGAGTACATGGGCCGTCCCGCCGACGTGCAGATGCTGCAAGACGGCTCGATGCTCGTCTCCGATGACTACGCGGGCGCGATCTATCGCATTTCGTATTCGGGGGCCAAATGAGGGTCGCGCTGACGGCGGCGGTGCTCGCGGGCGTTCTGGCGGCGGGCGCTTCCGCGTCGTTCGCGGCCGGCGACATCAAAGCCGGGCGCGCGAAGGCGACGGCGTGCGCGGCGTGTCATGGCATCGACGGAATGTCGAAACTGCCGGAAGCGCCCAATCTCGCCGGGCAGACGGAGGAATATCTCGTGAAGGCGCTCAACGATTTCCGCACGGGCGAGCGCAAGAACGAAATGATGTCGATGATGGCGAAAACCTTGTCCGACGCGGACGTCGCCAATCTGGCCGCCTACTATCACAGCCTCGGCAAGCAGTGACCGCCGCCGATGTGTTGCAAATTTGCTGCGGTCGATTACCGATTGCGATTTTTTTTGTTTTAGGTGTTGACGTGGCGGCTTAAGGGTTTATACTAACACCTGTCTCCTCCATGTCTCAACCGATGTGGATTCAAGCCCGCTCAACTGAAGCGGGCTTTTTTTTGGCCTAATTTTCTGGCCGCTTCACCGCTCGTCTGGCATGTCGCCGCGCAATTCGGCCTCGATCTGGTCGATCGAAGGCAGGGTCGTCTCCAGCGATGCCGGAACTTCACGCAGCAGCTGATATTCGGCGACGCCCATCGGCTTCGCGACGCCGCGCAGCGCATATTCGGCGACCAGCCGGTTCTTCTCCTTGCACAGCAAAAGCCCGATCGTCGGCTGATCGTCGGGCGCCTTCAGTTGCGCATCGACAGCGGAGAGGTAGAAATTGAGCTGGCCGGCGTATTCGGGCTTGAACGGCGTCGTCTTCAGTTCGACCACCACGTAGCAGCGCAGCTTCAGGTGATAGAACAGCAGATCGATGAAGAACTCGTCGCCGCCCACATCCAGCCGATACTGCCGTCCGACGAACGCGAAGCCTGCGCCCAGCTCCAGCAGAAAGCGTGTGATGTGCTGGGTGAGCGCCTGTTCGATATCGCGTTCCTGCGCGTTTTCGGCGAGTCCGAGGAAATCGAAGATGTATGGATCCTTGAGCGCGTCGCGCGCCAGATCGGATTGCGGCGGCGGCAGGCGCTCGTCGAAATTGGTGATCGCGCTGCCGCTGCGCGTGTGCGCGGCGGTTTCGATCTGCATCACGAGAATCTGGCGCGACCAGCCGTGCTCCAGCGCCTTCGCCGCGTACCAGCTTCGATCGTCCTGATTCTTGAGCTTATCGAGCAGCGTGCAGAGATGGAACCACGGCAATTGTGCAGCAGGCTGCTGCACGAATGCCTCGTCCGGCCACGCCTGCGCGAGCGCGCGCATGTATTTCAGATTGCGCGGTGAAAAGCCGCGCATGTCGGGAAACGCCGATTTCAGATCGCGCGCGAGCTGATCGATGACGCCCGCGCCCCAGCCCTGTCGCCGCTGACGATCGAGAATATCGCGGCCGATCTGCCAATACAGCGTGACGAGCTCCCGGTTCGCGCTGGCCGCCGCCCGCTGGCGCGCGCGCTCGACACGTAGTTTCAGTTCGGCGAGCCAGCGCCGGTAATCGTCGTCCCAGACGTTGGGAAGATTGGCGGTCATGCGGTTCCTGGTTCGACGCCGGTTGTCGTGGAACCGTCATTATCGGCGGATTCTGCTGCTGCGTCGGTTGGTCTCCTGACGCGCCCGTGGCGCCTGGCTTGGGGTTATCTTCCCAGGCTCTTCGGCCTCGATGCTTTATGTTGTCCACAGAAACTGGGCACAAGCCTGTGGATATCGTTTCAGATTTTGCTGCAACGCATTGATTCGACAACACTTACTTCCGCCGCCCAACGACGCGCCCCGCGCGCGCCGCCGTCGTCGTCGTCAGTCGGCATTCGGCATGCACGACGCGAGCACCGCGTCGAAGCGATTCATCTCGATGCTGAAAATCGATTGGGGCGCGGTGGCGTTCAGTTCGTCCGCGGGGGATGTCGGCAGCGCCATCGCAATGGTGGCCGTCGCGAGCAGCGCAACGACAACCGACAGGAACCAGGAAAGAACGATCATCGCCAACCTCGTCAAGTAAAACTCTCTGAATCGGCGCGCGTGAACGTCAGCGCGTGATGTGAAGAGTACGGCTGCGCGGCGCTTCGCACAGCCCTACGGACGGGGGGACGTGAAGGAGGGTAACTACGGACGCAGCAGTGGCGACGCCGTCGTCGATACGCCTTGCGCGAGCGCCGCGGCTTCCTGCGCCTCGAGCGCGCGGACGAAGCCTTCGCGTTCGCGCAGACGCCGCCAGTATTCCGCGATCGATGGCGCGAAGTGCGCGCTCTGCCCCAGCAATTCCGCGAGCATCAGCGCGTAGCCGACCGAAATGTCCGCCGCCGTGAAACGCCCCGCGCACAGATACGGCTGCGCGTCGAGCAGCGGCGCGAGCGTGCGCAGACGCGCGTGGAACCAGCGCGCGTAATCCTCGACGATCTGCGGCTGCAGCCGCTCCGGCGGCTCCAGATGCGCGTAGCGAAGCACGAGCGTCTGCGGAAACGTGAGCGTCGCTTCGCCGAAATGCACGAAGTTGAGATAACGGCCGAAATCGGCCTCGTGCGGCGCGACATCGAGCGCGCCCGGCGAATAGCGCGCCGCCAGATACTGGCAGATCGCCGACGATTCGGTCATGAAAAGCGCGTCGTCCGCATCGTCGGTGAGCGCCGGAATCGTGCCGAGCGGATTCACGTCCTTGAAACCGCGCGCGAACACGCGCGGCGGAAACGGCAGCATCTTCAGTTCATACGGCACGCCGATTTCTTCCAGCGCCCACAGCGGCCGGAACGAGCGCGCGCTCACGCAGTGATGCAGCGTAATCACGTCGATTCCTCCGGTGCTTCAAACGAGCCAGGACGGCTTGCGCTTCTCGAGGAAGCTGCGCACGCCTTCGCGCCCTTCGTCCGATGCGCGGATGCGCGCGATGCGCTCCGCCGTCTCGCCGATCGACGATTCGTCGATCTCCTTGCCCGCGAAATCCGCGACGAGCTTCTTGCATTCGCGCACGGCGTTCGGACTGTTCGCGGCGATGCTCGCGGCGATCGCTTCGACGCGCGCATCGAGCTGATCGGCGGCGACGGCTTCGTGCACGAAACCGAGACGCAGCGCTTCGGCGGCATCGAAGCGCTCGGCCGTCACGAAATAGCGATGCGCCGCGCGCGCGCCCATCGCGCGGACCACGTACGGCGCGATCGTCGCGGGCATCAGGCCGAGCTTCGCTTCGGAGAGACAGAAGTGCGCCGTGTCCGCCGCGACCGCGATATCGCACACGGCGACGAGTCCCATGCCGCCCGCGTAGGCGTCGCCCTGCACGCGCGCGATGACCGGCTTCGAGCAGGCGTAAATCGTGTTGAGCATGGTGGCGAGACCGAGCGCATCGGCGCGATTTTCCGCTTCCGAATAGCCCGCCATGCGCTTCATCCAGTTGAGATCGGCGCCCGCGCAGAATGCCGGACCGTTCGCGGCAAGCACGATAACGCGCACGTTGGCGTCGTCGTCGAGCGCGCGGAAGGCGGCGGTCAGCTCGACGATGGTCGCGTCGTCGAAGGCGTTGCGCACGTCGGGGCGATCGAGCGTCACGCGCGCGACGTGGCCTTCGATGCCGAGCTTCAGGCGTTGCAGATTC
Organism: Caballeronia sp. ATUFL_F1_KS4A; assembly: GCF_023630905.1. Taxonomy (NCBI): domain Bacteria; kingdom Pseudomonadati; phylum Pseudomonadota; class Betaproteobacteria; order Burkholderiales; family Burkholderiaceae; genus Caballeronia; species Caballeronia sp. ATUFL_F1_KS4A. The sequence continues at coordinate 18,854 of NZ_JALQEB010000037.1, read as the reverse complement.
GCTGCGTCGGTCATGCTTCGTCTCCTGCGCGCTCGAATTGAGCGCGGCTCAGTTTATCGTGGCTGGCAATTTACCTTTCGGCGATCAGTGTCATCGAAAAACGCGAAAACGGTCAACTCATATATTTGAGTGTCACTCACAATGAGTCCATCAAACAATCATCCGACGAGTCGCGCCGAAACCCATGCACCGACGCAATATACTCGTATATATTACGGTGCTCGCCGGACCCTACGGCCACACGCTCGCGGCCTCCAACGCGCCGCCTGAAGTCGTTCCATAAGCAGAATTTCAACTCGGTTCAAGGAGCTTTACGTGATGACTCGTATTCTGCGCGCTTTGCTTTGCGCGTTCGTTCCGCTCGCTGCGGGCATTGCTTCGGCATCCGCGCTGGCCGGCGAAGTGCAGGTCGCGGTCGCGGCCAACTTCACGGCGCCCGTGCAGGCGATCGCCGCCGACTTCGAGAAAGACACCGGCAACAAGGTCGTCGCATCGTTCGGCGCGACGGGTCAGTTCTACGCGCAGATCAAGAACGGCGCGCCGTTCGAAGTGTTCCTCGCCGCCGACGACGCCACGCCCGCCAAGCTCGACAGCGAAGGCGCGACCGTTCCCGGCAGCCGCTTCACCTACGCGACGGGCGCGCTCGCGCTGTGGTCCGCGAAAGACGGCTACGTCGACGATAAAGGCGACGTGCTGAAGAAGAACGCGTTCAAGCACATCGCGATCGCGAACCCGAAGGCCGCGCCGTACGGTCTCGCCGGCTATCAGACGCTCGACAAGCTCGGCCTCGCAGCAGAAATCAAGCCCAAGGTCGTCGAAGGCCAGAACATTTCACAGACGCAGCAGTTCGTCGCGACCGGCAACGCGGAGCTCGGCTTCGTCGCGCTGTCGCAGATCTACAAGAACGGCAAGGTCACGAGCGGCTCGGCGTGGATCGTGCCGGCGAACCTGCACGAGCCAATCAAGCAGGACGCGGTTATCCTGAACAAGGGCAAGGACAATCCGGTCGCGAAGCAGTTCATCGAGTACCTGAAGGGTCCGAAGGCCGCCGAAGTCATCAAGTCCTACGGTTATCAACTCTAATTTCGCCGATGCCGCTCGATAGCGCCGATCTCCAGGCTATTACGCTGACGCTCGAACTCGCGTCGCTGACAACGGTGCTCCTGCTCGTCGTCGGCACGCCGATCGCGTGGTGGCTCACGCATACGCGTTCGAAACTGAAGGGCGTCGTCGGCGCGGTGGTGGCGCTGCCGCTCGTGCTGCCGCCGACGGTCATCGGCTTCTATCTGCTCGTGCTGATGGGGCCGAACGGTTATGTCGGCAAGATCACGCAGGCGCTCGGTATCGGCTTGCTGCCGTTCACGTTCACGGGGCTCGTCGTCGGCTCGGTGATCTATTCGATGCCGTTCGTCGTGCAGCCGCTGCAGAATGCGTTCGAAGCGATCGGGCGCCGTCCGCTCGAAGCCGCCGCGACATTGCGCGCCGGTCCGTGGGACACGTTTCTCACGGTGGCGCTGCCGCTCGCGCGGCCGGGCATCGTCACGGCGACGATTCTCGGCTTCGCACATACCGTCGGCGAATTCGGCGTCGTGCTGATGATCGGCGGCAATATTCCGGGGCGCACGCGCGTCGTGTCCGTGCAGATCTTCGATCACGTCGAGGCGCTCGAATACGCGCAGGCGCACTGGCTCGCGGGCGGCATGGTGATATTCTCGTTCGTCGTTCTTCTGCTGCTCTACTCTGGCCGACGTTCCGTCACGGCTCATGTCTGAACTCACTTATCAACGCGTGATGCTCGACCGCGCGCATACCCGTTCCGACGAAGCCATCGAAGCGCGCTTTCTCGTCGAGCACGAGGGTTTCGCCTTCGATATCGATCTCGCGCTGCCCGGTCGCGGCGTCACCGCGATCTTCGGCCATTCCGGCTCCGGAAAAACCACGCTGCTGCGCTGTCTCGCGGGACTCGCGCGGCCGCGCGCCGGGCGGCTCGTCGTCAACGGCGAAGTCTGGCTCGACACCGAGCGCCGCATTTTTCTGCCGACGCACAAGCGCCCGCTCGGCTACGTCTTTCAGGAAGCGAGCCTCTTTCCGCACTTGAGCGTGAAGAAGAATCTGCGCTTCGGGCTGGAGCGCGTGAAACCGGCAGAGCGGCGCGTGGATTTGTCGCAGGCGGCGGAATTGCTCGGCATCACGCATCTGCTGGAGCGCATGCCGGCCGGATTGTCAGGCGGCGAACGGCAACGCGTGGGCATCGCGCGGGCGCTCTTGACGAGTCCGCGTCTGCTTTTGCTCGATGAACCGCTCGCGTCGCTCGATCAAAAACGCAAGCAGGAAATCCTGCCGTATCTCGAACGCCTGCACGATGAACTCGACATTCCCGTGATCTACGTGAGCCACGCACCCGAAGAAGTCGCGCGCCTCGCGGATCATCTCGTGCTGCTCGAAGGCGGCCGTGCGCTTGCGAGCGGGCCGATCGCCGATACGCTCGCGCGGCTCGATCTGCCGCTCGCAATGGCCGACGACGCATCGGTCGTGTTCGAGGGAATCGTCGACGGATACGACAGCAAGTACGGCCTGCTCACGCTCGCGCTGCCGGGCTCGCGCGCGAAGCTCGCCGTCGTGCATACGCCTTTGTCCTGCGGCAAGACGATGCGCGTCGCCATCAAGGCGCGCGACGTGAGTCTCGTCACCGGCACGCACGAGCACGAGCGCAGCAGCGTGCTGAACGTGCTGCCCGCGACGGTGATCGGCATCGCGAAGGACGCCCATCCGTCGCAAGCCGTGGTGCGGCTCGACGTCGACGGCTCGCCGCTGCTGGCGCGCGTCACGCGTTATTCGCTGGACCGGCTAGGCATCGTCGAAGGCATGCGCCTGTGGGCGCAGGTGAAGACGGTGTCGCTACTCGCCTGAACGCGCCGCGAGCGCGGCGTATTGCAGCAGCATGATCGTCTTGCCGTCCATGATTTCGCCGCGCTCGATCATCTGCATGGCGGTTTGCAGCGGGACTTCGATCGTCTCGATTTCCTCGCCCTCTTCCTCTACGCCGCCGCCGTCCGAAACGCGCATCGAGCTGTCGTAATCGCCGACGTAGAAATAGAGCTTCTCCGTGACCGATCCCGGGCTCATGAACGCCTCGAAGATCTTCTCGACGCGATGCACGCGATAACCCGTTTCCTCCTCGACTTCCGCGCGAATGCGCTTTTCGGGCGTGGCGTCGTCGAGCAGGCCGCCGGGCGACTCGATCAGCATGCCGTCGTGTCCGTTGACGAACGCGGGCATGCGGAACTGGCGCGTCAGCAGCACGTTGCCGGTCTTGCGATCGCGCAGCAGAATCGTCGCGCCGTTGCCGCGATCGTAGGTTTCGCGGCTCTGACGCTGCCAGACGCCATCGCGGCGCTGAAAATCGAAAGTCACTTTTCTGAGGACGTACCAGTCGTCCGACAGCACTTCGGTTTTGAGGATGCGGACGCGCTCGCTCGTTTCCATCGGTTCACCCGTTCGACAAGTTGTTGAACTCATGGTAGCGTGCAGTTTCGTGCAATATCAAGAAATTTCGTGCAAACAATGTTGACCAGTCAGCGCAAGAAAGCGATTCTCGATGCCCTCAAACGCGACGGCCAGGTGCTCGCCGCCGAACTGAGCGCGCGCTTCGGCATTTCCGAGGACACGGTGCGGCGCGATCTGCGCGAACTCGCGGCCGAAGGGCTGCTGCAACGCGTGCACGGCGGCGCGCTGCCTGCTTCGCCCGCGATCGCGCCGTTCGCGCGGCGCGAGGACATGGAATCGGAGGCGAAGCGGCGCATCGCGAAGAAAGCGGCGGACATGATCGCGCCGGGGCAGATCGCGATCATCGACGGCGGCACGACGTCCGCGCTGCTCGTGCGTCAGTTGCCGGCGAATCTGTCCGCGACGATCGTCACGCATAGTCCGAGCGTCGCCGTGGCGCTGGCGGAGCACGCTTCGGTCGACGTCGTGCTGATCGGCGGCAAGCTCTACAAGCATTCGATCGTCACGGTCGGGGCCGCTGCCGTCGAAGCCATGTCGCACATTCACGCCGATCTCTATTTCATGGGCGTCACCGGCGTACATCCGACGGCCGGCCTCACCACCGGCGATTTCGAGGAAGCGCACGTCAAGCGCGCGCTCGCGGCGCGCGCGGCGGAAACCGTCGTGCTGGCGTCGGCGGCGAAGCTCAACGCGGCTTCGGCCTACAGGATCGGCGGGATCGATCTGGCTCAGACGGTCATCGTCGAGGAAACCGCCGACGCGAAGCTCGTCGAACCGATCGAACGCGCCGGAATCACCGTGCTGCGCGCATGAATTCACGACACTTTGTTACCGGGTAACGCGCCGAAAAATACGCGCCGTTCCGCGTAATTGAAATTCTCCGGCAAAGGGAATAGCGTTCGAGGATGCGCTATGTCAGGTCAACTGCGGAGGTCGGATTTCCGTTAGTGCCATCGACATCGCAAACATTTTTTCTGGAGAAGGACGTGAATCGCCTGAAGGCTTTTATCGCGCTATCGCTGATCGCGAGCGCGGGCGTGACCGCCAACGCGTACGCCTGGGCGCGCGTCGGCGTGTGGGTCGGCGGACCCGTGTATTACCCGTATCCCGTCGCGCCGGCGCCGTATTACTACTATCCGCCGCCGCCCGTCGTCGTTCAGCCTGCCGCGCCGGTTCAATACGTCGAGCAGGGTCAGCCCGCCGCCGATCCGGGCGCGCCCGCGCAGCAGCCAGGCATGTGGTACTACTGCGACTCCGCGAAGGCCTATTACCCGTACGTGAAGCAATGCGCCAACGCATGGCGTCCGGTTCCGGCGACGCCGCCGCCATCGAACTGATGCTGTTCGGCACTTTGAAAACCGATAACCAAGCGAATTCGCAAGAATCCATGAACTACTCGAGGCTTGGCCTTTTACTGGCGGCAATCGGCGTGACGGGCCTTTCGGCCTGCACCGTGATGCCTACCGGCCCCAGCGTGATGGCGCTACCCGGCAGCACCAAAACGTTCGACCAGTTCCGCGCCGATGACAACTCCTGCCGCCAGTTTGCCCTTCAGCAGGTCGGCGGCGTGGACGCCAATCAGGCGGCGACCAACAGCGCGGTCGGCAGCGCGGTCGTCGGCACCGCGCTCGGCGCGGCGGCGGGCGCGGCCTTCGGCGGCGGATCGGGAGCGGCCATCGGCGCGGGCGCGGGCCTTCTGACCGGCAGCGCGTTCGGCGTCGGGGCATCGCAGGCATCGGGCTACAACGTGCAGCAGCGCTACGACTACGCGTATCTGCAATGCATGTACGCCGCCGGCGACAAAGTGCCGGTACGCGGCTCGACCCGCATGGTCCAGCCGTCCGGCGGCGCGTATTCCACCACGCCTCCGCCGCCTCCGCCGCCGCCGGGCTGGCAGCCGCCGCCCGGAACTTACTGACAGACTGAGTCAATGCCGCACGCGCCGGTCATCGCCGCCGGCGGCGAGCGGCGCATCGGGCACGAACGACGGCGCCACGAGCAAGCCCGTCACCCAGCCGATATAAAACCGCAAGTCGCTCCAGAACTCCGATCGCTCATACACGCGAAACGCCTGTACGTGCGCGAGCCATAGCGCGAGTTGCAGCGCGCCCGTCAGCACGAGCCAGGCGAGCGCGATCACGCCGGTCGCGCGGGCGCAGCGCCTGAAGGTGAACGCATCCCACTGTTCCCGCACGATGAGACATCCCGCGATCAGCACGGCTATCGTGGGAATCGCGCTGGTCACGAGCACATGCGCGCTCCAGCCGAATATCACGCCGACCAGCAAACCGACGATGATCGACAGCGCCGCAATCGGCCACGCGATCCACGACGGCGCGCGCGCGGCCATCCACGCAATCGTGATGAAAAACGGCGTAATCGCCCATTGCAGCGCCTGCGCCACGGCTTTCACGAGGTTCTCGCTTGCCTGCTCGTTGGCGTGACTCGCTGCGACATACACGGTGATCGCCTCGTGCACGCAGACGGCGACGATCGCAAAGCTCAACGCCTCGCACGCGGCGAAAGCGGGAGATTTCTCGGCGGGCTCGTGCGCGTCGGACAGACCGCGCAAGCGCTCCAGCACCGGCTCGACGAAGAACGCGAGAATCGCGCCGATCAGGAGCGCGGCGGCGGCATCGGTCAGCGAAAAATGGCCGAAGAGCGAAAACAGCCCTTGCCACAGAAATTCGGGCGCGGCCGCGCACACGGCCACCCAAAGCGCGAAGAAGAACCCGTTCGAAGCACTTCTGAGCGGCATGGCCACCTCGATGCGTTTTTATTGTTCCGGCGGCGACGCATCCTTCACGCGCTCGATCAATGTCGCGCGCACGCGCTCGCGCAGGTCGGCGGGCATCGAAAAGCATTCGTAGGCGAGCGCCTGCGCAACGGTCACGATCCGCAGTTCTTCGTAGCGGCGTCCGCTTTCGATCATCGCTTCGAAGGCGTTGGCGCGCTCGTTGATTTCGATCGGATCGGCATCGACGAGCAGGACGGCGTGGGCAAGCACCGCATAGAGCGGCTGGGCCTTGTCGTCGTGCGGCACGCGCCGCCAGTACTGCGCGGTGCCCGCGATCTTGCGGGCGTCGTCGCCGGGGCCCCAGGCGAGATTGAAGCGGCCGTCGCAGAAAGAACCTTCGACCGCCTGCCAGTGCGTCAGCACGCCGAGCGAGCTGAGGGCATCGGCGAGAATCCGGCACAGATGCACGTAGACGGTTTCGGACAGCGCGCCCATCGGCGCGCGCACCGGATACGCGAGGCTCAGATTGAGCACGCCCGGACCCTGCGGAACGAGACCGCCGCCGGACAGACGCAGCCACACGGGACAGCCGCGCGCAGCAAAAGCCTCGCGCGCGTCGGCGAGCGCCGCGTAACGCTGATAGCTGCGCGGCACGACGAGCGATGCAGGCGCGTCCCAGACATGCGCGACGGCATCGCCCGCGGCCGCGCGCGCGAGGAGCGCTTCTTCGGCTTGCAGCGGATCGTGCGGATCGCCGGAAAGCGCGGCGGGATCGATCAGTTGGAAGGGCATGGCATCGAAGGAATGACGCGCCGACGCAGACGCGATCCCGACATGGTAGTCAAGAACGCGCGGGCGCGCCGCGACGGTGTCCTGCTCCGCCGCGGCGCGCGCCGGACGATCAGCCGCCCTTGCCTACGTGCTCCTTCAACAACGCGTTGACTTCGTTGGCCTTCTCCATCTGACTCATGTGCCCGGCGTCGTCGAACACGCGAACGGTCGCGCCTTCCGGTGCATGCTTCGCGTGCGCGGCGGGAATGATCTGGTCCTTTTCGCCCCAGATCACGAGCACCGGCTTGCCCGACGCAGCCAGCTTGCCGCCCGGCAGCGCGCTCTGCTTTCCGCCCGCGAACAAGCCGCCGTTGAGCGATGTCAGCGCGTCGCTGACGCCGTCGAGCCGCTTGTACTTCAGGAGATCGTCGAGCATCTGGCGGCTGACGAGTTCGGGATTCGCGAACAGCAGTTCGACCACCGGTTTCAGCTCGCGACGCGATTCGGCCGTGACGAAGCCTTCGGTGTACGCATTGTTCACTTCATCGCCGAAGCCGGCAGGCGAAATGAGCGACACGGACTGCACGCGCGACGGCTGGTCGACGGCCATCTGCGCCGCGATGCCGCCGCCCATCGAATGGCCGACGAGATGCGCCGCTTCCAGACCCACGGCGTCCATGAACTTGCCGACGAACGCGGCCAGCGCTGCCAGAGACGTTCCAGGCACTTTAGGCGTCGATTGTCCGTGGCCCGGCAGATCCAGCGCGAATACGCGGTTCCTTTCGGCGAGCGCATCGAGATTGAACAGCCAGTTGTCGAGATCGCCGCCGAAGCCGTGGATGAACAACACCGCGGGCCGGCTCGCATCGTCGCCGCCGCGCGAGGCGTAGCGCACGCGGATGCCATCGACATCGACGAAGTGATACGCCGCCGCTTCCTCGCCCGCTTCCTCATCTTCGGCGGGCGTGACGTAGGACGAAACGTACGCGTCGATATCGGCGTCGCTCACGTCGGACGGCGCGAGCACGCCGAGCAGCGCCTTGACCGGCAGCGTATCGCCCGCCGACGCGACCCGCCGACGCAGCAAACCCGCGTCGGGCGCTTCGACGGCGTTGGCGATCTTGTCGGTTTCGACATCGAGAATCGGCATGCCGACGGTAATCTCCGTGCCCTCCTCCACGAGCCATTCGTTGACCGTGCCTTCCTTCATCGACAAGCCCCATTTGGGCATCACGATCGGTGTGATTGCGGCCATCAGTGCTTTCCTCCCTTCATGGTTTTTCGTGCGGCGTCGGCGATCTGCGCGGCGCTCGGTATGTAAAGATCTTCGAGCGTCGGCGAGAACGGCACCGGCGTATGCGGTGCGCAGACCATCTGGATGCCCGCTTTCAGCGCGCCGAACGCCTGCTGCGCGACCTGCGCGGAAATATCCGTGGCGATATTGCAGCGTGGGTTCGCCTCATCGACGACGACGAGCCTGCCCGTGTTCTCGACCGTCTCCAGCACCGTATCGAGATCGAGCGGCGACAGCGTGCGCAGATCGACGACTTCCGCTTCGATGCCTTCCTTCGCGAGCGTCGCGGCGGCCTCCAGCGCGCGATGCACCATCAAGCCGTACGTGACGATCGACACGTCCTTGCCGTCGCGCACGACGTTCGCTTCGCCGAACGGAATCGCATACGAGTTCTCGGGCACTTCGCCTTCGAAGCCGTAGAGATTCTTGTGCTCGCAGAAAATGACCGGATCGTTGTCGCGGATCGCCTGAATCAGCAATCCCTTCGTGTCGTAGGGCGTCGACGGGCACACGACCTTCAGCCCCGGAATGTGCGTGAACAGCGAGGTCAGCATCTGGCTATGCTGCGCGGCCGCGCGAAAGCCCGCGCCGACCATCGCGCGGATCACGACGGGCGTTTCCGCCTTGCCGCCGAACATGTAGCGGAATTTCGCCGCCTGATTGAAGATCTGGTCGAAACACACGCCCATGAAGTCGATGAACATCAGCTCCGCGACCGGACGCATGCCGCACGCCGCCGCGCCGATCGCCGCGCCCACGTATGCCGATTCCGAGAGCGGCGTATCCAGAAGGCGATCGCCGTGCTTCGCGTACAGACCTTTGGTGACGCCGAGCACGCCGCCCCACGCGTCTTTCTCGCCGTCCGCGCCTGCGCCGCCGACGATGTCCTCACCCAGCACGATCACACTCGGATCGCGCGTCATTTCCTGATCGATGGCTTCGTTGATCGCCATCTTCATGCTCAGTTTGCGGGCCATGGTGTTTGTCTCCTCGAATCAATATTTGACGTAGACATCGGTGAGCAGATCGGCGGCGGTCGGCAAAGGCGCGTCCTTCGCTTCCTGCACCGCGCGGTCGATCAGCGCGGCGACCTCCTTGTCGATCGCGTCGAGTTCTCCCGGGGAGATCACGTCGGCTTGCGTGACGGCGGCCGCGAACTTCTTCAGGCAATCCTTGTTCGAGCGGATATCGTCGATTTCGCCGGGCGCGCGGTACGTCTGCGCGTCGCCTTCGAAGTGACCGTAGAAGCGGATCATCTTGCATTCGAGCAGCGCCGGCCCGCCGCCTTCGCGCGCGCGTTTGATGACCTCGCCCGCCGCTTCGTACACCGCGAAGAAATCGGTGCCGTCGACGGTCACGCCCGGAATGCCGAAGCCCGCCGCGCGATCGACGTAGCTATCGACGGCCGTGCCGTAGTCACGCGCGGTCGATTCGGCATAGCCGTTGTTCTCGATCACGAAGATCACCGGCAGGTTCCACACGGCCGCGAGATTCAGGCTTTCGAGAAACGTGCCCTGGTTCGACGCGCCATCGCCCGCGAACGTGATGCCGACTTCGCCCTTGCCGCGAAACTTCGCCGCGAGCGCCGCGCCGCAGATCAGCGGCGCGCCCGCGCCGAGAATGCCGTTCGCGCCCATCATCCCTTTCGACAGATCGGCGATATGCATCGAGCCGCCCTTGCCGTTGCACGAGCCGCCTTTCTTGCCGTAGATCTCCTTCATCATCGCGACCGGATCGACGCCTTTCGCGATGCAGTGTCCATGTCCACGATGCGTGCTCGCGATGCGGTCGCCATCGTTCAGATGCGTCATGATGCCGACGCCCGCCGCCTCCTCGCCCGCGTACAGGTGCACGAAGCCGGGAATGTCCCCGCGTCCGAAATCGACGTGCAGGCGCTCTTCGAAATCGCGGATCGTGCGCATCTTGCGATACGCGCTCAGCAGTTCGTCCTTGGAGAGCGGCAAGCCGCCCGCATGTTGCGTCGCTGTCATCTCTGTCTCCTTTGATGTCTTCCGTGGGTTGGCCTAGCGGGTGTGGCTGCTGGACTGACGCATCAGCCCGGACGCCGCCGCGTAACGCATGCACGCGGCGACATCGATGCTGCGAAAAGCGCTTTCCCTGAGCGTGACGCTCACTTCGTCGCCGGGTCCGAAGGCGAGCTCGCGTTCGCCGTCGAGCGCGACGATGCCGCTCTTCTGCTTCACGCGATGCGGCACGCCGTCGGCGAGGCGCGTCCAGTTCGCGATCGGCACGGGTTCGACGAGGCCGGGCGCGATCGGCGCGTGCAGTTCGAATTCGCAGTCGCCTGGTCTGCCGAGCTCGATCGCGAGTCCGCCCTTGTCGTGCCGCCCGAGCGGTTCGAGCAGACCGGCGATCGCCGACATGCCGATCGCCTGCGGATCGGCGTAAGAGACGTAGACGGCGGCGAGCGTGTCGATCTTCCACAGCGCCCGCGCGCCGATGAAATGCTCGTGCGAAATCACGGCATCGACGAGCGCGATGTCGCGGCGCACGCTGCCTTTCGCATCGCGAATTTCGATGTCGAGCAACTTGTTCGACGCGAGCGCTTGGCGCGCGGGGACGCGGCCCGTTGCGTAGAGCCCCGTCGCAAGTCCGGAGATGGTCGGCTCCCGCATTTCCGGATAGGCGTTGTTCGTGCCCGTCGACAAGCCTGCGATCGGCACCTGGCCGCACTCGCGCACGACCGCGCGATGCGTGCCGTCGCCGCCGAGCACGATGAGCGCATCGGCGCCGGCGTCGCGCATCATGCGCGCGGCGCGAAACGTGTCGTCGACGCGCGCGGTCACGGGCATGTCGAGGAATTCGACGTGAGCGAGCGCGGCGTCCGGACCTTGCTTGCGCGAAAGATGCCGTTGGAGCATGACCTTGAGACCTTCGCGGTCCGGCATCATCAGCACGCGCGAAGCGCCGCACGACGCGAGCGACGACAGCAGCCGCAACACGATATTCACGCGATCCGCGAGCTGCAGGCTGTTCGCATTCGCGATGACGCGCCGGATGTCCCGCGCCGAAACAGGATTGGCAATGATGCCGACGAGCGGCGCCGCGCTGTCACGCATGCCAGTGTCTCCGTTGTGTGTTTTGTGCGGCGGATAAAGGCAAGCGCCATGCCAATCTGAAGACGGCTTTCGCGCGCGAAAAAGCGAGGGATTACCCGCGGAAATCGGGCGCTTTGGAGGGTGTACGGGGCGCCGCCGTGACAGGTGTCACAGCGGCAGGTGTATCGGCGGGAGTACAGGCGTATCGCGCGTTAGTGACCCGCGTCGCGCTGATTCGGCGACTTGATGCCGTAGCGCGCCATGCGCCGGTAAAGCGTCATGCGGCTCACGCCGATCTGCCGCGCGACCGCGCTCAGATTCCAGCTCGCCGCGCGCAGATACTGCATCAGCAGCATGCCTTCGGGCGGCAGCCGATGCGGATCGAAATCCTCGACGACGGCGCGCGCCGGCTCGGCTTCGACTGGCGTCGGCGCGCCGTCGAATCCTTCCGGCAGATCATCGACATCGATCGAACCGTTCGCGCACACCGCGCGCGCATAGCGCAGCACGTTGCAAAGCTCGCGCAGATTGCCCGGCCACTCATGCCGATGCAGCCGTTCACGCGCCGCCGGCGTCAGCGTGACCGCGCCTTCGAGCAGCTTGTCGACGAGCCAGTCGAGATCGCTTCGTTCGCGCAGCGGCGGCAGCGTGAAACGCGCGCCGTTCAGGCGATAGTAGAGATCCTCGCGGAAGCGTCCGTCGTGCATGAGCGCGTCGAGCGAATGATGGGTGGCGGAAATCACGCGCACATCGACCGATACGGGCCGCGACGCGCCGATCGCGAGCACTTCGCCTTCGGCCAGTACGCGCAGCAGCCGCGATTGCAACTCGCGCGGCATGTCGCCGATTTCATCGAGAAAGAGCGTGCCGCCGTCCGCTTCCTGAATGAGCCCGCGCTTGCCTTTCGCGCCCGCGCCCGAAAAGCTGTTCGGCAGATGCCCGAACAATTCGCTTTCGATGAGCGTCTCCGGAATCGCCGCGCAATTCACCGCGACGAACGGCCCCGCGCGCCGCGCGCTCGCGCGATGCAGCGCCTTCGCGAAAAACTCCTTGCCGCTGCCGGTTTCGCCATTGACGAGCAGGTTGATCGGCGAATCGACGAGCTTCGCGGCGCGTTCCAGTTGACGCCTGAGCGCGGCATCGCCACCGCACAGCGCGGCGAGCGGCGCGGGCACTTCCACGCTGCGCGCCGCAGTCGCGTTGGTCGACGGCGTGACGCACGGCGCGGGCGGCATCACGCTCAGATAAAGCAGCGCGCCGGATTTTGCGAGCGGCACCGCGCGCAATTCGCTCGGGCGCGAATAGACGAAGCGGCCCAGCTCTTCGATGCGCGCGTCGAAAAGCGTATCGAACGGCACGCCGATCAGCGACGTCGCCCTTTCTCCCGGCGCGACCGGACGGCCGATTTCGGCGGCGAGCATCGTATGCGCGCGGCGATTGTGTCCGACGATGCGTCCGCTCGCATCGAGCGCGATCAGATATTCGGGGTTCACATCGACGAATTCCGGCGCGGTGTTCAGCTTCAGAATCCAGTCCTGCCGATGCGTGCGCAGAAAATTCGCGTTCTCGATGTGCCCCGCGTAAATCCGCACGAGTTGCAGCGCGAGATTCTGGCTGTCTCGCGCTTGCGGCGACACGAGCGCGGAAATGTCCAGGACCGCGGAAAGCGCGCCGCGCGAATCGTAGAGCGGCGCGGCGGTGCACGTTAGCGGAATGTGCGTGGCGTCGAAATGATCGATCTGATGGACGGTGAGCGCCTGCCCCGTCGTGAGCGCGGTGCCGACCGCGCAGGTGCCCGCGCCCGCTTCGCTCCACTCCGCGCCGAGATAGAGACCCGCGCGGCGCAGCGAGGAATCGGTGTTCGCATCGCCGATGTAATCGACGGTCACGCCGAGCGCATCGGTGAGCAGCACGACATAACCCATGCCCGCGACCTGCTCGTACAAGGCTTCGAGACCGTGACGCGCGATGCGCGCGAAGTCGTCGATGCGCTGCTGATGCTCGCGCAGGCGCGTCTGCGGCAGGATGCGCGCTTCCTGCATGCGCGACGGATCGAGTCCGTACTGATGCACGCAACGCCGCCATGAAGACTGAATGATGCCGTCGTGCGCTCGCGCCGTACCGAGCGCGTCCGCCCGCGTGGTCGCCGCGACGACTGCCTCGATGTGCTCGCGTTGCCGCATGTCCATCGTGCTCTCCTTGGCGTTCTCGTGCCGCCCGCACGCGGAATTCACCGATTCGCACGAGCGTGTCTCAGGCCATATGATGCTCGAATCGGCAGAACGCGTCATGCGGCGATAGCGCTGCGCCGCAACATAAACGGCCGCTGATACATCGGCGCATCAGAACGAAAATCAGGAGACAGCGGATGGCGAAGATCGCTTACGAAGACTTCGAGCGACAGATCGTGCAGCATCACCTCATCAAGGGCAACGTGTACGAGAACGGCGCGGCGCTCGTCGAGCGCGCGAACAGGTGGATTGCGGAGAACGACGTCGACGTGCTGAACGTCGAGAGCCTCTCGACGTTCGGCGCCGGCGACGATACCAGCGTGAGCCATTGGTACTCGGGCATTCGCGTCTGGTATCGGATCGCGTAGAAGAAGAATCAGCCGCGGCCGACGAACGGCATCTTGGTGGCCATCACGGTGTGGAACAGCACGTTGGCTTCGAGCGGCAGGTTCGCCATGTAGAGCACCGACTGGCCGACGATCTTCACGTCCATCATCGGTTCGATGGCGATCTCGCCGTTCGCTTGCGGCACGCCCTTCGACATGCGCTCCGACAGCTCGGTGAAAGCATTGCCGACATCGATCTGACCGACCGCGATGTCGTACTTGCGGCCATCGAGCGATGCGGTCTTCGTGAGACCTTGCACCGCGTGCTTCGTCGCCGTGTAGGCCGCCGAATTGGGGCGCGGCGCGCTCGCGGAAATCGAACCGTTATTGATGATGCGGCCGCCCATCGGCGTTTGCGCCTTCATCGTGCGGAATGCTTGCTGCAGGCAATAGAACATGCCGTTCAGATTGATATCGACGACGTTCTTCCATTGCTCGGGCGTCCAGTCCTCGAACGGTCCCGGCGGATTCGTCACGCCAGCGTTGTTGAACAGCAGATCGACGCGGCCGAAGCGCTCGACCGCCGCCTTGAAGAGCTTCTCGACCGATTGCGGATCGGAGACGTCGGTCGGCACGGCGAGCGCGCGCTCCGCTGCATTCGATTCGCCGATCACCGCGTCGAGCGGCGCGGGACGTCTTCCGGCAAGCACGACCGACCAGCCGTCGCCGAGCAAGGCCAGCGCCGCCGCACGGCCGATCCCGCTTCCCGCTCCGGTGACGATGGCGATTCGTTGAGACTGCTTGGCTGCGTCAGACATGTCGGCGTTCTCCTGTTGTCGGGCGCGCGACACTTTGCGCGCGCTTTTGGGGAGAACATTATCGACGATGATTCAGCGATTCCGCGACGCTTCCGTCGTAACGGCGCCGGCCGTCGTCTTGCTCGCGCCGCTGCCGTCGCAGAAGACGGCGGTCATCATCATCGGCACGACCTGTTTGACGACCGCCGTGCTGCCCGATTCGCGCACCTTCGCCTCGACCGTTTCCGACGCGGCGAGCACCACGACGCCATACGCGGAATCGTTGATCGGCTGGCCGCTACCGCGCTTGAACATCTCGTCGCCGTGCTCGTAGCCCAGCACGGCATACACGCGAAAGCCGTAAGCGGTGAGCTCGCTTCCCTGGGTCGGCTTGAACGCGTTGACCGAATTCGCCTCGACGCGCATGGGGCGCGCGTCGATGGATTTATCGGCGACGAGCGGTGCGATGAAGTTGTGCGCGCTGGACTTGCAGTCGAGCTGGCTTTCGAGAGACGTGGCGGTGCACAGGCTGGGCAGCAGTCCCCCGACCACGGCAGCGATTGCGGTAAGCGTTGCGAGAGGAGCGGTTTTCATGGCAGCGTAACCAACGGTTCGTAAGGCCGGCACGGATTCCCGGGCACCCGTGCCGATGCAATAACCGAGCCAGTGGACCGGCCCGCACGTCGCGTTCGCGCTGCACATTCCCGCAAGGGCTTGGTTTCTTCGTTGTTCGTTGACTTCTTGACCTTCGCGCTGCGCGCAATCCTCGTATCGATGCTGCGATTCCTACAATCGCTTTTGTAGTCGAGGCAAGAACAGATTCCGCGTTTCGACATACGTCGTCTGTACGAGATCCCTCAATCTTTTCCTGTCGATGCGGCGAGCGGATGACAGCGCGCGCGATGGTGTCTTCGACGCAGGAAAGCCGCGAAATCGTTATATTCGGCGCTTCGACCTTCGAGGACTCTAAATGACCGCGCTTGCCGATTTCCCCATCACCCGCAAATGGCCCGCTCAGCATCCCGAGCGCATTCAGCTCTATTCGCTGCCGACGCCCAATGGCGTGAAAGTCTCGATCATGCTCGAGGAAACCGGCCTGCCTTACGAGCCGCATCTCGTGCGCTTCGACAAGAACGATCAGATGTCGGACGAGTTCCTGTCGCTCAATCCGAACAACAAAATTCCCGCGATCATCGATCCGGACGGACCCAACGGCGAGCCGATGCCGCTCTTCGAATCCGGTGCGATTCTTGTCTATCTCGCGGCGAAGAGCGGCCAGTTGATGCCCGACGATGTGGCGAAGCGCTACGAAACGCTGCAATGGCTGATGTTCCAGATGGGCGGCGTCGGCCCGATGTTCGGGCAGGTCGGCTTCTTTCACAAGTTCGCGGGCAAGGATTACGAGGATAAGCGTCCGCGTGCGCGCTACGTCGCCGAATCGAAGCGGCTTCTTGGTGTCCTCGACAAGCGGCTCGAAGGTCGCGACTGGATCATGGGCGACGAGTACAGCATCGCGGATATCTCCACGTTTCCGTGGGTGCGCAATCTGATCGGCTTTTACGAAGCGCGCGAGCTGGTGGATTTTCACGAGTTCAAGAACGTCGAGCGCGTGCTCGACGCGTTTCTCGCGCGGCCTGCGGTGAAGCGCGGACTGGAGATTCCGAAGCGCGATTGATTGCGGGGCATCGGTCGCTTTCGTTGGGAACGCGCACGCAAAGGTTTGCGGCGCGTGACCGCGGCGCTTGTCACACAAACGTCGTCGACGATCGGTAGATTGCGCTCTCCATAAAAGTCCGATGATTGGCCGCTGCGCGCCTCGGACTTCTCCGCGCACGTTTCTCTTCTACCGAACATGTCAAAGTTCACCGTCAAGGCGCGCCTCGCGATCGTCACGGGCGCGGTCGCCGCCGTGCTCGTCGCGGTCGGCAGCGTCGGATTATTCGGCGTCCAGCAAGGCAATGCCGCGCTACGCCACGTCTTCGAAGGGCGCGTGCAAGCGCTGCAGACCATTTCCACGATCGACGAACTCATCACGCAAAGCCAGTTCGCGATCAGCGACGCCGTGCTCGATCCATCGGCGCAAAAGACGCAAGCCGTGGTCGCATCGACGCAGCAGCGCGTCGCAAATATCGATGCCCTGCTCGGCCGCTATCTGCGCTATCCGCTCGATTCGACCGAAGCGCCGCTCGCAAAGCGCCTCGCCGCCGACTGGGCGACACTGCGCGACAAAGGCTTTCGTCCGTCGACGGATCTGCTCGCCGCCAACAATTTGGCCGAAGCACAGTGGATCGTCACGCAGCAGATCGAGCCGCAAGCGAAGCGCGTCAAGAAGGAAAGCACCGATCTGCGCGCGTTTCAGCTCACCGCCGCACAGCAGGAATACGACGACGCGCAACGCGTGAGCCGCATCGTGCAATGGAGCGTGGGCGCGTGCATCGGGGCGGGCGTGGCGCTCGTCGGCTGGCTCTGCTTTTCGTTGGCGCGCTCGCTCATGCGCCAGCTCGGCGGCGAACCGGAACTCGCGGCAAGCGTGGCGCGGCGCGTCTCGCAAGGCGATCTGCTGACCGATGTGCCCGTCGCGCGCGGCGACACGGAAAGCGTGATGTACGCGATGAGCCTGATGCGCAGCCAGCTCGCGTCGATGGTCGGCGACATCAAGCGCTCGACGCAGACCATCGGCGTCGCGGCGGCGGACATCACCGAGGGCAACCACGCACTGTCCGCGCGCACCGAGGAACATGCGGCGAGCTTGCAGCAGACGTCGGCGAGCATGGAGCAGATCGCATCCACCGTTCGCGCGAACGCCGAGCACGCGAATCGCGCGCGCGAGTTGGCGAGGGAAGCGTCTGGGCGCGCGAAAGATGGCGAACGCGCCGTCGCCGATGCAATCGCGCGCATGACGGATTTGTCGTCGCGTTCGGCGCAGATCGGGCAGATTACGAGCGTGATCGAATCCATCGCGTTTCAGACGAATCTGCTCGCGCTGAACGCGGCGGTCGAAGCGGCGCGAGCCGGGTCGCTCGGACGTGGCTTTGCTGTCGTCGCCGAGGAAGTTCGCGCGCTCGCGCGACGCTCGTCGGCCGCGGCGAAGGAAATCTCGCAATTGACCCGCGAAGTGAACGCGCACGTCGAATCGAGCGGCTCGACGGTCATGCGCGCGGGCACGACGCTCGCCGATCTGCTCGCTTCCGTCGACGCCGTGTCGATGCTCGTCGAAGCGATCGCGACGGCTTCGCGCGAGCAAAGCAGCGGCATCGACGAAGTGAACGACGCGGTATCGCAGATGGATCGTTTGATGCAGAAGAATGCCGCCCTCGTGAACGAAGCGGCGACGGCCGCGCACGCGCTCGACGCGCAGGCGCGCGAACTCGGGCAAACCGTCCAGGCATTCCGGGTTTAGGCGTTTTTTGACGCGGCCGGCGCGAATTTTTTTACCGGTTCAGAATGGGAGACGAAGCAACGCGCGAATTTCGTACGCCGGGTCAAATGCGTTACGCATCAACACGTTGGCCCGGCGATGCTCAGGATATCCACAATCTTGCCCACCGATTCTGTGGACAAGCATTCGTCCGTTCCAGCCGTCACGAGTTCGCCGAACGCATGATTTGTCAATGCGAATCTGACGATGGTGACGCCAATGGATGCCCTCCTCTACCCTTCTCGACGCCGCGCCCGGCGCCTTTCGCTAGCTGCGGCTGCCGGCATGATCTGCATGGCGGCTCACGCGCAAACGCAATGCCCCGGCTACGTCGAAACCGACGCCGGCAGCGCGTTCGATATCGCGTCGATGATTCGCGACGCCGGCTCGCCGCAATCCGCGCTCGACAAGCTGCGTAACGCGGTGGCGAAAGTGAACGCCGGCGGCGGATGCTCGATCTTTCGCGACCGCCTCGCCTGCGAGGAAACGCTCACGCTCGCAAACAAGGCGATCGTCGCGTTGCAGGCGTGCGCGTCGTCAAGGATGCCTAAAGGCACGACGCACGGCTGATGTCATCGCGCAAATAAAAAAGCGGGGGGCGCCCCTTTTTGGGGGCCGCCGCGGAGAGTTTGCCCGCACCACACACCACGCGGCCCCCCCCATAATCGATACACCGAAAGACCCCCCCAGTCGGCGGGGCGCGGCGGCATGTTG